>JANXVA010000277.1 GCA_025351875.1 Myxococcales bacterium | reverse complement strand
GAGGAAGGGTCAGAAGGGCAAGTGGTCGTCGCGTTCCTGCGCGAGGACGAGAGCGAGCCTGTATCGGTTGACGCAGGCGGCGACGGCGCGCGCGGTATCGATGAGGTCGAGCGCAGCGCGGAGCTCGGGGTAGTCATCGTGGTCGTCGAGGGCGTGGGTCTCGGGGTAGACGGCGGCGAGCGCGAGGACGGTCGTGTCGGCGGCGACCTCGAGGACCGCGAGTGCGGCGAGCTCGGGAGCGGCCGCGAGCTGTTGGACGGAGGGACGCGTCATCGGCGAGCGTCCTTCTTCTTCGCGCCGGCACGCGGCTTCTTTCTACGCGCGCCGGAGGGGGCGAGGTCGCTGGAATGCTCCGGGCGCTGTCGCCAGGAGTCGCCGTCGATGTCGAGGGTGTGGCAGTGCTGGGTGAAGCGATCGACGAGCGCGACGACGCATGCGGCTCCGGGAAAGACCGTGCCCCACTCTTTGAAGGCGAGGTTGGTCGAGATGATCGTGCTCGCGCGCTCGTGCCGGCGACTGACGATGCTGTAGAGGAGATCTCCAGAGCGCGCGTCGCACGGCAAGTACCCGAGCTCATCGAGGATGAGAACGTCCGGCGAGGTGTAACGCCTCATGCGGCGCTCGACGGCGGGAAGCGACTCTTGCTTGAGGAGGTCGGCGAGCGCGGCGTTGACGGTGGAGAAGCAGACCGACCTTCCGGTCTCGAGCGCGCGCTGCCCGAGGTTCTGGGCGAGGGTGCTCTTGCCGACACCGCTCGGTCCACGAAAGAGGACGTTCTCCCCGCGCGCGGTAAAGCCGAGCGTCAGCAGCTGCTCGTAGCGAGCACGGTCGATGACGCGCGGGAAGCTCCAGTCGAACTGGTCGAGCGACTTCATGGCGCCGAGCGTGGCCTTCTTCGTCCGCGAAGCGAGGTTCCTGGCGTCACGTTCGCGGCGCTCGAGCAGGACGATCTGCTCGACGACCTGGGCCGGCGACAGTCGGCCCTTCGTCGCGTGAGCGAGCAGCGCGAGGAGCGCCTCGCGCGATGCGCACACGCCAATGCCGCGCAGTCCGTCTGCGATGTCGATGGTCATGATGCGCTCCGGGGACGGTCGTACTGGCCGAGGTCGTGAGGGGTGACGTCGCAGTCGGGCACGTGCGCGCCGAGCTCGAGCGCGACGGGCATCGGCGCGCCCGCGGCGCGGCGTGCTTGCTCGCAGCGGAGCGCGAGCGCGCCCGGATCGTGGAGGCCGCACGCGAGGACGTCGGCGACGGCCTTTGCGAGCACCTCGGGGCCGTAGAGGTCGAGGAGCTTGCCGGTGCGCGCGGTCATGAGTCCTACGTTGCGACCGACTTCGACCCATCGCGTGTAGAGCGCATTGATGCCGGCGACTTGCGCGAGCAGTCGGTCGCGCGTCTTGGGGATGCGACCCGCCCGTTTCCGCTCCAGCAGCTCGCGCCGATGCTCGGGGTCCTCGATGCGTTGGTGCTTGCCCCAGCTTCGCTCGTGCCTGGCGACGACGTCGGCGCCGTCGAGGAGGCGCACCTCGCGGTCGCTCGCGACGAGCGTGACCGTTGCACGCGCGTACCGAGGTGGCACCGAGTAGAGATTCGTACCGAAGCGGACGAAGGCGGTCGTGTCGACGCTGGCGGGCGCGACGAGATCGGTCTCCGGCAGCGAGGCCGGCAGCGCGAGAAGTCGCTCCTTCTCCTCGGCGAAGACCTCGGCGACCGTACGATCACGGAAGCGAGGATGAGGTCGCACGTCCGCGATGTCGCGAATGAAGTCGAGCAGCTGTCGGTTGCCGTCGTCGATGCTCGTGATCGTGCGTGCCGCGAAGAAGCGGTCGTGGAGGTAGCGATTGGCGCGCTCGACGCCGCCCTTGTCCGTCGGCCGTCGTGGCCTGCAGAGCCGCGGCTGGACGCGGAGCGCACCGGCGATCTCGAGCAGCCCCGGGTGATAGCGCACGGCGTCGCCGTGGCGCGCGAGCACGACGGTCTTCGGGTTGTCGAAGAGCCATTGCCGCGTGACGCCATCGAAGAACCTCGCCGCGCGTACGAGCGAGCGACGGAGCGACTCGACCGTCAGATCGAAGACGAGCTCGGCCCACATCGCGCGCGAGTACGCGAGCACCATGACGAAGACCCAGAGCGGGCGCGAACCCCCGGTGACGGCCAGCGAGCCCACGTGAGCCCAGTCGACCTGCGCCTGCTCCCCGATGAGGCGCTCGGTCCGCAGGTACACCTCGCCGCGAGGGACCGGCCGCACCTCGGCCACGTGACGGCGCAAGATTGAGATTCCGCCCTCGTAGCCGCGCCCACGGATCATGTCGTAGAGGCGTGTCGCGCAAAGACGCGGATGGGCCTTCAGCGTCTCGTCGATGAACGCCTCGTAGGGATCGACGAGGCTCGGCCTCGGCGCCGCGACGAGCGCGCGGTCGGCGCCGCG
>JANXVA010000226.1 GCA_025351875.1 Myxococcales bacterium | reverse complement strand
CTGCGCGCCGGTCTTCTTCCCCTTCGCGCAGAAGCTCCCGAAGGGCTCTCTCGACGGCCTCCTCCAGCTCCCCGGTGGCGACCTGCTCATCTCGAGCTGGGAGGCGAACGCCGTCTACCGTGGAAGGCCTGGCGGCGACTTCACTCCCGTGATCGAGAACGTGAAGTCGCCCGCTGACCTCGGCTGGGATCCGAAGCGCTCGCGTGTCCTCGTGCCGCTCTTCGAGAGCAACGAAGTGCAGGCGTTCGAGATCAAGTGACGCTCAGCCGTCGGTGTTGATCTGCGTGATCAGCTCCGCGAGGACCGCCTCGGCCTTGTCGGTGTCCGGCTGACAGGTGCCGGCCGCGTCGTGTCCGCCGCCGCCGTACGTGAGCATCAGATCGCCGATGTTCGTCTTCGAGCTGCGGTCGAGGATCGATTTCCCCGTCGCGAGAACGACGTTCTGCTTCTTGAGGCCCCACATGACGTGGATCGAGATGTTGGTCTTCGGGAACAGCGCATAGATCATGAAGCGGTTCGTCGGGTGGATGACCTCCTGCTCGCGGAGGTCGAGCACGACGAGGTTGCCGTGCACCCTCGAGCAGCAGAGGAGCTGGTCCTGCGCCTCGGCATGGTGCTTCGTGTAGAGGTCGAGCCGCTCCTTCACGTCGGGGAGCTGCAGGATCTCGTCGATGGTGAGCTTCATGCACGCATCGATCAGCTCCATCATGAGCTGGTAGTTGGAGATGCGGAAGTCGCGGAAGCGACCGAGCCCGGTGCGCGGGTCCATCAGGTAGTTGAGGAGGACCCAGCCCTTCGGATCGAGGATCTCCTCGCGCGAGAAGCGCGCCGCGTCGGCCTTGTCGACCGCCGTCATCATCTCTTCCTTGATGCGCGGGAACTTCGGCGCGCCGCCGAAGTGGTCATAGACGACGCGCGCCGCGCTCATCGCGTGCGGATCGATGATGGGGTTCGCGGGCTTGTCCTTGACGCGGATGGCCTCGCTCGCGTGGTGGTCGAACGCGAGGTGCACACCGGGCACGTAAGGGACGTTGGTCGTGATGTCGCGGTTCGTGACCTCGACCTTGCCGTCCTGCATGTCCTTCGGATGGACGAACTTGATCTCGTCCAGCATGCCGAGCTCTTTGAGGAGCACGGCGCAGACGAGGCCGTCGAAATCACTGCGCGTGACGAGCCTGTACTTCTCCGTCATTTCCACGACCTCCCGGTCACTGCCGCGCCGATGGGCAGCGGACAGCGATCATACGGGAAGTTTGCGGCGAGAGGATGTCAGTACGCGGGGGTCGGATCGGCCGGCGGATCGGCTGGCGGCGCCGGGCAGGCGGACGTCTTCGAGCCCCAGCAGGTCTTCGTCTTGGTGTCGCAGCACTGCACACCGCCGGCGAGGGCCGGGCAGCCCGTCGCGCAGTCGGCGTCCGTCGCGCAGGACGACGGGCAGACCTTCGGCGGCGGGGTGGTCGCCGGAGTGGCCGCCGGCAGCGTCGTCGGGCTCGCGGGCGGCGGCTCCGTCGGCGAGGTGTCCTCCGCGGGCACGTCGGCGCTGTTCGCACAGGCCGTGGCGATCAGAACTGCGGTGACGGCGAACACGGACTTTGACAAGGTGGCGTACTTCACGTCGGGCACCATAAGCGATGAGCTTCGAAAAAATAGTCCCGATCGCCTTACACTTGCTTTCGCGATGATCGAATCGATCACGGGCACAACTGAGACCCCTGAAAAAGCGGGGGATTCGAGTGCCTACATGGGCGCCGAAACGCCTGCGGAGACGCGAAAGAAATCGCGCAGGCCGTTGCTCGAACTGGCCATTCTCTTCGCGATTGGCGCAGCGCTCTTCTCACCTGCAGTCCGCACTCCGCTCTTTCTCGACGACTATCTCCAGGGAGCGATGGTCGAGGGGACATTCCCGGCGCCACGGAGCCCCTTCAACCTCTATGACTTCGTCAACGATCACGACCGCGGGACGCTGACCGAGCGCGGCCTGCTCCCCTGGTGGTCGCACCCGAAGCTCGCGATCCGGTTCTTTCGCCCGCTCTCGAGCGCGCTCCTCTGGGTCGATCATCGCGTGTTCTCGCACGCGCCGCTCCCGATGCATCTCCACTCGCTCGCGTGGTGGATGCTCGCCGTGCTCGCAGTACGTGCGCTCTACAAGCGAATATTTTCTCCGCGGATCACGCTCTTCGCGACGGCGATCTTCGCCCTCGCGCCTTGCCATGCGCTGCCGCTCGCGTGGGTCGCGAACCGCGAGACGCTCGTGTCGCTCGTCTTCGGCGCGCTCGCTCTGACGGCGCAGTGGCGCTGGCGTGAGGCGCGACGCCCGCGTGACGGCGGCGTGGCTGCGCTCCTCTTCGGCGTCTCGCTTCTCGGCGGCGGCGAGTACGCGCTGTGCTTCGGCGGGTACGTCCTCGCGATGGATGCGGTCGTCCGCGAGACCCTCCCGCGACGCGTCGTCGGCTGGGCTCCCTTCCTCGTACCGGCATTCGCCTACCTCGCCGTGCGAGGTGCGCTCGGCTACGGAACCGCCGGGTCTGGCTTCTACTCCGACCCGCTGAGTGATCCTGGTGCGTTCCTCGCGGGCGCGCCGTCGCATGCCGTCGCCTTGCTCGCCTTCGGCTGGCTCACGATCGACGCAGAGGCGTGGCGCCTCGGGCTGGCTCGCTGGATGCTCGCCGCGGTGGTGTGCGGGGTCGCGGCGGGGCTGATCGTCCCGGTACGCCGTGCGCTCGCCGCGCTCGCGCCACCCGCCCGGAACGCAGCGCTATGGCTCCTCCTCGGGTCGGCGCTGGCGCTCGTCCCGACGCTCGCCGTCGTTCCCGCGCGGCGGCTCCTCGGCGTCAGCATGATCGGTGTCTCGATCGTCGTCGCTCTCCTGATCGAGCGCGTGTGGTTTCCGGCGGAGGGAGAGGCGAATGTGTCACGAGGTCGGCCGGCGAGCCTCGCGTCGCTCGCTGCGCTCGCGCTCGGCTTCGCACATCTCGTTCACGGGCCGGGCACGGCCTGGCTCCAGTCCCGCCAGCACCGCGCCGACGCCAGGGACTTCCAGGCGCGCGTCGATACCCTGCGCGCGCGCGTCGGCGACCCGACGCGGGCGGAGGTCGGCGTGGTGCGGGGGCTCGCGGGCGCCTTCTTCGCTCCGTTCGCGCTCGACCCGCGCGGGCGGACCCCCAAACGATGGTGCGTGCTCTCGCACGCCGGCCACGTGCTCGCGCTCCGACGTGACGCGCTCACCCTCGATCTCGTCGCCGCGCCGGGCCGGGGGCTCTACCCGATCGGCGAGCGCAACCTGTATCGCAGCGAGGAGAGGCCGCTCCGTGTGGGTGACGAGGTCGCTGTCGGCGGTCTCCGCGTCACCGTGCTGGAGACCGGCGAAGCAGGACCGCGCTCCGCGCGCTTCGTGTTCGACGCCGACCCCGGTGCCTTCACCTGGATCAACGATGCCTTCGAGGACGCGATCGCGGTCGAGCTCCCGCAGCCGGGATTCGGCGAGCCCTTCGAGCCCTGAGGCCGTCCGCGCATCAGGCGTCGAAGAACACCGGGCTTCGCTGGCGAACGAAGGTGCGGATCGCCTTGAGGGAGGCCGGCTCCATCTCGTGGAACCTGATGCCGATGCCGGGCATCACGCCCGTCTCCGCGCCGGCGCCGAAGTTGCTGTCCCACCGCGCGGTCGCGTCGGGGCCGCGCAGCCACTGCACGATGCCGTAGACGAAAATGGGCTCGTCGGCGTCGGGCAGCGTGAAGGAGAGGAAGACGGGCGTGCCGATGGGCAAGGCGTGGTGGGTCGCGATGAAGACGCCACCCTCCGACATGTCCTCGGAGAGTCCGGCGTAGAAATTGTTGTCGCCTTGCATGGTGATGGCGAGGCTGAGCGCGTATCGCGGCGCACGGCGCCGGTCCTGAGCGGGTACGGGGATCGACCCCGCTCTCCGCTCTGCGTGGGTGATGCTCTGGTTGCGATGCTTCTCGAGAGGGTTTCGCACACCGAGGTGAACGACCGGCCGTGCGCGACCTTGAGAAAAATTCGCAGCGTCAGGCTGCGAGGCGTTCGCGGAGGCGGAGGCTCGGTTTCTCGATGACGACGTGCATCACGTACGCTAGCGCCATGGAGGAGGCGAGGAGCGAGGCGAGCGCCACCGGCCACACGACGACCATTGGCACATGGCGAGCCTCCATCGCACGCGCCATCGGCACGATGAGGTAGTCGCAGAGCGGGATGTGCACGAGGTACACGCCGTACCCCAGCGTCGCGATGCTGCGGAAGATCGGCGCTGACAGCGCGCGGTGTACCCAGCTCGACGTGTCGCCGTGGATGAGGAGCAGCAGCCACCCGAAGTACATGATGCTCGTGACCGTTCCCCACGCGAATACGTGCACCATCTGCACGTGCTCCTTGCCGAACATCCACGGCTGCACGAGCAACCAGAGGCAGGCGAACGACATCAGCCCGAGCAGCGCCCGGTGGAACGGCTTCACGAGCCAGCGAGTCACCTGGTCGCCCCACGTGTGGTGGACGAACGCCAGGATGATGCCCGCGACCAGCGTGTCGAACCGCGTGTGAGGCCGGAAATACAGCGCCTCGTAGAGCGCGAGGTCCGTCCAGGGGGCGCGCTTGTAATAGACGACGAGCCGGACCACGAGCGCGGCGAGCCACACCGCGGTGAGCAGGACGAGCCGGGCGCGGTTGCTCTTCATCCTGTGCACGATGAAGAAGAGGATCGGAACTGTGAGGTAGAACTGCTCTTCGAGTGCGAGCGACCAACCCCAGAACATGACGACGTCCGTCCGGAGCAACGACATGAAGTTCGTCCCGTACAGGTACTCCCACGGGAGGTGGCGCAGCTGCGAGGCCGTCAGCGGGGTCGTCAGCGCGAGAAACGTCAGCACGACGTAATACGAAGGGAACGTTCGAGAGACGCGCCGGATGTAGAAGCGCTTCAGGCTTTGGGTCCCGGTCTTCTCCAGCGAGCGCAGCAAGATCGACCCGATCAAGAATCCGCTGAGCATGAAGAACAGGTCCAT
>JANXVA010000185.1 GCA_025351875.1 Myxococcales bacterium | reverse complement strand
GTCGAGGGCCAGCGGGTGCGGTGTGAAGGTGCCCATCTCGGTCACCTCGAACTCCGTCTTCGTGTTCATGAAGCGGATCTTGTCGCCGCGCTTCACGGAGCCGTCGATCACGCGGAACATGACGACGGCGCCGCGGTACGGGTCGTACCAGGAGTCGAAGATGAGGGCGCGGAGCGGGCCCTCAGGGTTGCCCTTGGGGGCGGGGATCTTCTTGACGATCTCCTCGAGGATGTCGGGTACGCCCACGCCGGTCTTGCCGCTGCACGCGACGGCGTCCGAGGTGTCGAGCCCGATGATCTGCTCGATCTCGGTCTTCGTCTTTTCGAGATCGCTCGAGGGGAGGTCGACCTTGTTGAGGACGGGGATGACCTCGAGGCCTTGATCGATGGCGAGGTAGACGTTCGCGAGGGTCTGCGCCTCGACGCCCTGCGTGGAGTCGACGACGAGGATCGCCCCCTCGCACGCCGACAGGCTCCGCGAGACCTCGTAGTTGAAGTCGACGTGGCCTGGGGTGTCGATCAGGTTGAGCTGGTAGGTCTCGCCGTCCTTGGCCGTGTAGCGAAGCCGAACGTTCTGCGCCTTGATGGTGATGCCGCGCTCGCGCTCGATGTCCATCTTGTCGAGGAACTGCTCGCGCGACTCACGCTGGGTGAGCGCGCCGGTGACCTCGAGGATGCGATCAGCGAGCGTCGATTTTCCGTGATCGATGTGCGCGATGATCGAGAAATTGCGAATCTTGGACGGATCGAACGGCATTGGTCGGGAGGCAGGCTCGCCGCTGGCGCGACGAACGCGCGGGGCGGGCGGCGGGCGGCTGGATGACGGTGCTAACGATGGTAGAGAAGGGGATGACGGAGAGGGGAGCGGCGACTCTACTGCTTACCGCCGGCCGCTGCAGCAGAGGGCGGGGGCTGAGAAGCGTGGTTGCTAGCATCCATCACGTCCGGCGGGCGAGGCGACTGCGGGGCCTGCGCGCCGTGCGCCGTGTCGCTGGGGCCCTCGGGCACGAGCGCCAGCTGACCGGGGAGCATGTGCGCATAGTGGCGGAGCACCAGGTCGATCCCCTCGCGGATGTAGACGGCGACCGGCACCTTCGTGCGCTCGTGCAGGAGCTTCAGCTTGTCAGCTTGCTCCGGCGTCACGTAGATGGTGGTCGAAATCTTCTTCCGCACGAGATTCCTGTTGGTTTCCGACGTGTTAACTCGAGCTCTCGCCGCTGCCCGCAGCCTGGTTGCCGAGGTGCGCTCGTTCTCGCGATCGGTCTGTTAGTGCACTCCTGAACGTGCCGCCAGCGCCGATTCCGAGCCCCGGCCGATGGAGATACACTACGTGAACATACGTGACGGTCAAGGGCGACCGTTGCCTGGGTGTAAAATGCACCTTTGTTTGAAAATTCTCACATACATTCAATAGGTTGAACCATTTTTGCGGCCTCGGCAGCGCCCGGCCGGGGGGCGCACCTTGCGGCCAGGGCGGAAGGCCGTTTATGGTGGCATCATGCGCCGCGCGGTCTGGGCGCGAGAGAGAGACCCCATGGCTTACGGCTTTCTGAAGGTGGGCGCCTTGACGCTCTCCCTTGCTGGGACGGGCGCGCTCGTGGTCACGGGGGCTGCCGGCTGCGGCTCGGACAGCAACTCTGGCGTGGCGAACGCCAAGCTTCCGAACGGTGTCCGCTCGCAGGTGATCGAGCACGAGGCGTGCGAGGAGTCGGGCAACAAGGTCGAGATGCTCGACGCCAACAACGACGGCAAGCCCGACATCAAGAAGGTGTCGAAGAACGGCCGCGAGATCTGCCGGATCACGGACTTGAACCACGACGGCAAGCCCGACATGTTCGAGTACTACGACCAGACGGGGCAGCTCCGGCGCCGCGAGGCCGACTACGACGACAACGGGATCGTCAACTCGATCGAGTACTTCGAGAACGGCAAGCTGGTGCGGCGCGAGCTCGACACCACGAACCAGGGCAAGATCGACACCTGGGACTTCTTCGACCCCGCGACGGGCGCACGCACGAAGCGCGAGCGAGACGCGACCGGCGACGGCAAGATCGACCAGTGGTGGACCTACGACGGTGACAAGGTCACGATCGCGATGGACCGCAACGGCGACGGCGTACCCGAGCCCGAGTCTTCGATCACGTTGGGGGCCGGTGGCCAGGTCGTCTTGGGCGACGCGGGGACAGCCGCCGCGCCTGCACCTGCGCCCGCGCCTTCCGCTCCTCTAGCGCCGACGATGTCGATGCCCAGCGTGAACAACGAGCCCGCGCCGCCGGTCACGCCGCCGTCCCAGGACGCAGGCGTCGCCGGCAAGCCCCAGCGTGGAGGAGCGAAGCGATGAGTACGCGCACCGCATCGAAGGTCTTCTCGTATGGAACGCTGATCGCAGCCTCCGTCGCCGCGTCGCTCGCGGTCGGCGCGTGCGGCGGCGACGCCGCCAAGGGCAACGTCAAGGTCGCGACGGCGCCGGGCGGCTCGAAGGACCAGAGCAAGTGGCCTGCCGACGACCGCACGATGTGCGATTGGAAGGACAAGCCCGAGCTGGAGGTCAGCGAGACGAACGGGCCGGGCGCGCTGCGGCCGAACGTGCGGCGTATCTTCAAGACGTACGGCGAGGGCGACGCCCGTCACAAGACGCTCGTGTGCCGCGAGATCGACACGAACCTCGACGGCATCAAGGACGTCGTCCGCACCTTCAACGCGAAGGGCGAGGCGATCCACGAGGAGGCCGATCGCAACTACGACGGCCGCATCGATCTCTGGATCAACTTCGTCGACGGTCGCATGGCGGAGGAGGATGTCGACACCAACAACGACGGCAAGCCCGACGTCTGGAAGTTCTACGTCAACGGACAGCTCCAGCGCATACGGCGTGACCGCAACTTCGACGGCAAGGCCGACATCTGGGAGATCTACGCCCGCGGCCGCCTCGAGCGTGTCGGCCTGGACGACACGTACGACGGGCACGTCGACCGGTGGGACCGCGACGAGCAGATGAAGTACGAGGCCGAGACGGCCGATCGCAAGGCGCGCGACGAGCTGATGAACGCCGAGATGGCCGCGAAGGCCGACGCCGGCGCCAGCTCGACCCCGACGGCGGCGGACGCGGGCGCAAAGGCGGTCACCCCGCCAGCGAAGAAGAAGTAGCGGGCGCGCTTGCTTCGGTGAGCGCGAGAACGAGCCGAGGGCGGTGTGCCACGCAGGTGTGCCACAGGCGCCACCGCATGGCGCAGCCTCCAGGGTCCCGCGGGCTCGGACTTCGATTCGAGCCCAAAAATAGCGGTCGAACTCGCGGTGGCCCAACCTGTGCTGATGGGTGAGCCATCATGAAGACGCTCTTGACCGGGTTTGCGCTGGGCGCGGTGGCGATGGTCCTCGTGGCGTGCGGGGGGAGCGTCGACGGCGGCGGGATCGGCAACAGCAGCGGGTCGAGCGGGAGCAGCGGATCGAGCGGGAGCAGCGGGTCGAGCAGCGGCGCCACCTGCCGGCCGATCCACTGCCAGAGTGGGCTTGCCCCGGCCGACACCGACGGCGACGGCTGCGCCGAGAGCTGCGTGCGTGGCGCGTGCCCGGCCGTCGGCTTCGACTGCGCGCGCGGCTATGCGCCGGCTGACGTGGACGGAGATGGCTGCCTCGATCAGTGCGTGAAGAACGCGTGCCCCGAGTTCCTCGGCGACTGCGCGGCGGGGAGCACGCCCGCCGATCTCGACGGCGACGGCTGCATCGACGGCTGCAAGCCCGTCGCGTGCCCGCCGGTCATCATCGATTGCGCGCCCGGAGCGACGCTCATCGACAAGGACGGCGACGGCTGCGCCGAGACCTGCGCCTTCGCGAAGTGACCGAGCTGTCAGCGTGCGCGCGCACGCGCACGCAGGATCGCGAGCGCAACGAGGCCGAGCGCAGCGATGGGGACGCCGTGTGATGTCGCTGCCAACTCGCGCGCCGTGACCGCGCAGCCGCCGCTGTCGTCCGTCGCCGGTTCCACCGCGAGCGGGCCGGTGGGATCGAGCTTCAACCAGACGTGGCTCGTCACCGTGAGAGGGGCGCCTTCGAGGAGCACCTCGGCGCGCCAGCGGTCTTCGCCCTCTGCGGGTGCGTCGACGATCGTCTCGTAGATGAACGGGTCGCTCGTCACGTCGACCGGGTCGCCGACGGGAATGCCGTTCTTGACGAGGCGGATCTGATGCGAGTCGCCGGGCGTGCGCCCGCTGACCTTCGCGCGAAGGACGATCTTGCGGACGCCGAGGGTGTCGCCGGGGAAGGCGAGTGCGTCCCCGCCGCCCTTCTTTGCAGCTGCTTCGAGCTCGCACATCGGATCGGTCGGGCCCTCGAGCTTCACGACCGTCGCACCCTTGCGAATGCCCTCGGTGATCCCCGCGACGGAGAGCTCGCGCGCGCGGATCAGAGTGGTCGGGCTCCCCACCGGGCTCTCGACGTTGCCGTTCGAGACGCCGGCGCGATGGTCGTCGCTGCCGCCCATCGCGGGGATCTTGATGCCCTTGTCGAGGATCGCGTCCCAGAAAGCGATCGCCTTCGCGGAGAAGAGCGCAGCGCCCTTCGAGAGTCCTCCGGTGCCGATCTCGACGCCGCCGATCTTCTTCGGGTCGAGCGTGTGCTTCCAGGCGCACCCGATGCAGAGATCGCCGATGTCGAGCGCAGGATGGTTGATGGTGAGGATCGCTCCTTGCGCGAGGATCTGGTCGGCCGCGCCGTCGATGGTGACGCCGGGCTGGCCGATCTTGTGGTCGACCCACTTCGTCGCGCCGATCGCGTTGGCGTGCCCCATGTACGTCGTGAACTCGATGCCGGGGATGAGGAGGAACGCGGCCTCCTTCGCCTGGATGTCCTCGAAGAAGTCGAGCTGCGTGATCGTGTTGTGATCGCTCATCTCGATGAAATCGAGGCCGCGCTGCTTCGCGAGAGCGACGTTCGCCTCGAGCGTGGGCGTCGCGTCGGTCGACTCCCTCGAGTGCACGTGGAAGTCGCCGGCGTAGTAGCGGAGCTCCGCCTTGCGCGGGGCCGCCACCTGGTAGGGCTTGCGCGGGACCGGGGTGAGCGTCGGCGACGTGCGGAGGTCGATCTCCACATGGTAGACCGCCGGTGACATGACGACCTTCGCCTTGCCGACGATCACGCGCCACTTGCCGGCCTTGATGGGCCCAGGCACGTAGGCGCGCGACGCCGCGGTCACGCCGATCACCACCGCCTCGCTGGTCCCTCCGCCCCAGCCTCGGTAGCCGTCGGGGTCGTTCACTCCCCAGTCGAGGATGTTCGCGGCGGACTTGTCGTCGTGGCGGATCTCGATCTCCTGCGTGCCGTCCGGAACGTCGAAATCGAGGAAGAAGTGATCAGGCCCGCCGTCGGGGACGACGCCGTCGATCACGATCGGGGCGGCCGAAGCGAGGCTGGGCTGGAGCGTGAGGGCGGCGACGAGCCCGGCCGCGCCGAGGGATCGTCCCGTCAGGCGACACGCGGGTCGACGCCAGAAGCCTTCGAGGGTACGAGGACGCACCGGGAAAGCATCGCACCGCACATGGAACGCATCCAGAAAATCCTTGCCGCTGGCGGTCTCGCCTCGCGCCGCGCCGCAGAGAAGCTCATCACCGAGGGGCGCGTGCGCGTGAATGGCCGCGTCATCACCGAGCTCGGAGCCAAGGCCGACGCTCGCAACGACCGCATCGAGGTCGACGGCAAACGCGTCGTCGCCGAGCTGCACGTTTACATCGTGCTCCACAAGCCGCGCGGCGTCGTCGCCACGATGAGCGATCCGGAAGGGCGCCCCACGGTCCGCGACATCCTCGCGCCGGTCGGGGCCCGCGTGTATCCCGTTGGCCGGCTCGACTTCGCGACGAGCGGAGTGCTCCTCGCCACGAACGACGGCGACTTCGCCGAAGGCCTGCTCCACCCGAAGAAGGCCGTCCCGAAGACCTACGTCGTCAAGGTGAACGGCAAGATGACCGCCGAGCACATGGACCAGTGGCGGGCCGGCGTGCGCCTCGAGGACGGCGTCACGGCGCCCGCCGAGGCGAAGACACTCCGCTTCGAGGGCGACAAGACGTGGTTCGAGCTCACCATCAAGGAGGGTCGCAACCAGCAGATCCGTCGCATGGGTGAGGCCACCGGCTTCCCCGTCATGCGCCTCGCGCGTCTGTCGTTCGCGCAGATCTCCGCCGAGCGCCTTCGCCCGGGCCAGTGGCGGCACATGACGCGCGAAGAGCTCGTCCAGCTGAAGAAGACCTACGGCGTCCCGAAGTCGATCCCGTCGCCGCCCGAGCAGGCGATGGCGCCCGCGCGTCGAACGCGAGGCATGGGCGGCGAGCGTGGACGTCCGACCGGCGACGACCGCACACGTCGAGCAGCTGTGACCCGCGGGCCGCGCGAGGATCGCGCGCAGCCGCGTGATCCCGCGCAGCCGCGTGATTCCGCGCTGTCGCGTGAGCCGCGCGGTCCTCGCGATCCGCGTAGCTCTCGTGAGTCACGTGATTCAGCGACGGCGGCCGTCACGGACAAGCCGCGCGGCCCGAACACGCATCGCAGGAGCGGTCGTGGCGGAACCGGCGCGGGTAGCGGTGGCCCCACGAACGCGCCGGCGGAGGGCGCACGCTCGCGCAACGGCTCGTCATCACATGTCCCGGCCCGCCGAGGATACGACGCGACCGACGACCGTGGCGGCAGCGCACGCGGCTCGACCTCCGGGCCGCCGCGAGGCGGGGAGAGGGCCCGGCCGCAGCAGCCAAAGCCGTATGCCGAGCGAGGCGGCGGTCGTGGCGGTCGTCCGCCCGCGCCGGGCGGCAGCGCCGGAACGACGCGCGACGCCGATCGCACCAAGGGCCGACGCAGCCGCTAGCGAATCGGCTTCGCCCACGAGGTCGACTTCGCGCACGAGTCGACAACGAGGCGTACTCACGCTGCGGCTGCGGGGTAGCATCGACGCGTGGCACTGCTCTCGCGACCGACGACGCGTGCGCGCACGACCCTCCTCGCTCTCCTGCTCGCGCTCGGCGGTGGACTTTCGCCGCGGACCGCGCGAGCGGAGGAGGTCGCGCCTGCGGCGGCGGCGGAACATGCAGAGCTGCCGCGTGACATGCTCGTCGCGGACCTCGGTCAGCACGTCGTGGGCTTTGGCTACCAGCGGTCGACGTCACGCTGGGTCGCGGCGCAGCTCACCGCGAGCTACTACCAGCCGTGGACGCAGAACATCGATTTTCTCGGGCTCTCCGGCGAAGCAAACAAGGGCGGTGATCTCCGCGGGATGATCGGTCGCGTTCGCGTCTTCTTCCACCCGTTCGGCGCCGCGCCCACCGGCCTCTGGATCTCGCCGTTCGCGCAGGCCGGCGTCGGGTGGGGGCTTCGGAACGGAGAGCGTCGCGCGGGTCCGGTGTCGGCCGTGGGCACGAGCGTAGGCTACTCGGCGCTCCTCGGAAGCTCGGTCCTGCTCGGCGGCGGCTTCGGGATCCAGTACCACGCGGCGAAGATCCCCGGCGGTGACGGTCCACCGCGCTTCTCGCGCTACTACCCGCAGGTCGACATCCAGCTCGGCTATCTCTTCTGATCCGGGGCCGACGCCGCACGAAACAGCCGTGCTCGCGAGGTCGGGTGCTCAGCGCGTGAAGCGTTCGGCGGGCCGGTATTCGGCGCGTCGCTTGCCCATGTGTCGCGCGAACCAGCGGGAGCGGCTTCGGCGCGCCACGCGATCGGCGACCTCGTCGAGGGCGGGGAACGTCCGCCGCAGCGTCTCCGCGCCGAAGATGAAGGGGAACTGGAGGAGGGGATGCAGCGCCCAGAGACCTGCGCTCGGGAGCTGGTTCTTGCGGTACGTCCACGGAGGCAGGAAGAACCTCGTGTAGCCGAGGTGCACGCCGTAGCTCCACGCTTGCCTCAGGCGCTCGGCGAGCGGGGCGTCGGGATCGGGCGCGAACGCCTTGACGTAGGACTGGCAGAGGTTTCGACCGTCGGCGCCGGAGGTACGCGATGCCTTGACCATCGTGACGAACGCGAGCTGCGCTGCCTCTCGTACCGAAGCGGGATAGCAGGTCGGCCGGACCCCCATGAGGTGTCCGACGTAGCGCCAGAAGTGCATCATCGCCTCGATCTCGCGCATCGACGGGCGGTAGCCCATCGCCTGCATGGCGACGCCGGGAATGAAGCTGCCGCCCATCAGCGTGAGGAGCGAGTCGCCCTGGCTGATCGGTACGCCCCACTTCGCGGCGTCCCACTCCGGATGCGCGAGCAGGCGCTTGCGGACGAACACGTGCATCACACGTACGCGCAGCGCAGAAGCGCGACCAGGCGCGGATGGAGCCAGGCCACCCGGCTCCGACACGGCAATCCAGAACGCCGCCGTCTCGAGGAACCTCCTCTTCGTCGAGTCGCCGACGTACGCGCCCGTCAGGGCGAGCGGCTTCGCGACGGAGCTCTCCGAGTAGCCCTCGAGAGTGATGGCGCCTGCGAACCGGAAGACCGCCGTGCCGTAGCGGCGGAAGACCCGCGCGCCGAGCGCGATGAGCTCGGCGTCGAGCCAGTCGGGATCGCGCTCGATGTCCTCGAACAGCCGATGGAGTGACTCGGGGGCGTCGTCGACCGAGGCCACGCCGTGCGCGATGGCCTGATCGAGCATCGCGCGTCCCTCGGCCGCGCTGCGTCCGAAGTAGACCTCCTCGACGAACGCCTCCGCGAGGGGATCGGCGTCGTAGTAGGACGCCGCGAAGCTCCTCACGACCTCGTCGGGCGGCGCGAGATCGAACCCGAGGACGGCGCGGCCCACGAGGCGCACCGCGCGAACCCGGGTGCTCTCGACGTTGTCCCAGTAGCGGAATTCGCTTGGGCGCCGGTCGGTCGGGGTCTCGTTCATGAGCCTGCGCCGAGACGATACGCACGGGCGCTTCGGATCGCGACAGCCGCGAGATCACAGAAAGCCGATGTCACACGCCGTTCGACTCAGTAGTCGTCGCTCGACCCGCCGCCGCCCGAGCTACCTCCGCCGCCGCCGTAGCCCGACCCGCCGCCACCACCTCCACCGCCACCACCTCCGCCGCCGCGGCCGAAGAAGAGGAAGAAGAAGAGGAGCTGCCGGAACGTCGGCGAGACGATCGAGAGGATGATGATGAGGATGACGGCGATCGCGATGCCGATCGTCTTCACGGCGCTCGCGGCGGCGCTCTGCGGGGGCCGCGCCTCGCGGCGGCCATTGCGGTTCGGGTTCGTCTTCGAAGCGCCCGGCTGCTTTCCGTCGTCGCTGACGCCACCGGGCGTGCCGCTCACCAGCTCGTGGAGGATCGCGTCGGTGCCCTTGTCGATCGCGTCGAAGTACTGCCCCTCCTTCATGAGGGGACCGATGATGTCGCGGTCGATGTGGCTCGACTGGATGTCGGTCAGGGCTCCGCCGACGCCCTTGCCGGTCTCGATGCGCAGCTTTCGCTCCTGAGGAGCCACGACGAGCAGTACGCCGTCGTCGCCCTTCTTCGAGCCGACGCCCCAGGCGTTGAACGTCGTGTACGCGACGTCGGAGATGTCCTCGCCACCGAGAGAGGCAGGGACGAAGACGACGACCGCGAAGCCTGTCGTCTTGCGAGCCTCGTCGAGCTTGTGGTCGATCCGGAGCACCTGCTCCTGCGTGAGGATGCCGGCCGAGTCGATCACGTGTCCGTTCAGCGGCGGCGGCTTGAAGGCGCTCGCGGTGACCACCCACAGCAGCGAGGCGAGGGCGACGAGCATCGCTACCGTCCGCGCCAGTCGGCGAGATCCTGAGTGCGCGCGGAGGGAGGTCATCGGTGGGCACCAATGTAATGCCACGAATCGGCGGCGCGAGCCTCGATTCACAAGCTCTGCCGGCCTCAGGGCGCCGATTCGCCCTGCGGCGGAGGATCGATCTCGGGCTTCTGCTGGGCGCGGGAGGAGCGCGCAAGCGGGTCCGCGACTTGCGCCGGGAGCGCCCACTCCTTCGTGAAGAGGCCTCCAGCGCGCAGCGAGCCCGTCCCGAGGAGCACCTGGCCGCGCGACGGCGCGACCGCTTCGTCCCACACCACGAAGTCAGGGAGAAGATCCGGGAGCGACGCCGCGCGCAGCGTTCCGGCCACGTCGGCGCCGGCGACGACGACCACATAGCGGTCCGGGCGCAACGGATTCGGCCTGATGAACGCCGCGCCGAGCTCTCTCCCGGTCAGCCGCTCACGACCGATCGTGACCTGACCTGACTCGACGCGGATCGGCATCGGCGCGGAGCGCTCGAGCGCGGCGAGGACGCGGTTGTCGCGTCCGACGAGGAAGAGCGCGCGGTCGTTGGCGAGCGGCTCGTTCTTCGCGAGGAACTCCGCGTCGCTCATCAAGGGGTAGGCAACCTGGACGCCTGGCCTGATCTTCGCGAACGCACGGGCCACCTGCTCGTTGGCGCGCGCCTCGTCGCCATCGCCGTAGACGAAGAGGATGGGCTCGGCGAAGACATCACGGATCGGCCCGGTCACGGCGCCGTGCTTGTAGAGACCGGCGTGCTCGAGGGCGCCCTTTCGCCACGTGCTTCCGCCACGCGCGAGGACGAGCGCCTCGCCCTCGTCGAAGGTGAGCCGCTGGCCGTCGACCGTGACGGTCACGGGGCTGGTGCCGAAGAGGTCGCGCGCGAACGTCATCTGAGCGACGCCGCTGGTGGTGGCGGTGAGGCTCTTCGTCTTCGCGTGCGCCCGCGCGTCGACGTCGCCCCAGCCCGACTCGGTCGCGAGCTCGTCGACCGAGACCCACGCACTGGTGCTCCATCGCGTGCGCGTCGTCCTGAAGCGCACATGGGAGGGATGCAAGTCGACGCGACGGTTGAGCAGCCAGTTGAGGCCCTTGAGATCCTCGTACGTCTGCTGCCAGACGTTGTGCCCGGCCTCGGGGTGCTCGTGCTTCACCGAGAACTTGAGCTTCTCGTAGCGCTCGATGAGCACACCGCTGTTCTCCTCCGGGAGATCCTGCGTGCCGTGGACGATGAAGAGCGGCAGGTGCTCGCCGTTCTCGGCCCACAGCACGTTCGAGCGCTCCTCTGCGAGATAGCGCTCCCACGGGCGCAGGGAGCGACCGGCGACGTCGCCACGGATCAGGTAGCTGTGGTAGCCGCAGAGCGGTTCGGCGGCCGCGAAGACGTGCGGTCGATGGAGCGGGATAGCCGCGGAGCCGATGCCACCCATCGACATGCCCGTGATGGTCACGCGCGTCGGGTCGATCGGGTAGCGGCGCATGGCCCACTCGACGGCGTGCATGATGTCCGTCTCGCCGAGCTCGCGATAGAGCGTGTTGCCGTGGCCGAACGGGGTGATCACGAACGCATCGGCGTTCGGGAGCGTGCCTACATGGCGGTCCTCCCAGCCCTGGTCTCGCTTGGGATCGTCGCCGCCGAAGAGCCAGCGCATCACGCCCATCGAGAACCCGTTCAGCCCATGGAGGCCGACCACGAGCGGATATTTGCGCGTGGCGCTCGCGCGGTACCAGGGCGGCACGTAGACGCCGAGCTCCGAGTAGTCGCCGTCGATCGTGGAGCGCAGAGCGCGCCGCATCGGTCCGGTGCGCCCCTCGAAGGGGTCGACCTCGCGCTCGAGGTTCGCGGACATGCGATCGAGCTCACGCGCCTCGTCGGTCTGCGCCTCGAGGTCGGCGTCACCGCGCCCGAGGAGGTTGCCGAGGCGACGGGTGAGGTACTTCACCGAGTCGAGCGAGCCTTCCGCCAGAAACGTGGCGCCCGCCGGAGTCTTGACGAGCGCTCGCTCGGCGCGCGCGACCGCTTGCTCGGCGCCGGGGCGTGCGGGGAGCGCGTTCTTCACGACGCGGCCTGCCACCGTGCTCTCGAGCGTGAGAGGCGCGGTGAACGGAGTGAGCGACGGGAGCGCGACGACCAGCTCACCCGCTCCGGCGGCCGTGACGGGAAC
Source organism: Myxococcales bacterium (assembly GCA_025351875.1). Taxonomy (GTDB): domain Bacteria; phylum Myxococcota_A; class Polyangia; order Polyangiales; family Polyangiaceae; genus Labilithrix. The sequence continues at coordinate 1,173 of JANXVA010000185.1, read as the reverse complement.
TCCTCCTGCCTGCAGATCGTAGATGGGCTCCTCGTTAGGTGCGCGGACCAGGCGCGCGCTCACCGGGACCGGCACGCCGCGCGGGGCGCCTTCGAGGAAGCGCACAGTGAGCTTGGGGCGATAGCGCGGCGGATCGACCGTTCCGTCGAACGCACGGTCGAGCGAGACCCACGACATCCTCGTCGCAAGCGTGCGTGCGTCGTCGGCGTTCGTCCCAGGCAGCCTGAGGTATGCGCCCGGAGGAGGCGCGAGCGTCGCGTCGACGAAGCGCGCTCGGAAAGCCCACGCGCCGTCACGCTGGTGGAGCTTCAGCACGACGCCGTGGTCCCCGGCTTCGAGCGCGAGAGGCACGATGTCGTCGTCGTCACGAACTGCGCGGCCTTCGTCGCGGGTGAGCACGACGCGCCCGTCGACGCTCACGCGCACGCCGTCGTCGACGCCGAGCAAGAGGAGGTAGCGCCCGGCGCGTTCGACATGCAGCGAGCCGGCGGCGTAGGCGATGAGCTCCGCACCGGCGGGTTCGAGCGCGGCCTTGAGGTCGATCGCGCCTTCGTTGCTCGAGGCTGTGGTCCATCGCGCCGCGGGCCTCCTCTTTGGTGGTCCGAAGTCGCGCTCGCCGCCGAGCGTCGCGCCGGACGAAGGCGCGAGCGTCGCTTCGTCGACGCCGGGCGGCATGGTCTCGAGCGCGGGCCGCGCGGCCTTGAAGGGACCCGCGACGAGCCACGCGCCGAGCGCTCCGCGCGAAGACGGGGCGATGCGCACGTCGGTGGCCGGAGCGCGCGCCTCGGCGTCGAGTCGAGCCGTCTCCGCGAGAGCGGCGGCCGCCGTCCCACGCGCGGCCGCGTCGGCAGGCAACGCGCTCGGCGCGACCAGAGGGGAGGGAGGGGGCGGCGTCGCAGGCGCGGACCCCGGCGAGGACGCGGCGAGCGCGAGCGCGGTGACGAGCGCGACCGGATGGAGGGGAAGCGCTCGTCGTCTCATCTCATTGCACGATGATCGTGCCCTTCATCCCGGAGCTCGCGCAGTGCGGCTCGCAGAAGTACTCGAAGGTGCCGGCCGTCGCATACGTGTGCGTGAAGGTGTCGCCGGTCGTGCTCTTGAGGCCGCTCGTGTACGCCTTGTCGCTGACGCAGCCGGCGCCCGACGTCACCGTGTGCGAGCCGCCTGCCCACG
>JANXVA010000176.1 GCA_025351875.1 Myxococcales bacterium | reverse complement strand
CCGACGGGAGAGCGTCGTCGCGGTAGGCGCACGCGCTGGCAATCGTGGCGCGGTCGAGCCAGACGACCCCGTTGATTCGACCTTCGAGCTGAAGGGCTACATCCCGCGCCACCACGGGGCTCGCGATCACGATCGTGCGCGGGCCGAGCTTGGTGAGCGCCGCGATCGCCACGCGAATGTGGGCGAGAGAGAACAAGCCATCGGCGACGAGCACAACGGCCCGGTCCGAGCAGTCGCCGTTCGGGCGCGCTCCCTTCAGCGACTTCACCTCGCTGCGAAGCCGAGCACGTGCCAAGGCCATCGCTTCGTCGCGCGCGGCGTCGCTCACGACGTGCGAGCCCTCGGGCACGAACGTTCCGTCCTCGCCGATCGCCCCGAGGACCTGGCCGTCTCCGGTCACGACCTGTTCGACCGCCCATAGATCCGCCGTACCGTGCATCTCATCGACGAGCGCGGCGGCCACGGCCAACGCGCCGCGCGAAAGAGCGATGATATGCGGCTGCTCGAGGCCTCCCTGGGTGAGGGGCGCGGCAAGGCGCTTTCCCGCCGCGGTTCGAGACACGGCGACGTTCTCGGGAACGGTCATCACCGGCACGCTCGATACCTGGAGCACCTTCGCGGCGACGAGGAGCACCCGAGCAATGCCACGATGACCATGAGTGCCCATGACGACAAGGTCGGCGCGGCGGTCCTGTACGGCGCGCTCGATCTCCTGCCAGGGCAGGCCGTGGAGGACCGCGGTCTCCACCTCGCGAACGTGCGGGCGCATGAAGCCAGCCGCGTTCTCGAGCTCCCATTTTGCTGCGTCGACGAGCGCCGCCTCCTCCGCAGTGGTCAGCGGTATGTCGAAGTGCTCGATGACGTGAACGAGGCACAGCGCGGCCCCAACGGCTGCGCTCCACTCGAGCGCGTAGTCGCATGCGCGGGTGCTGGACCCAGTGAAGTCGTACGGGACGAGCATCCGTCGCGAGGTCTGCATGGGCAGCCGCGTCGCACATCCCATACCAACAGCGGCCTTGATGGTTGCGACCATTCGATGAGAGGTCGTCCGGGCTTGCCGAGAGGGGCGAACGTCGTGCGCGTCAGCGCATAGCTTGCGCCGGTCGATTGCATGCGACGAATGCTCCAGCTGGTTCTCGTGCATCCGAGTACGTGGCATCTGCCGTGCAGTCTGCGCGATATGAACCCGATTCTCGTTTGTCTCGACGCGTCGCCACGCGCTTCGCTCGTCCTCGCAGCGGCCGCCGATATCGCGCAGCGCACCGGGGCCCGCATGGCACTCCTGCGCGCCGTAGGTATCCCGCCGGAGCTGGAGAACCTCGTGTCCGTCCAGCGAGGTGCGAACTTGATCGAGACGATGACCGAGAAGGCCAAGGCGGAGCTCCAAGTTCTCGCGAAGGACATCCCGGACGGGTCGATCGAAGGGCTCCATGTACACATCGGCACGCCGTGGGACACGATCTGTCGCGAAGCGACGACGCTCGATTGCGACCTCGTCGTGCTCGGCTCACACGGCTACGGCGCCCTCGATCGCATTCTGGGGACGACCGCAGCGAAGGTCGTGAACCACTGCGATCGCTCCGTGTTGGTCGTGCGCCCGCATCCCTCGAAGGGCGTCTGAGCCGGCCTCCGCTCAGGAGCGCTTCCGCGCGGCGTCTGGATAGGCAGGCAGTGGCGGCAGGTGGGACGGCGTCCCCCCGCCGTTGCTCGCGCCGTCGACGCCCGGGACGATCATCGCCGCGTCAGACGCGGGGAGCTCGCCGGGGTCGAATCCGCGAAACGTCACAGTTCGATGCGGACGCACGAGAGAGAGGTCATAGAGCTCGTTGTACGCCTTGAACGTGACCGGGGTCCGCTTGAGGTCCGCGAGCGCACGGCCGATAGCGGCGGGATATTGACCCTTGGCCTCGGCGACGAGAGAGGCGACCTGCATGGCGGTATCGGCCTCGAGCTGCGCGACCTGCAGCCGGCCGACCTCGTCGACGTGCGCCTTCGCCCGCTCGAGCCGTGCAGCGATCGTCTCGAACATCTGCCGCGAGACCTCCGGGAGGAGGCTCACGTTGCGAATGAACACGAGCTCGATCTCGAGGCCCCAGCGCTCCGTCTCGTGACTGATGTCGTTCTGTAAGAGCGTGCTGAGCTCGGTCCGATCGTTCAGAATCTGGCGAAAGTCACGACTGCCGAGGATCGATGTCGCGGCGTGAGCGACGAGGTTCGTGAGCGAGCGATTCCAGTCGGCCACGGAAAAGATCGCACGCGCTGGATCGGCGACCCGGAACTCCAGCCAGAGATCGACGATCACCGTGGTGCCTGCTGCGTCGTTGACGTGGACGTTCTTGAAGTGGCGAAAGTCGCGCCGGAGGGAAACTCGGGTGTGCTTCGTCCAGGGGAGGGCCTTGGGGATATAGAAGTGCAGGCCAGGATGACGGAACGTGCGTACGAGCTTGCCGAAGCTCGTGACGAGCACGGCCTCCTCGTCCTCGATCTCGATCGCAATCCCACGTAGAAGAAGCCCGCCGAGCGGAATGGCAAGTGCGCCGAGCGCGAGCCCGACAATGAGCTGGATGGTATCGGCGTTCATGAGCTCGTCTCCTTGAGGAAGAGTGCGCGCGACTCACTGGTCACCTCGGACCGGCGGCGTGCCACGTAAGCATCGAGTACCCCGCTCGTCTCGAGATCATGGAGGAACGCGGCCAACGTGCGGATCTCGACCTCAATGGCGCTCGCGCGGGTGTTGGCGATGCGGACGCCGCGGTCCGCAGCGAGGATGCGCTGCTGGCACTCGCCTTCCGCACGGAAGAGCATCGCCTCGGACTCGCTCTGCGCCTGCATGACGGCATTGAGAGCATCGGCCAGCTCGTCGGGCGGGAGGATGTCGGCGAGGTCGACGGCGACGAAGCGAACGCCGTAGCGGTTGTCGATCTTGTCGTGGCAAAACTGCTGAATACGCTCGTTGAGCAGCTTTCGTTCGCGCCGGATGAGCGCGTACGAGCCGGCCTGGGTGGCGAAGTCGAAGCGCTTCGAAAGCGTCTCGCCCTGCTCGTCCTGCGTACCGCGAAAGTTCGCGATCTCGTTGCGGAGAAGGCACGTGAAGAGGCCTGTGATGTGCTCCATGGGCTTCTCGACGCCGAAGACGTGCTCGTAGAGAACCTCCTCGACGGGCACGTAGCGCACGAACGAATCGAGACGGAGGATCGTTCCGTCGTCAGCCATCGCCATTC
>JANXVA010000144.1 GCA_025351875.1 Myxococcales bacterium | reverse complement strand
CTCGAGGGCGAGGACCTCGGCAAGCGCCTCACGAGGAGCGGCGGCCGCATCACGCCGCCCGAGGTGAACTTCGTCATCCAGCAGGTGTGCCGTGCGCTCGGTCGCGCGCATCAGGCTGGCGTCGTCCACCGCGACCTCAAGCCGGACAACATCTTCGTCGTCAAGGACGACGACCGCGACATCGTGAAGATCCTCGACTTCGGCGTCGCGAAGTCGGCGTCCCAGACGCTCGACGGCTCGAACACGAAGACGGGCGCGATGCTCGGTACCCCCTATTACATGAGCCCCGAGCAGGCGCAGGGCATCAAGTCCGTCGACTCCCGCAGCGACCTCTGGTCGCTCGCCGTCATCGTGTTCCAGTGCCTGACGGGGCGGCTGCCATTCGAGAGCGAGGCGCTCGGTGATCTCCTCGTGAAGATCATCGTCTCGCCGATCCCGACGCCGTCGACGTACTCCCCGTTGGTCCCGCTCGGGTTCGACCAGTGGTGGGCGAAGGCTGCCGATCGCAACCCGGACAATCGCTACCCGACCGCCAAGGCGTTCGCGGAGTCGCTCAGCATGTCGCTCGGGCAGTCCTCCGTCACCGAGGTGACCGAGCGTGGCCGCCTCAACCGCGCGAGCGAGAAGCCTGGCGCGCAGACGGCGATGATGGTGAACGCGCCGGGCACCGAGGTGTTCGCGCATGCTCCGAATACGCCTCAGCCCGGCGCGCACACCGCGGCGATGGAGACGCCCAACCACCTGATGCACACGCCTCCGGGCATGCAGCCCCCGGGCATGGGCTCCTCGCCGGGGCAGCCGCACGGTATGCCGATGGGGCCTCCTCCGGGTCACCCGGGATACGCCCAGGCGCCGCAAGGCACGACCGGCAATCCGGTCGCGCAGACGTTCTCCGGCATCGACGCCGGCGGGATGCCCAGGAAGGGCGTGCCGATCGCGGTCTACGTCGGCATCGGCATGCTCGCCGTGGTCGGCCTGGGTCTCGGCGGCTTCGCCTTCGTAAAGGGTCGCGCGGGCACCGCCGCGGGCGCGACGGGGTCGGGGGTCACCTCTGCGACTGCGGCCGTCGCGTCCGCCGACGCCACGGGTATGAAGCCCGCCGATCCACCGGCGGATCCCACGGCGAGCGCCGTCGCAGCGAATCCGGTGACGCCTCCTTCCGCGTCGGCCTCCGCCTCTGCGGCGCCGGTCGCGGCCGTCGCGGCGGTGACGACGTATCACCCGCCGGGTGGAGGTCGTGCGGTCGTGACCACCACGCCGAAGGGGACCATCGTCGGAGCGGCTCCTCCCCCGACGCAACCCGCGGCGCTGCCGCCCAAGCCGGGGACGCCGCCCAAACCTGCGGCTGCGGGTCCCAAGGACCTAGGCTTCTGACGTCGTGAAGCCGGTCCTGGCGCGCGAACGAGCAGAGGCCCTCGTTCGCGCGACGTGCGCGATGCCGGACGCATCGCTGCGTTCCGCGTACATGCGCAGCGTTCTGATGCGCGGCGAGGTCGTCGAGCTCGCTGCGATGCTCGACATCCTCTGCGCGCGTGCGGAGCAAGCCGAAGAGTCTGCGCGCGAGGCGCTCGTCGCGCTCGTGGACGCGTTGAATCACGAGGCTTGCGGCGATGTCGTGCAGCTGCTCCGCGAGGAGGCGCTCGGCGTCCCGCATCTCGCGCTGGAGCGACTCGTACGGCAGCCGCTCGCGATGATCGAGCCTCGCGACGTAGGCAGGCCCGAGGACGATCGCGTGCCCGACTACGGCAAGGGACGGCCGCTCACGCTCGGTGAGCGGAAGTCGCTCGCACGCAGGCCCAACCGCGCGATGATGGATCGCCTCCTGCGTGATCCGCACCCCGACGTGATCCGGATGGTCCTCGCGAATCCGAAGGTCGTGGAGGAGGACGTCCTCGCGGTTGCCGCCCGTCGCCCGTGTCGGCCTGACGTCCTCGCGGAGATCGCCCGGCAGCCGCGATGGGCGCATCGGCCGCGCATTCGCATGGCGCTCGTGCTCAATCCGGACACGCCGCTCGAGATTGCCGCGCCCGTCGCCGGTCTCCTCCTGCGACACGAGCTCCGCCTCGTCGCCTCTTCGCCCACGGTCGCGCAGGCCGTCCGCGCGCTGTGTCTCGAGCATCTCGAGCGACGCCCGCCCGGGGAGTTTGGTCCGAGCTCGGAAGAAGACGAGACGCTGCAGTAGCGCCTCAGCCCTCTTCTTCTTCGATTTCCCAGCGCTGGAGCGCGCTCACGCCGATGGCCGTCGCGCACGCCGCGCAGAGCGGCGGCTCCTGGTAGCGCCGCTCATCGCCGCGACTCCACACGAGCAGGCCGCGACCCGAGCTGCTCTCCTCGCCGTCGGTCTCCGCGTCGTCGCTGGTGAGCGCGCCCGCGCAGACATCGCAGCATGGCGCTTCGGCGTCCTCGAAGAGGACCGCGTGGCCGGCCGTGACGAAGCCCGCGATCGTGGGGAGGTCGCTCATTGTCGCTCCGAGAACCATAGCCCAGGCCGCAGGCGTTTTCACCACTGCTTCGCGCGGCCTATTTTCCACGCAACTCGAGCGTACCGGTGGTCGAAGGAGCGACCATGCGGCTCGGTACGTTCCTCTCGCTCGTCCGCCTCGCCAGCGTCATTCTCCCTCTCTTCGCGGGGACAGCATGCGCGTCCGTGCCGCCCTTGCCGCCGAAGGCGCTGGAGCTGAACCGTGACGGCGCGGCAGCGCTGGCAGCGGGCGACCTGTCCACGGCCGAGGCGAGGCTTGCGGTCGCGATCGAGTTCAGCCCCCGCTTCACGGAGGCGTGGGTGAACCTCGGGTACGTGGAGCTTCGCCGGGGAAACCTCGATCGCGCGCACAAGGATTTTTCGAAGGCCCGTGATCTCAATCCAGACCTCCCCGCGCCGCATCATGCCCTCGGCTTGCTCGCCGACCATCGCGGGGAGGGAAAGCGCGCCGAGAAGCACTACCGCGAGGCGCTCAAGGTCGACCCGGCGTTCGTCGCTTCTCGCGTGAATCTCGCGCGCCGCCTCTTCGAGCGCGGCGCGTTCGAGGACGCGCGCGAACAATTCCTGCGCCTGACGCAGGTCGAGGCGGAGGTGCCTGCCGGGTATCTCGGCCTCGCGGAGTGTCTCTTCCGGCTGGACCGCGAGGCGGACGCAGACGACGTGATCGGTCGTGCGCGGGCGCGCTTCGGCGACACGCCTGAGCTGCGGATGCTCGTCGCGCGTCAGCTCCTCCGGCGCGATGCCTTCGACGAGGCGGAGGAGATCCTCGCGCCGCTCACCGGGCAGGCGGATCGCCCTCGAGCCGGAGCGGCGTGGAGCTGGATAGGTGTCGCGCGGCTGGCGCGAGGCGACCGAGCGGGGGCGCGCGTCGCGGCGCGTGAGGCGCTGCTCGTCGATCGAGGGGACGCCGTCGCGCGCGAGGTCGCCCGTCGCGCGGCGGACTGAGCCCGCGCGAGCGCGGGCGCGTGTCGCTCAGCCGCGAAGGAGCAGAAACGCCGTGCCCGCGAGGAGCACGACCACACCGAAGACGATTCCGATGACCATCCAGATCGGCACGTGCGTGCCTGGGATGTCGATCCGGTCGTCATGCTCGTGCGCGCGGTGGCCGCCTTGCTCGTGCCAGGGGCCAGGCGGTCGCGATGCCGCCGCGGCGGAAGGGGGACGCAGGCTGCGGGCGGGAGCGTTCGGGTCTTCGCCCGAAACACCCGCGCCGTGGGCGGCGCGGTCGCCGGCCGCGAGCGGCACGGTGTCGGAGAACGACTCGTCGCCGAGCGTGTATTTCCGGTACTTCAGGGGCTCGTCGGTCTCGCCGAGGGCCTTCAGCGTGTCGCCGTCGAACTGGACGACGATCACCGTGATGTTGTCGTGACCGCCGGCCATGTTGGCGCGCTCGGTGAGCCCCTTGCAGATGTCGAGGGGCTCGACCGACGACTTGAGCAGCTCGCGGATCTCGTCGAAACGCACCATGCCCGAGAGGCCGTCCGAGCAGAGGAGAAGGATGTCACCCTTGCGGAGCTCGACGTAGGTGAGGTCGACCTGCACGGTGTCGGAGGTGCCGAGCGCCTGCAGGATGATGTTGTTGTGCTCGAAGGTCTCGGCTTCCTCTTCGGTGAGCTGGCCAGCCTCGATGAGCTGGTTCACCAGCGACTGATCGCGGGTGACCTGCACGAGCGTGTCGCCGCGGAGGATGTAGCCGCGCGAGTCGCCGACCTGCGCGAAGAAGAGGACGTCGTCGACGAGCGCGGCGGCGGTGACGGTCGTGCCCATGCCGCGGCGCGAGCGGTCGGCCTTGGCCTCGTGGAAGATGCGAAGGCCGGCCGTCTCGACGGAGCGGACCAGCCGGCGCGCGAGGTCGTCACGCTTGATCGGGCGCTGCGAATCACCGAGGCCGTCGACGAGGCGCTCGTAGATGATGTCGACCGCGAGCTGGCTGGCGATCTCGCCGGCCGCAGCCCCGCCCATTCCGTCGCATACGGCGAAGACGGCGCCCTGGGGGCCGATGGCGGTGGCGCGGTTCGCTTCGAGCAAGCCTCGAGAGCGGCGCGTGAGATCACCCACGAGGAAGTTGTCCTCGTTGTGCTCACGGACCTGACCGACGTCCGTACGCGCGAAGAGCTTCACGCGCACATCGGCGCCCGAGCTCGATTCGCCCTGATCGGTCGAGACGGAGCCAGGGGCCGGCGTCTGAGGCTGCGTCACGAGCAAACCCTCATTCATCACCCGGGCGCGCCGTGGTTGCCGCGCGGCGAACCTTGCGAGGCACCTTGCGAGGCACCTTCAATGTCGACCCGGAAGAGCTGCTGGCCGACGCGGAAGTGGTCAGCAGCGACGAGGTCAATCTCGTTCCGGATGCGGAGAAAACTGCCATTGGAGGAGCCGAGGTCGACGAGGGCGAACTGGATCCCGCTGTCGGCGGTCGGCTTGGTGCCGGCGGGCAGAGGCGGCAATGGGCTGCCATCGCGTCCGAGGACACGAATCGCTGCGTGGCGCCGCGAGAGGAAAGGATCCTCTGTGAACACCACATCTCCCGACTCTCGGCCGAGCACGGTCTCCACCTTCCGAACGTAATAGACGTCGCGGGTAACCCCCTCGACGGTGCGCTGTGAGAGGCGAGCGTACCTTGGAGAGGCCGGCGAGCCAAACAAGAGCGTGCCGTGCTCCGTCGCGGGGCCGAAGCCTGCGTCCGCCTGTGAACCTGACATGGCGCTCTCGAACCTCAAGACCTGCTGTCCGACGAGTATCAGATCTTGGTCCTGAAGCGGAACCGCGACCTCTCCAGGAACGTCCTCCGGGGTCGTCGGACCTCTGGAACCGCCTTTTCCTGCGGTCATGTCGCGTGCGGCGACCAGCCGAATATAGACACCGTTGGTGCTCGCGAGGTCCCTCAGGACCAGCTTCGAGCCCGTCCAGGCGATTCGGACGTGCCTCGGCGACAGATAGGGGTCCTCCCCGACGATGATCTGGCCTTCGATCCGGCCGACGTCGAGGGTGTCGCCGATCGGGTAGCTGGGCCCGTCGGCGCCGCTCTTGGCGATGACGACCAGGCGGCCGCGGATCACGGGACGCGGCTGGGGCGCTGCCGCCTGGGGCGGTGCCGCGGCAGGCGGTGGGGCTGGCTGGACCGCGACAGGCGTCGGCGGCGGGGCTGCCGGCGGCGGTACGACGGGCGCCTGCGCTGCGGCAGGCGGCGCGGGTGCGTCGGTGGGCGGGGCGTGGCGAGGCGCGGGCGGCGGAAACCCGTTCGACCGCGGGAGGTCGAGGCGGTCGTGCGCGGAGACGGGCACCGGCGCCATCGGGGGCGGAGGGTTGAAGGGGGGCATCACCGGCGCGAGCGGGGGGCCCGTCGGCACCGGCGCGGGCGCGGGGAAGCCCGCGGGTGCCGGTGCGTGTCCCGGAGCCGCGGCGTCGGCCAGCGGCGCTCCGCAGAACTTACAGAACTGCGCGGCCGCGTCGACGAGACCACGACACCGCGTGCACACGCGCGGCCCTTCGGGGCGTGCTGCCGGCACGCCATGCGCTCCTTGACCCAGGTCGACGACGCGCATCGGCGCGATCGCGGGGGCCGGATGCGCGGGCCCGCCGTTCTGCGCCAGGGCCGTCGCCGCGAACGGCATCGGGGCGGGCGCGATCGGTGCGAACTGGGCGGGAACGGGGGCAGTGGGTGCGGCTTCGACCATGCGCGGAGCGGGGGCGGGCGCGACGGGTTGTGCGGCCGTCACGGCAGGCTCGAGCGTGCTCCCGCACGACGTGCAGTAGCGGAGGTTCGGCCCGTTGAGCGTCGCGCAGATCCGACAGCTGCGTCCACCGCCCGCCAGTCCCGGCTGCGGCTGAGGGGCGGGGGCGGGCGGCGGCGCCTGGGGCATGCCGCCAGAGAACGGAGCGATGCCTGCGCCGAGCGAGGTCGCAAGGCGCGAGGGTGCTGCTTCCGGCGTCCCGTAGTCGCTTCCCAGGCCGATCGGCGGCGTGGGCGGGGCGATACGAGGGCCGAGCCTTTGACCGCACTCCTGGCAGAACGTCAGGTGCGGCGGGTTCTCGCGTCCGCACGTCGTGCAGTTCATCGCGCCCCGGAATGGGACAATACGGCCGCTCTACCGTCAAGCATCGTGACGCTCATCGGTTCGAAGAGGTTCGTTCGGTGTAGATCGGATCGCGCTGTTCGAGCACGAAATCCAGGCCAATAAGCTGCGCGATCCCGGCCTCGCGGGAGGCACCGCTCGTGTCCGTGAAGCGCTGCAAGTAGAGCAAACGGTAGGCGACGGCGACGCCGACCACCGTGCGCCGGGTGATCTGCGTCTCGAGCCCGAGCCCGACGAAGGCCGCCGGACCCCACGTGTCGATGCCCCATTCGTTCCCGTAGCCCGCGAGGCCGAGGCCTGTCGAGACGTAGGGCTCCGTATCGCGGCCCGAGACGAAGTAGTAACGAGCCTCCGCGCGGACCTGCTGGAGGATGGCGAGGCGGAGCAGCTTGTTCGGGTCCTGCTTCGAGAGCTCGTAGGCGCCGCCGAAGTAGAGCGCGCCGGTCCCCCGCCAGCCGACGCGCACCGCCACGCCGCCGCCGGGCCCGAGGATACAAGGTACCGCGACGTTGTCGCAGATGGGGCCGGCCGCGCTGACCGTCTCCGCTGTGAGGGCGACCCCATACTGGAGGTAGACGACGTTGGTCGGCGGCGGCAGCGCGTTCTGCAGATCGACGAGCCGTGGCGTGGCCTCTCCGCTGCCGTTGCCCACGGCCTCGGCGTTGTTTGGGCCGGGCGCCGCCGGAGTGACCGAAGCGCTTCCGGACACCGCCGTCGCGGAGGAGGGTGAGTCGGGCTTGGTCTGGGACCGTGCGACGCCGCTCGCGAGGAGGCTCGCGATGACGGCGGACGCAAGCGCGAGCGGGCGACCCATCGCCATGCAGCATAACGATGCCTTGGGCCGCCTGCTGACCGAACTCGCAGGGTGGCGGCGGCGAGCGCCTCCGGCAGCTTTCTAGGCTGCAGCGTTGACACGGCACGATGGCTTTGCGTATTCGTGGGCCTGTTCGCGCGTCACGGTGACTCTGGGAGAAGGCCCGATGGAGATCGTTCTCGGAAAAAGTGCGGTTCGGCAGATTCGCCTCTCGGCGCAGGATGCGATCGAGGAGGGTGATACCGAGACGTTGCGCGAGGACATCCTCGAGGCGTTCACCGAGGAACAGGTCGAAGAGATCGAGCGTCGGCTCGATAACGGCGACTTCTACGAGTTTCTCACCGAGATGCTCGACGAGTGGTCGGGCGACGACGTCGACGAGCTCTTCGAGCTTCTCGATGCGCAGCTCGGTGACATCGGGGTCGACGTGAAGTTCGAGCGCAAGCCCGTCGCGGCTGCCGACGACGCCGAAGAAGAAGCCGAGGACGAGGTCGACGAGCTCGACGAGGACGACGAAGACCTCGACGAGGACGATGAGGACCTCGACAAGGACGAGGAAGAAGCGGAAGAGGAGCCTTAGGTTTCAAGAGGGGCTTCGCCCTGAGGAGCGTGGACATCTCCCACGTCGCAGTTGCGCGCCGCTCCAGAGGCTGATCTATGGCTCAGCATGGTGGAGCGAGGGTCGTTGGCGCGGGCGGAAGCGGGTGGTGCGCGGCTCGGGGACTCCCGGCGCGAGGCCAGACTCGAGAGGATGGCGGAGCAAGCCGCTACGCATGCCGGCAAGAGCCTCCCGAAGCAGGCCGGCTCGGTCGCAGCTCTGGAAGTTCGAGAGCCTTCAACTCGAGTCGCGTCTCGCGCTCACGAACGCACTGGCGGTGTACCTCCCCGGCGGTCCTCGCCGCCCGTGACGCGCTCCTTGCGGTCGCGAGGCTCGGCGGCCACCTCGAAGACAACGGCGAGCCGGGCTGGCTGGTCATAGGCCGCGGCCTACAC
>JANXVA010000127.1 GCA_025351875.1 Myxococcales bacterium | reverse complement strand
GCTCCTTGTCCCAGTGGATGTCGAGGAGCTGCGCAGCCTCTTTCTCGAGCTCGAGCTCACGCGTCTCCTCGACCAGATGACGGCGGCGCAGGCGCGTCTCGACTCCGGCCAGCGCGCGGTCGTCGGGGACAAGGGCGCCGGTCGCGCGGTCGCGATGGTGGCAGCGGCCGCGCGGGCCGGCGGCGAGCCGGCAAAGGCGATCACCCGTACGTACCGGCACGTGCTCGACGAGGCGGGCCTCGCCGCCGTCGTCACGCAGGCGAAGGAGGAAGGGCGCATCGGCGTCCACGTGGCGACGTCGAGCCACGATCCGATGCGCACGCACATCCTCGGGCTCGCGCTCTCCGTCGTGGCGGGCGAGGGCGTCTACGTGCCCGTCCAGCACCGGTACCTCGGCGTTCCCGCGCAGCTCCCGTGGGAGAAGATCCGCGAGCTGCTCGGCCCGCTCTTCGCGGACGCGTCGGTGAAGAAGGTCGGCTACGACCTCAAGCGCTCCGAGAACGTCCTCTTCCGTCATGGGATCCCGCTCGCGGGGCACGTGTCCGATCCGATGCTCGCGGCCTACCTCCTCGATCCCGAGGCGCCGAACGACATGAAGGATCTCGTCCGTCGGGAGTTCGGGACCGAGCTCCCGGTCTTCGACGAGGGAAGCGGAAAGAAGGCCGATCGCATCGCGTTCGACCAGCTCGAGGTCGAGCGCGCGACGCTCATCGCGGCTCCCCCGGCCGAGCTCGCCCTCGCGCTCGCCGCGCGGCTCGACGCACGCGTGTCCGCCGAAGGTCTCGGCCATCTCTACGAGGACGTCGAGCTCCCGCTGTCCCGCGTGCTCGCGTCGATGGAGCGGAAGGGCGTCCTCGTCGACACCAGCAAGCTCGGAGTCATCGGTGCGCGCGTGGAGAAGGAGTGCGAGGCGCTCGAGGCGAAGGCGCAGGAGCTCGCAGGTCGACCGTTCGCGATCCGCTCGCGTGACCAGCTCGAGACCCTCCTCTTCGACGAGCTCAAGCTCCCCGTCGTCAAGCGCACGCTCAAGGGGGGCCGCTCGACGGACGCCGCCGTGCTCGACGAGCTCGCGGACAAGCACGCGCTGCCGTCGGTCATCCTCGAGTACCGCGAGCTCGACAAGCTGAAGGGCACCTACCTCGACGCGTTGCCGCGCGCGGTGAACCCGGCGACGGGGCGGATCCACACGCGCTTCGAGCAGGCTGTCGCGGCGACGGGACGTCTCTCGTCGACGGAGCCGAACCTCCAGAACATCCCGATCCGCAAGGAGGTGGGGCGTCTCGTGCGCTCGGCCTTCGTCGCTCCTCCCGGCCACCAGATCGTCAGCGCGGACTACTCGCAGATCGAGCTTCGCGTCCTCGCTCACCTCGCGAAGGACGAGCAGCTCGGTGTCGCCTTCCGGGACGAGCTCGACGTGCACCAGCACACCGCGTCGCTCATCTTCGAGATCCCGCGCGACCAGGTGACCGCCGACATGCGGCGCCGCGCGAAGGCGATCAACTTCGGCCTCATCTACGGGATGGGCGAGGCGAGGCTCGCGCGCGAACAGGGCATCACGCGTGACGAAGCTCGCCGGTTCATGGACGCGTATTTCGAGCGCTTCGTCGGCGTTCGTAACTTCATGAACCAGACCGTCGAGACGGCGCGCACCGGAGAGGCGGTACGGACGATCCTCGGGCGTCGTCGCTTCTTACCGAACCTCAATTCTGGCAATCGTGGGCTGCGCTTCGAGGCGGAGCGCGTCGCGAAGAACACGCCGATCCAGGGAACGGCCGCCGACATCCTCAAGCTCGCCATGATCGCGCTGGGCGAGGGTGACGTGGTGCCGGGAGCTCGCATGATCCTCACCGTTCACGACGAGCTCGTGTTCGAGGTCCCGAACGAGCACGTGGCGAAGGCAGAGGCGCGCATCAAGGAAGCGATGGAGTCGGCGTTCAAGCTCGACGTCCCGCTGGTCGTCGACGTTGGCCACGGCGACAACTGGGGCGACGCGCACTGAGAGTCAGTGCAGGACGCCCTCGGTCGCCTCGACATTTTCGCTGCTGCTCCTCCGGAGCGCGATGACCTCTCCGGGGGCGCAGCTCATCGCGAGCTGCGTCGACGACGTGGTGAGAATCCACTGCACGTTGGGCAGCGCGTGGCGCAAGAGCGGGACGATCATCCTGAGCATCGAGGGGTCCTGCTGCGCCTCGATGTCGTCGATCGCGATCAGGGCCTCGCGCTCGCGCGGATCGTCCGACTGGGGATACGCGGCGAACATCGCGCGTAGCGAGAGGGCACCAAAGGCGACGAGGTGACGGGCCGCGCGCGGCAGTGCATCGAACGCTACGATGTTGCCGGCCTTGTCGGTCGCCTCCGGCTCGAGCGACAGCGGGCTCACGCCCGCGTAGCTGAACCCGAACGGCTCGAGCATCACGTCGACCACCTCGCGAACCGCGGCGTCGAATCGCTCGAGATGGCTGAACTCCTCCCGCTGATTGCCGAGGGCGCGCGCGATCGCGGCGTAGGAGAGGACCTGCTTGGTCTCGCGAGTGAGATCGGCGCGCGTCGGGTCGTCGAACGATGCTGCGTGACGGACGTCGTACCTCAGGATCGAGCGCTCGGGCACCGACAGCATGTTCGAGGTGCGCGAGAACCATCGCGCGCCGGAGAAGCCAACGAACACGAAGCCGCCGTCGGTCTGGGCGCGTCGATCGAAGAGCGCCTGCTCACGCCGCCTTGCGCCCGCAGTCTCTGTCGTCTCGCCGTCGAGCATCGCGTTCGGGCTCGCGACGACGAGCGGGTGGGGGCGCGCGGGGTCGTCCTCGCCGAGTATCCATTCCGTGGTGACGCACGACGGTCCCTCGGGCACAGCCGTGGCGCTCCCGGTGGCCACCGCGATCCGAGGGTAGGGCAGAGGTGGAAGCGTGTAGCCGGGGCGCGTCACCGCGAGCGCGGTGAGCAGCGTCGTCTTGCCGATGCCGTCGGCGCCGAAAAGGACGGTGACAGGACGCGGCACGGTTACTTCGCTCGCGTGGTCGCCCTCGCCCTCGCCCTCAC
>JANXVA010000101.1 GCA_025351875.1 Myxococcales bacterium | reverse complement strand
GCTGGTCGCCGAGGGCTCGCTCGCCGAGGCCGCCAATCTCGGCCGCGAGGGCAAGGCGCGGCGGCTGCTCGACCGCCGCCATCAGAAGTGACGCGCCCGGCAATGCCGGCGCACATCGATCCGAGAAAGGACGCGCGATGAAGATCTTCGACTGCCACTCGCACTGGAGCACCCGCCGCGGCTACATCTTCCAATCGGAAGAGGCGCAGAAGAGCCAGGAGCGGATGCAGTTCATGCTGATGAACAACAAGCCTCTCCGGAACTAGCTAGCCGTCCACGGTGCCGGCGAAGAGTTCCTGCACCTCACGAGCTGCGAGGGAGGCGGCAGACGGGATCAAGGACGCCCTCCATCTCCTGGGACGGAGTGAGACTGTCGTTGAGATGCGCGACATCTTCAACGAAGGCCCCCTGCACGACATCGACAATGGAGGTGCATCGCGGATTGCGTGGTGGACCCGCATCCACGGCGGGTCCTCGTATGGCACAGGAAATCGAACCTCCGTGAGCCGACGTGGATTGCAGAGCGCGCCGTCGTGTTCGTTCATCCATGATGGTCGGCGATGCGATGGCAGGATCGCCGTGGGACTGCCGTACGGTGAGTGAGGTCGATGCCCGTGGCGTGGCGACGCTCGTCAGCTGCGCGTTGTTGTTCGAGGCGCAGTTGCTCGCCATCGGCGCGCTCGCATTCGGCGGGCTCGTGGCCGGATTCGGATTCCACCGCACCACCTCCCGATCGTCGCTCAGCGCTTGTGGTCGAGGGCGCCGGCGCGCAGCCCTAGCAGGACGTCCGTCACCTTCTGCTGGAACGGTCGCTCGCCGAGGACGCCCTTCACCCAGGCGCCGATGGCGGCGCTCGAGTGCAGCGAGCTCGCGACGATCAGAGGAATCTCGGAGTCTTGCTTCGAGGGGCTGCCGTGCCATGAGCGGTACGGCGCCGCGAAGTAGTAGCGCTCCTCGGGCTTTTCGCGGTCGCCGTTGTGCGCGATGAGCAGGATGTCGCCGGCACGCTCGCCGTGTACGCCGACGCCGAGATCGCGAAGCCTCGCGTCCATCGACACGTAGGTCGGGTGCGGATGCTCCTTCAAGTAGGGCTCGATCGCCATCGTCTTGCCGCCCCCGACGTACACCTCGAACGGAGCGTCGACCTGCGGGAAGGGCTTCGGTCGCCGCGTGAGGATCATGTCGAGCGTTCCGCGCATCGCCGGTACGATCGAACCGTCGACGTCGTTCTTGTGGAACGCCTCGGCGGCGGCGAGGACGTCCTCCTCGTAACGCGGCGGCTGCTTCCAGTCGCA
Organism: Myxococcales bacterium; assembly: GCA_025351875.1. Taxonomy (GTDB): domain Bacteria; phylum Myxococcota_A; class Polyangia; order Polyangiales; family Polyangiaceae; genus Labilithrix. The sequence continues at coordinate 1,705 of JANXVA010000101.1, read as the reverse complement.
GACGTCCTTCTCGCCGGGGCACCCCGAGCGATCCGCGAGATAGACGTAGGCCATCGCGCCGCCGTAGGCGAGGACAGCGCTGAACGGATGCTTGTCCGGGACGGTCTTCTCGAACGGCCGAACGCGGAATCCGATCCGCCGGAGGACGGCCGGCGGATCCTCGTCGTCCTTCGTGGAGAGCGCATGCGCGTCGTCGTGGACGACCGGCGTGTGCCCGTGATCGGAGCTCAAGACGACCCAGCGGCCGGCCAGAGCGTCGCGCTCCTCGAGCACCTTGACCAGCTTCGCGAGCTGCGGATCGACGACCTCTTCGAGGTACGAGCGTCGGGCCTTGTCCGGACCTTCCTCGGCGACGTGTGCGTAGAGATCCGTGCCGGAGAGGTAGAGCGTCAAGACGTCGGGCAGCACGCCTCGCGACAGCTCTCCCACGACCACCTCGATCGCCCCCGAGTCGAGCTCGGCATAGAGGCGGCGCGACTCCCTGTCCTCGAGGTGCTTCTTGGCCTCCACCTCGATGAAGCCCTCGAACGCCGTCGCCAGGACCGTCTTCTTCGCGAGGAGGAGGCGGTCGGCGCCGCGGTAGACGTTGTGCATGCCGACCCACACGAGCACGTCCGGGTCCTTCTCCCGCATGCGCTCGTAGACCGTCGGCGCGCCGCTCAGCGTGTCGAGGTAGCCATCCGTGTAGATCGCAAGCGTCGGCGCCGACGAGACGAAGGAGACCGGCGCCGGGCAGGCGAACGACCTGTCCTCGCGGACGAAGTACTCGTTGCCGGTGACGCCGTGCTCGGCGGGGGCCACGCCGCTCATCGTCGTCACCCACGCGGCCATCGTCGAGGAAGGCAGTGTCGAGAGGAGCCGCTCGTCGAAGTGCGCGTGGGGGAACTGGCCGCCGGTGCCCCCGAGCAGCGTCGTGAGGTTCGGGAGCTTCCCCTTCCGAAGCATGTCGTAGAGGAGATCGCGGTTCACGCCGTCGAAGGCCAGGTAGAGGATCGGCGGCCTCGAGGGTGAGCTCGCGGGCGCACCGTTGGGCCTCTCTCGCAGCGTGCGCTGATCGCCTTGCGCGACGAGCTTGGCGATCTTGGGCGCGCCACACCCTGCCGTGAGCCCGACGAGCGTCGCAAGCATGAGCCGGCCCAGCATCATCAACGTCGCGTCGGTTCGCATGAGGCCGTCGAGTGTACGGCGTCATGATGCGGGGACGCGTGCGTTGTCTCGCCGCACGGCGCGCCGAAGAAATGGCGGCCTTGACACGCATGCGTTGGCTGCGGCGGCACGAGCCTCGACATCCAAAGCCGGGTAGGCGAAGCTCTCGCCTCCCGAGCACCGGATGCGGAGCACAGTCATGAAAGACATCGTCATCGTCGAAGCGGTTCGCAGCGCGGTCGGTCGCGCACTCAAGGGCTCTCTCGCCAACAAGCGGCCGGACGAGCTCGCGGGGGACGTGATTCGCGGCCTCATGGCCCGCGTTCCCCAGGTGAATCCGAACGAGGTCGACGACCTCGTGATGGGCTGCGCGATGCCGGAGGGCGAGCAGGGGCTGAACGTGGCGCGCGTCGCGGGCTTCCTCGGCGGGCTCCCCGAAGAGGCGGCCGCGATCACCGTGAACCGCTTCTGCTCGAGCGGCCTGCAGGCGATCGCCTTCGCGGCCGGGCAGATCGCTGCCGGGTACAACGACGTGGTCGTCGCCGGCGGCGTCGAGTCG
>JANXVA010000093.1 GCA_025351875.1 Myxococcales bacterium | reverse complement strand
GATGCGGATGCTTCTTCGCGGAGCCGATGACGAGCTCGGTGTCGCCGATCGCCTCGAGAGCGATGAGCGCCGCCGAGCCCTCCTCGAAGACGACCATCTCGCCCTCGAGGCGCACGCCGCTCGTGCGTAGCGCGCCGCGGTTGACGGCGAGCCACGCGATGTCGTGCCCCCGCTCGGGCTCGAACGTCCACCGCTCGCCGCTCTTCAGGGTGACGTGGAGGTACGTGATGGGCTCGTCATACGGGATGGTGCTCTTCAGCGCGCCGTACGTACCGAACAGCACGCGCACCTTGCCGTCCGCGCTCGCCGCGACGCTCTCGATGTAGTGGCTCTGTGCGGCAGCGTTCTCGAGCGACGCCGGCAGCGCGAGCCACAGCTGATAGCCGCGCACGGGCTCGTTCGGGCGCGGGTCGCCCCAGTGCCAGACGCCGCCGCCCGCCTGCATCCACTCGAGGTTGCCGCCGCGCATCGCGCCCGACTTGCCGGTCGAGTCGCCGTAGTCGGTCGTACCCTCGAGCAGCGTCGTGAGCGTCGCGATCCCCGAATGAGGGTGCGCCGCGAAGCCGCCGCCCTGAAAGCCCTTGGTCTCGAAGTAGTCGAGGAACACGAACGGCTTCACGTGCTCTCCGAGATCGCCGGGGCTCATCAGTCGCGTGATGGGGCCGTGGGCGTGTCCCTTGGTCCGCACCGCGATGCGCCGGTCGCGCGCGGACGTGGTTGCGGTGGAGGTCGAGGTCGCGATCACGTCGTTCGCCATGAGCGCCAACGTAGGTCCTTTCCGGTCCGCTACGAGCCCCGCCTCGGGCAACACCCTGTTCGCGCCGTCGCAACAGACCGGCGGGCTGAGGAACGCGGCATGCTCCCGCCGCACGTGGCTGTCACGTACGTGTTACAGGCGCTCGCCGCGCTCGACGTGCCCCTCGACTTGTCGAATGCCGGTGCAGTCTCGACGACCGTTGCCGCGCTCCCGCCGCCTCCGGCGAGCGCCCGTGCACCGGCGAGAGCGGCGCCGCGGGTTGTCGTCCGCCCGACGCGCGCCGCGGTCTCTGCTCGAGCCAACCCGCCGTGCCCGCGCCCCCTCCTGCGACTCCCACTCCGCCGGCGTTCGACCCCGGCAAGACGTTCTGACGACGCCATTTCGCCGCTCGTCGAGAGGCAGTGCGATACGCTCGCGTGAGCATGCGTTTCCGGTCGGCGTTCGTCCTCGCGCTGAGCTGCGCAGCATCCTCGACCGCACGCGCGGAGGCGGACGTCCCGCCCACGGCCGAGCACGACGCGGCGGTTGCCGAATTCAGCACAGGCCGCGCGCTCTTCGAGGCGGGCGACTGCAAGGGCGCGATTCCGCGCTTCGTCGCGAGCCTCAAGCGCGAGCAAAGCGTCGGAGCCCGGTTCAATCTCGCCGAGTGCTCCGCGCGCGAGGGCAGGACGGCGGACGCCTGGAACCACTACAAGGCCGCGGAGCAGCTCGCGATCCGGAAAGGTGACGGCAAGCGCGTCGACGTGGCGCACGCCGCAGCGGCGGATCTCGATCGGCGCGTCACGAAGATCCGCCTCGTGCTCCCGTCCGATGTCGCGGGCCTGACGCTCACGATCGACGGCGCCGCCGTCGAGGCGACCGATTACGCGCTGCTCTCGACCGGCTACGCGCTCGAGCCGCGCGTCGCGCACACGCTTGCGGCGGAGGCCGCGGGCAAGCCGTCGTGGGTCCGCCGCGACGTGCATGGCGATCCCGGCGTCGAGCTGCCGGCGATGGTCGTCGACTTCGGGCGACCGAAGGACGCAATCGTCGCGCCCGACCCGACCCCGCCGTTGAGGACTGCCTGTGTCTCGACGGCGTCTACGTGAACGACGGCGAGGCGCTCCGCTTCGAGCCCGCACCTGCGCCGACGCGAGCCGAGCTCACCTCGATGCTGCAGCGCATTTACGCGCGCGTCATGAGGTGGCTGTCGCGGCGGGGACGGCGATGTGACCCCGACGCCGCGCACGACTCGAACGCGCCGCGCGAGGTGTCGCCCGCCGAGGCGCTCGCCACAGCAGGCATGCAGCGAGGCAGCCTCGTCACCGTCCGCGAGCGTGACGACGGTGAGGACGACGACGAGCACGGCGTGCCGCCGCAGACGACACCCCGCGCGACCGACGCCGTCACGCACGAGCGCTTCAACCTGCACGCCAGCGTCCGCATCGAAGCCCTCGAC
>JANXVA010000502.1 GCA_025351875.1 Myxococcales bacterium | reverse complement strand
GAGAAGGTGGCGTCGCCACCCCACTGGATACCGATGTCGCGGATGTACCGGCTCGTCGCCTCGACGATTCGCGCTTCGACGAGCACCTGCGGGGTCTGCGTATCGAGAGAGCGAACGAGCTCTTCGATGTTGTTCAGGTTGCCCGACACGTCGCGGGCGATGAGCACGTTGGTGCGCTCGTCGACAGCGATGGAGCCGCGCGGCGAGAGGAGGTCCTTCGCACGGGCCTGGAGCTCCTCGGCCTGCGCGTAGCTGACCGGGATGAGGCGCGTCTCGAGGGGCGTGAGCTCGTACTCCTGCTTCGCCGCAGCGAGGCGCAGCTCGCGCTCCTTCTGCAGCGTGGCGAGCGGGGCGACGCGGATCAGGTTGCCGCTGCGCACCATGCCGAGGCCCTTGGCCTGCAGCACGACGTCGAGCGCCTGATCCCAGGGCACGTTCCGCATGCGGATCGTGACGTTGCCGGAGACGTCGTCAGCGGTGACGATGTTCACGCGTCCGACGTCCGCGAGCAGACGGAGGATGTTGTGGATGTCGGCATCCTTGAGGTCGAGGTCGATGCGGCGGCCGTTGAAGCGGCCGGCGCCCTGCGCGTTGAGCGACGCGGCAAAGCCGGCCGTCTCGGTGGCGCCATCGACCTCGATCTTGACGTCATCCCCGTGGATGGAGGTCTCGACCTTGGGCCCGCCCTCTTCGACGCGCTCGCGAGCGACGGTGACGCTCTTGCGCGACACTGCCTTCGCGCCGGTGGCGCCGAGCTTCGGGACGTCGAAGGCCCAGATGATCGATTTTCCGTCGACGGCGATCGAGCCCTGCGCCATGCCTTCGCGGTCGATCTCGATGATCGTCGACTCGCTGGACGAGTCGTAGAAGGCACTGACCGACTTGAGCGGGCTGTGCTGGTTCGCGAGGTCCATCGTCTTGGCGAGGTTCTTCGGGAGCTGCGTCTTCTTCAGCTCGAGGCGAACCCGGCCGCCCGGGGTGGTCCCGAGCGAGTAGGACGGCACCGAAGTCGTCGTGATGAGCACGCGGTCCGCACCGCCCTTGCCCTTCTCGAAGCGAACGTCGGCGAGCTCGGCGTCGGCCACGACGGCCGCGGGCGCGTCGCCCCCGGCAGCCTTGACGTCGGCCGCGCTGGCTGCGGCGGTCACCGCGGCTGGCGTCAGCGACACCTTGAGCGTCGTGCCGTCGGCGCGGACACGGTAGGTGGCTTGCTTGAGCAGGCTGACCGAGAGACGAGTCATCGTCCCCTGCTCGGTCTTGAAGCCCTGCGTGAGCACGCCGCCGACCAGTCCGACCTGAGACGTGAGCGCCTCTTTGACGCCGGGGACGACGTCCGCGTTCGAGATGTCGACGAGCAATCGCTTGCCCCCGCTCTCGACGCGTACGTTGAACACCGGAGCCGTCGAACCGACGACCTCGATCTCGGTTGCGCCCGTGGAAGCGTCGGTTGCCCGGACCTTCACGTCGCGTACGTGGTTGCGCCCTCCGCCGTCGGCGGCGGTGACTTGGGCAGTTCCGTCAGCCCAGCTCAGGGTCGCAGACAGCAGCACGGCTTGAGCGCCGAGCACCGCCAAGATCCCTTTGTGAAGCAAGCCCCTCTTCGCCGCTCTCATGCCTTCGGCTCCTCGCATCGTCGTCGGTAGTGGTCACGCACGACGTCGCGACTGGAACGGTAGAAGCAACGGATCGATTGATCCCAATTTGTGGCTAAAGAAAACCCGGCCGTGACGCGCGAAGCGCTTCGCATGACGCGCGCGACAAAACGAAAAAGCCCGCTTTTTGCGGGCTTTTTCGGACATCTAGAGAGGCAACCGAAGGTCGCTCAGTCGATCTTGTCTTTCTCTTGCTGCTCCGGATGGAGCGTCACGACGCGCGTGGCGGGAGGGATACCCGGCTGCGCGGGGTCCTCGCGGAGGAACACCAGGTCGCCGTCACGCACCTTGTCGACGCGCCAGTTGAGCTGGTAGTCGGCGCCGTTGGCACCGCCGATGTGGACGATCTCGGGTCGACCGACGTAGTCGCCGCGCTTGAGGACCCAGCCCTTGCCGCTCGGGTCGACGACCATCGCTCGCGGGTACTCGCCGCCGGTCACGATCGCGACCAGCTTCAGCTCGTCGATCGAGTGCTGGGGCAGGATCACCGCGCGCTGGTTCTGGGCGACCCGCTTGCTCTCGGGCGGCGTGAACGTCGCGATGAACGTGCGGAACGGGTCGCGGTTGCGATCGCTCTCCACGAAGTCGTTTTCGGCGAACTCCATGCGTGCGATCGGGGGCGGCGCGACCGTCGCGACGGGTGCCACGCCGGCGTCGGGGACGGCCTTCTCGGTCGAGCCAGTGTTGGCCGCCGTGAGGACCTTGTCGGCCGAGCAGCCGGCGAGCGCAACGCCGAGGCCAAGGGAGGCGACGGCCGCGAGCATGTGTCGTCCGGTGATCATTTCGTACCTCCTGCCGGCGTCGCTGGCGCTCCGGGCGCTCCGGGCGCTCCGGGGACCGCGGGAGCGGGCGCCTTCTTGATCAGGTGGAACGTCGTCGCGAGGCAGTTCGCCTTGAGCACGATGTCCTCCCCTTCGAGCTTCGGATCAGAGAGCTCGAGGTTCTCCATGTTGATGATGCGGTCTTGCTTGCCGACCTCGTAGATGAACTTCGCGATCTGGTGGAAGCGCCCCGTGATCTGGAGCTTCATCGGCACCTTCGCGAAGAAGGCCTGAGGGACCTCCTCCTGCGGCGTCCACGCCTTGAGGTCGATGCCGGCGATGTTCGAGACGGCCTGGATGGCCGACAGGAACGTCGCGGCCTCGGTGTCGGTCGGCAGGACCTTGTTCAGCTCGCGCTGCTTCTGCTGCCGCATCGCGAGCTCGTCGCGGTCCGCGAAGTAGCTCGCCTGAGACTGGCGCTGGCGCGAGAGCTCGGCATCGAGCTCTCCCGTGCTGCGCTTCTCGCGGTCGATGCGTCCGGCCACGTCGGTGTGGAGGAGGACGTAGTAGGCGACGCCGAGGAGGGCGCAGAAGACGCCGCCGACGCCGATTTTTCCCGCGATCGGGAGGCGATTCAGGCTTAGCGACGCCATGTCAGTACCTCACCTTTGCGCTCATCTCGTATCGCACGAGCTCGAGCTTCGTCAGCGGATCGATTTGCTTCGTCGCGGGCAGCAGCTTCACGTCGTAGAAGTAGTCGCTGAGCGCGAGGCGGCGGAGGAACTCGGAGACGTCCTCGCCGTCGCGGGCCAGCCCCCCGAGCTTCACCGTGCGGTCTGCTTCCTTGTAGGAGGCGAGCCAGAGGCGGCGCGGGTCCCAGTTCGGGTTGGGCACCGCGCTGGGGTTGTCACGCTTCAGCTGCTCGAGCTTGTCGCGGTCGACCGTAGGACCGCGGCCCGGGGTCATGATGCGAGAGAGCTCCAGCATCGTGGCCGTCGGGCCCGTGCGTGCACTCTGCAGCTTCTGGATCGCTTCCTCGCGATCGCGGAGCTCCTTGAGCGACGCCTTGATCTCGTTGTGGTTCGAGATCTCGCGCTTGATGGAGTCGATGTTCGCCGTCAGCTCCTGGTTGTGCTTCTGGACCAGCGTGAGCTGGTCCTGCTTCGTCTTGTAGACGAAGAGCAGCACGATGACCTCGAGGAGAACGGCGCCGAGGACGAACGCGAGCCACGCTTGGCTCTCGCCGCCTCCGCCACCAGCGTCGGGGGACCCCGCTTCGCCGCGGCGGCGCATAGGCCGCTTTTGCGGCATCAAATTGATGCGAATCACGAGCGGCGCTCCTTGTCCTGGCGCAGGCTGAGACCGAGTGCGACGACGAGCTGCGCAGCTCGCACGCGCATGTCCTGCTCATTGACGTACTTGGCGTCAGCAGTGAGGCTGGAGATCGGGTCGAACACTTGCACCGGAACGTGCGCGCGCTTCTCAATCGACTGGCAGAGGGGCGCGAGATACGCGCTTCCGCCGGAGACGAAGATGCGCGTGATCTCCGACTCGCCGCTGGTGGCGAGGTAGAAGTCGAGGCTTCGCTGGATCTCGCCCGCGAGGCCGTCACACGCGCTCTGGATGATCTGGTGCACTTCCTGCGGAACGATGTCCGTCGGGCCGCCGCCGCACTTGTAGGCCTCGGCCTGGTCGAACTGCACGTTGCACTGCTTCTGGATCTCTTCGGTGATCGAGTTACCCGCGTTCGTGATCTCGCGGGTGAAGGCCGATACGCCCTTGGAGACGATGTTCAGCGACGAGACCGCGGCGCCGACGTTCAGGAGGGCGATGGTGCCGTCCTCGGGCAGCCCGTGCTGGTACTCGAAGATGTTCTGGATCGTGAAGGCGTTGATGTCGACGATGACGGGCTTGAGCTTCGCCTCGCGGACGATCGCCGCGTAGTCGTTGATCTCGTCCTTCTTCGCGGCGACGAGGAGGAGATCCATCTGCCCGGCGTCGGGCCGGCGGCGGAGCACCTCGTAGTCGATCGACATGACCTTGATGTCGAACGGGATGTGCTGCTCGGCTTCCCAGCCGATCTGCTCTTCCAGCTCGTCGTTGGTCATCATGGGCACGGTGATCTTCCGGACGATCACCGACTGGCCGTAGACGCCGATCGCGACTTCCTTCTGCGTGATCTTCGAGTCGTGGAAGATCTTCAGGAGGGCCTCGACGACGGCACCCGAGTTCATGACGTGACCGTCGATGATCGACTGTGGAGGCAAGGGCGCGAACCCGTACCTGACCACCTGGAGCTTTTTGCGAGCCTCTTTCAGCTGCACCACCTTGATGGCACTCGCGCCGATATCGACTCCGACCAGGTTTTTACCTTCTCCGAGCATTTCGCTACAAAGTGTTGCAGTCCGCGCATGCGCCCGTCAAAAAGTCGGTGGGTCCGCGTGTCGATTCTTGGTCGTGATGCCCTTATCCCCGCCGATGCACCTACTTCGGCGCCCGCCTGACATCGCGCGCTTATCGAAGTAGCGCGTCGCAACCTCATGTGTCGTCGTGCGAGGGCTCATGCGGAGCCGCGCGCGGGCCGCCACGAGATACGAGGCTCCTCGTCTTCACGTGCCCGTGCCCGTGCCCGTGCCCGTGCCCGTGCCCGTGCCCGATCTCGTCCCCCGGGAAACGGATGGAAGCGCGCGTTCCTCGAGCACCCAACAACGTCTCGCAATCAAAGACGAATTCGACCTCCAGAATGCCTCTTCTCCCCCGCTCCGGTTCGGGTTAGCACGACGCTCACATGGGTCCTCGCACGTCCTCTGGTCTCGTTGCCCTCGCGGCCCTCGCCGCGGCTCTCGTGGTGCCTGCGCTCGCTCACGCGGACGTGCAGCACACCGTCGGCCGCGGACACACGATCGAGGCGATCGCGAATCGCTACCACGTGACCGCGAAGGCGATCATCGAGGCCAATCACCTCAAGAACGTGAAGCACCTTCGCGTCGGCGAGACGCTCACCATTCCCGGCGTGAAGGACACCGCCGCGAAGAGCGAAGGCGCCGCAAAGGCGAAGGTCGCCGAGCGCCCGGTGCCTAGCGCCGCAGACCGCGCGGCGAATGCGGCGGCGGAGCGAGGTGCCGCGAACGCCGCCGAGCACAAGAAGGGCGAGAAGACCGCCAAGGTCGGCAAGACCAACGGCCGCGAGACCACCACGTTTGCGATGAAGGCGAAGACGCCCGGGGTCATCCACGCGCATCGCATCGCGACCACCGAGCAGTTCGACATCCACGTCGGCGACAAGAAGGGCCGCGTCTCGCCGGTCGCGCTCAAGTCGTTCGAGAAGATGATGCGCTCACCGAACGGTATGGCGCACCCGATCGACGCGCGACTCGTTTCCTTGGTGGGCATCGTTTCGAATCACTTCGGCAGCCGCAAGGTCGAGGTCGTCAGCGGCTTCCGCCCCTTCACGCCGACGCAGTTCAACCCCCACTCGAACCACATGCACGGGCGCGCGATCGACTTCCGCGTCGCCGGCGTGCCGAACGAGGCGCTCCGCGACTTCTGCCGGACGCTGAAGAACGTCGGCTGCGGCTACTACCCGAACAGCGTCTTCGTCCACATGGACGTGCGCGACACCAACGCGTTCTGGATCGACTACTCGAAGCCCGGCGAGGCGCCGCGTTACAACGCGCCCGGCCTCGACGCCGACGAAGGCACGAGCGACGTGCATGACGACGGTCACCCCGGCTCCGGCGCGACGGGTAGCGACGCGACGACGACTCCCTCGGGCGACACGCCGAGCGTCCCGACCATGCCCGCCGCGCCCGGCCTGACCACGCCGGCCGCCGCCGCGCCGGCCGAGACCGGCCCGGCGACACCGTCCGAAACGGCCCCCTGAAGCGGGTCGCCGCGTCGCTGATGTAGCCGCGGCGAGGTGTGGCTCAGCGTGGCGTAGCTACTTCTTCTTCGGCGCCGGCGGTTCGACCGGATGCGACGACTCGAAGCGGAAGCCTCGCGGCAGGAGCGGCTTGCTCATCGCGTACAGCGTGGTCTCCTCGTAGCGCGAACGCGGTGGTGTGGACGTACCCGCGCGGAAGAGAGAGCCATGCGCGCCGGTGCCGCGGTCGAGGAGCACCGCGCGCGTGCACCCGGCGCGCTTCAGCACCTCGGCCATGGCCTCCACGCCGCCCCCTGATATTATGCGTGCAACATACACGCGTCCCGCAGGCGTCAGGCCCAGCGCCGCGCCACCGCGTGAGCTCGGATGTGAGACGAGCTTTCCGTCGTCGAGGAGAAGCGGCAGCTCCGCGGCGTCGATGTGCGGCGGCACGGACGCCAGGTCATGCGCGCTCTCGATCGTGAGCTGCCCGTCCTCCGACGCAACGAGCACGGCAGAGTGCTCACCGCCGCTCATCGGGAGCGCGACCCGCCCGTCCGTCACGAGCCCGCGAAGATGCTTCGCCTCCGAGGTGCCGAGCGTCAGCGCGAAGAGCACGCGATGCGCGTCGTCCTCCGCGAGCTCGTGCGCACGCGTGGCGCCCGTCTTCGAGTCGGGCTCGGCCGTGCCCGCGCGAACGCGGAAGCTCGCGCGCGCCGGCTCGATCTCGAGGATCTCCACGCCGCCCGCCGATGCGTGCCAGAGCCCCGCCATCCACGCCGGTGCCGGCTGCACGCCGGGGTCGGGCTCCCAGCGTGTCCGCTCCGCCTTGTCCGCGCTCTCGAGCGACGGCGGCGTCGGGTCATGGAGGGTCATGTAGAAGAAGTCCTTCGGCGCGTATTCGATGTACCGCGCCGTATCGATCTCCATCTGCTTGTCGAGCAGCTCGGACTTGTAGTTGCGGCCCTTGAGCTCGGTGATGTTCGTGAAGATGAACCCGGTATGGTGCGGGTTCATGTCGAGGTGCATCCCGTAGACGCACGACGCCATCTTCATCGCCTTGCCGAGCGTCGTGGCGCTGACGTCGTCACCCCAGGCATAGAGCAGGTGGCCCGCGTTCGTCACGCAGAGCCCGGAGCGCTCGGTCTGCATCGTCGTGCCGGGCAGCGTGTAGCCCCACTGCGCGCGACCGCTCGGGTTCACCTTGTCGTTGTCGACGAGCGGGTCGAGGTTCTGCCGGAACGAGATGATGTCGCTCGCCTCGACGTCCTGGATGCCGCCTACGTCCTTGTTCGTTCCCCACGACCCCAGGCCATAGCGACCGTCCTTCGTGATGATGACCGTGGCGATCCCCGGCTGAGGCGGCAAGAGCACGCGCTTCTTCAGCATCATGCCGTAGCTGCCGTGCTCGGTCTTGAAGCCGCCGTTGAACGCCGCGGCGATCTTCGTGTAGACGGCCGGATCGCGCGGGATTCGCCCGGCGCCAGGCGGTCCCGTGAGAGGCTTCGGGTCCTCGTTGCCGGCTTCCATCTCGAGATCGAGCTGGCGCATGTCCATCGCGAGCAGCACGACCTTCGCGTACGGCCGCTCCTCGTCGGGGCGCACGAACGTCCGGTAGAACATCGAGGGCGGCGCCTCGCCGCCGGCGGGCGTGGGCAGGTGCTTCACCCACGGCTGCGTCGGCGTCGTCCACTCCCCTTCTCCGACCTCGGGCGTCTTCCACATCGAGTGGATCGCCGATGGCGGCCAGTGACCCAGATCGGCCGCGGCCTGAGAGGCGTCGAGCACCGTCGCGGGCGGCGCTTCGGGCTCGCGTGCGAGCGCCTCGCCGCCTGCCGTCACCTTGAAGGCGGTCTGCTTGATCGTGTCGCGGATCGCGAACGTCTTCTCCTCGAGCCACGCGATGGGCGCGGGGCCGATCCACGGGACCGCACGTACGGTGTCGACCGCCCAGAACACGACGGGCTTCGCGAGGTGACGTCGACCCTCGACGCGCATCCCCGGGGCTGACACCGGCACGAGCTCGCTCTTGTCGAGCTCGAGCCGTGCCGTGCGTGTGGCCTGGGTCGAACGGTCGTCATCGGCGAGTGCGATGTCGAGCGACTCGTCGGAAACGGAGAGCCCCACGCGCTGAGCGGGCTGCTCGAGCGTGACGTCGACGCGAGCGACGCCGTCGGCGCCACCGGTGAGCTGCCAGTTGGTGACGGCGGCCATCCACCGATCGTGGAGCTTCTTCGTGACGTTCTGTGCGCCTTCGCCGGCGAGATCGAGCGCGGTGACGCTCTGCTCCTGCCCGAAGGCGAACGTCGCGTACGCGGCGCGACGGCCGTGAACCACGAGGGCGTGGTCGTCGCCGAGCGGCGTCGACGTGAGGTTGCGCGGCGCGCTGAACGCCAGGGGCCGCCCCTCCGGACTGAGCCGAACGCGGGCCCGATGGACGTCGCGCGGACCGCTCGCCGTCTCGCTCGCGAGGAAGATGACGAACCTCCCGAGCAAGAGGTCGGAAACGAGGCCCCCGGACGGCTCCCAGCGGAGGTCCTCGGCGCGAACGAAGCCCTGCGACACCGCTCCGAGCGCAGACGCGAGCTCCGACACGTCGTGGGGAACCGGCCCGTCGACCGAGAGCAGGGAGGCCCCAACGGCGAGCGTCAGGAGCCCCCCCACGAGGACGGCGCGCCCCCGTGCATAGCCCGCGAGATCGCGAGGTTCCTGCGCGGGCGCGAGAGGGATGGTCATGAAGGGACGCCCAGTCAAGCGAGGCCGGGCTCGCTTGGCAAGTCGCTAGCCTGAATTTTCCTCTATAGTTGGCCGTTGGTTCCGGGGAGAGCTCGGCGATCGCGCCGGCGTGGGGGGGTGGGGGCGATGATTACCTTCGGCAGTGGAATGAGCGCCGCCGCGACGGCGACGATCGCGGCCCGCGATGCCGCAACGGAGGCTCTCCGGATGCTGCGAGGGGAGAGGCCCAAGCTCGCCATCGTCTTCGTGTCGGCGAGCTACCCCGATGTCCACCAGGCCGCGCGGACGGTCCGCGCGGTCGTCGGAGACGCACAGATCATCGGCGGTACCTCGGGCGCGTGCGTGTTCGCGGGCGAGCACGTGGGTCCGCTCGGCGTCTCCGTGGTGCTCCTCGCCGGAGCGGACATCGAGGTCGAGAGCCACACGGCCCCGATCGAACCTCCGACGTTCTTCCCGGCCGTCCCTGCGGCGGAGAAGGTGGCGAAGGCGGCAGGTCGCGCTGCGCTCGCCGGATTGAGTCACTTCGTCTGCCTCGTCTTCGCACCGTTGGGGCTCATCGACGGTGAGGCGCTCACCGCCGCCGTGCGCAAGGGCGCCGGCGCGCACGCGCAGCTCGCCGGCGCGATCACGGGGGACGACCTGACGATGGACCGCGCGAAGGTCCTCTTCGGCGACGAGCTGCGCGACGACTGCCTCGTCGTGACGGGGCTGTTCACGAGGCGCCCGATCGGCATTGCGGCCCGACACGGCTGGGCCGGCGTCGGCCGCGTGCGCACGGTAACCCGGAGCGACGGTCCCTACCTGCTCGAGCTCGACGGCCAGCCGGCGCTCGACGTGTGGCTCGACGACGCCCGTGCAGCGGGCGGCACGCCGCCAGCCGCCATCAGCGAGGTCGCGCTGTATCTGGGCAACCACTACTCGCTCGGGCTCGCAGACGACTCCGTTCCCCGGATCGCCATCGCAGACGACAAGCGCGAGCTCGTGGCACGCACGCCGTTCGCGATCCGCGAGGACCGAGCCATCCAGCTCTCGGCCGCGATCTCCGAGGGCGCGCGCGTCCGCGTGCTCCATGCGACGCGGGAGGATCTCCTCCGTGCGTCCCGCGAGGCGGCGGCGACCGCCGCGGAGCGCGCCGGAGGGAGCGTCGCCGGAGCGCTCGTGCTGGCATGCGCCGGCCGCCTCGCCGCCCTCGGCGACACATTCGCGGAAGAGCCCGCCGCGATGCGCGCCGAGCTCGACGCGCCGATCGGCGGTGCCTGCGTATTCGGCGAGATCGCCCGCAACGTGCGCGACGTCGACGCGTTCTTCAACATGACGAGCGTCGTCGTCGCGTTTCCGAAATAGCCCTATTTTCAGCTGTCCGCGACGAGCTTTGCCATGTCGTCAGGAAGCGGTGAGCTCACGTCGAACGCGAGCGCAGCGTCGCCGCCGCCGTCGTACGAAATGCGTGCAGCATGCAAGGCGTGACGTTCGAGCCCGGGGACGGCAACCCCGCCGTAGAGCACGTCGCCGGCGAGAGGGTGCTCGATGGCAGCGAAGTGAGCACGCAGCTGGTGTCGTACCGCGCGTGCCGCTTCGGCTCGGACGAGCGCCCACGGTCCGACGCGTCGCTCGACGCGGTAGCTCGTCGTGGCCGGCCTCGGTGCGTACCGCATCACGTCGCGCGGATGAATGCACGGGTAGACGCGTCGCTTGTCCTTCGGATGGTTCGTGATCGGGTACTCGATCGTGCCTTGATCGGGGAGGTTCTCCGATGCGCAGACGAGCAAGTACTCCTTGCCGAGCTTCTCGAACTGGAGCGCGTCGCGCAGGAGCTCGAAGCTCTTCGCGTCCCGCGCGACGACGACGACGCCGGAGGTCTCGTTGTCGAGACGATGGACGATCCCGGGCTCGCGCGGTGAGTAGCCGATGCCGACGAGCTCGGGATGATGACCTGCGATGGCGTTCGCGAGCGTGCCCGTCTCGTCGGACCGGATCGGAGCGGTCGGCTGGCCCGCAGGCTTGTCGACAATGAGGAGCTTCGGGCTCTCGTGGCGAACGTTGAGCGGCGCGTCGGGCTCGGCGATGCACGGGGCCGCGACGGAGCCGAGCTCCGGGTCGACGAGGATGCGGTCGCCCTCCTTGACGACCTCGCCCTTCGCGACGATGCGCCCGTTGACACTCACCGTGCCCTCCTCGATCGCGCGTTTCACACGCGCGCGCGAGGCGCCATCGACCAGGGCGACGATCGCCTTGTCGAGGCGCGCGCCGTTCAGCTCATCCGTGACCGTGACCTCGAGCTTAGCCATTCGGCGCGCAGTCTAGCCTATTCCGGCAACGAACCGGCCGCGCCGGCCTCAGAAGCCCGGTTCATCGAAAGGAGCGCCTCGGCTCGCGGGCTTTTCGCTGGCCGCGGGAGGTACGACGGGGCCGCTCGACACCGGTGCGACAGCGCCGGGCGCGGCGCTGGCAGAGCTGGCCGGGCTCGTGCTGGTGACCTTCGGCGGCACGCTCTTGTTGGCGACCGTAGAGCCCTTCGGCATGGGCGCCGTCGCCCACGCAGGGAGCTTGGGCGCGGTCTCGGGAAGCTCCGGCGCGGTGATCACGATGAACGACGAGGACGGTGCGGCGACGGTCTCCGGCGTGACCGCGGCGATCGGCGCGGGATCCGCCGACGAACGAGAGCGGCCCGTCGAGACGTCGCCCCCCATGACGAAGAAGACGACGAGCGCGACGACCGCGCTCATGGCTCCTAGCCCGACGATGAGTGCGAGGACGGGAATGCGCGACGACTTGGGGCGCGCTCGCGCCGGCGTGGCGACGGGCATCGCGCTGTCGCCGGGAATCCTCTGCGCCGCGGGGAGCGGCGCAACGGCTCGCGCCGGCGCGCGACGCAGCTCCTCCATCTCGGGCGGAGAATCCATGACGATCGTCGGGTCCGACGGCACTCCCGCGGGCTCGTCTTCCTCTTCGACGCTCACGTCGGCGTACGCGCGGAGATCGCGGAGCGTCGGTACGCTCGCGAGAACGGCAGCGCGAAACGCAGCCCGCATCGACTTCACGTCGGGCCAGCGCTCACGCTTCGCCGCCATGAGCGCGCGGTCGATGACCGTGATGACGCGTGCATCGATGCTCGGAGCGACGCTCGCGAGCGAGCGCGCGGGCGTCATCGCGGCGTTGAGGAGCCGCCGGTGGTCGTCCACCCCTTCGTGCACGAGCTCGCCGGAGAGAAGCGTGAACAACATCGCGCCGAGGGACCAGACGTCGGACTGCGCGTCGACCTCCTCACGGATCCCCTTCGCCTGCTCGGGGGACATGAACGAGGGCGTGCCGAGCACGAGACCCTGCGCGGTCAGCTTCGAGGTGCCGGCGCGGTCGAAGATCCGCGCGGTGCCGAAGTCGAGCAGCTTCAGCTGCTTGTCGGTGGTGATGAAGACGTTACCTGGCTTCAGGTCGCGATGAACGATCCCCGCCGCGTGAACCGCGGAGATGGCACTCATCAGCTCGTCGGCCATCGGCGCGAGCTCCTCGATCGGGATACGCCCGCCGTTGCGTTCCTTGATCTCCTCGAGGGTCTCTCCGTCGAGCAGCTCGAGAACGAGGTAGGCGCAGCCATCCTCGGTCCTCCCGTCATCACCGATCGGCACGATGGCGCGGTGCTTGATCGCGTTCGCAATGCCGGCTTCCCTGAGGAACCGCTCGAGCATCGCCGGATCGGCGCAGAGCGCCGGATGAAGGATCTTCAGGGTCGCGCGATGGCCGTTGCGGTGTGTCGCGGCGTAGACCGCGGCGGTGGAGCCCCGGCCGAGCAGGCTGTCGATGCGCCATCGCCCATCGACCACAGTGCCCACTCGCTTTTCGTAGCGCTCACGGTCCCGGATCAAGATGCCGCACGTCCTCTCGCGCGAAGACTACTTCACGAAGGTTTCCGCGGCCGCAAGAACGTCATTTTCCCGTGCCTCGACCGGCTCTCGATCGGTCTCGAAGAGCAAGGAGCGAGCGTGTCGCGCGGGCCGGTCTTCGCGTGAGGCATCCCTCTACTTTGGCCTGCAGAGAGGCCTCGGGACCACTCCGGCGGTTTTGTCGCTAAGCTAGCTCCTTCGTGGCGACCTGCCTTCAGTGCAATCAGGCGATCGGCGATGGCGTCGCCGTTTGTCCGAATTGCCGGAGTCTCCAGCCGTCGCGTTCACAAGGCCGCACGCTCGGCCCAGGGACGCAGATCGACCGCGGCTACGGAAAGATCGTGGTCGACGCGCGCATCGGGTCGGGAGCGATGGGAACGGTACTGCGCGCATGGCTCTTCTGGGACCCAGCGGGACCGCGAGGTCATGAGAAGCCGACGCCGCTCGCGCTGAAGCAACTCAAGCCGCAGGCGAGCATCCAGCCGGAGCTGCGCGCGTTCTTCCAGAATGAAGCGGAAGCGCTGCGCCTCCTGGAGCATCCCAACGTCGTTCGTTTCCACGAGCTCTTCACGTGGACCCCGACGCTCGCCGGCATCGCCGGGACCCCGAACGCCCCCTCCGGAGTGACGCCCTCTTCATCGCTGTCCCCCATCCTCGCGATGGAGTTCGTCGACGGCGACACCCTGGAGGAGGTCATCGCGAGGAATGTCGCGCGCGCTCGCCTCGCCGGAAACGGTGTCCCTCCCGGGCTCGAGTTCCAGCGCGCTTGGCACTACTTCCAGCAGCTACTCGGCGCGCTGGCGGCGACGCACGCGCTCGGCATCGTGCACCGCGACGTGAAGCCGTCGAACATCATGATCCGACGCGACGGCATCGTGAAGCTCACCGACTACGGCATCGCGCACCTCGTGCAGCCGATGCACGGGCTCGCCGCTCCATCTCCTCAGGAGCTCGCGCCCGGAACCGGCGCGTACATGTCCCCGGAGCAGGTCCTCGGACATCCGCTCGACGGCCGCAGTGACTTGTATTCTGCAGGCATCGTCCTCTACGAGATGCTCGCCGGTCGCCCGCCGTTCCTTCCGAGTGAGAAGAGCGAGTTCGCCCTTCGTATGGATCAAGTCGAGTCGATACCGCCGCCGATTCGTTCGCTCGTACCCATGGCGCCGCCCATCCTCGACCGGCTCTTCGATCGGGCGCTGGCCAAGGCTCCCTCGATGCGTTTCTCGAGCGCGATCGAGATGGGTGAAGCCTTCCGCGCGGCGTTCGGTCTCCCGAGCACTCCCGCGTGGCGCGCTCAGGGCGAGATCGCCCAGGTCGCGGGGGGCGCACCGCAGGATCCGGCGCGCGCCCAGAAGCTCGCGACGCTTCGCAACGTCGTGAAGCAAGAGTACCGAACGCAGCCGATGCCCCAACGCATCGCTCCGGCAGTTCCGCGCTGAGGATCCGCGGCTCAGGAGGGAGCGAACGAGTCGCTCAGGTCGCCTTCGACTTGAGCTGACGCACTTCGGCGAGGGCGTCGCGGTGCTGCGGGTTCGAGGCGAGCAGCTCATTGAGATCGGCGAGCGCTTCGTTCGCTCGATTCACCCGCGCGAGCAGCTTGCCGCGATAGAGAAGGGCGCGCTCGCTCCCCGGGTCTTCGTTCAGGACACGCGACAGCGTGGCGATCGCCTCCTCGACGAGCAGAGGATCGTTGCCCTGCGCTCGGACCCACGCGAGCAGCGTGAGGTAGTCGTTCTGGGTCGGGTCGCCATCTGCGGCCTTCCTGGCAAGCTTCTCGGCCGCGGCAAGATCGTTTCGCTGCAGCGCGGCCTCCGCGAGCCGGAAGCTCTGCATCGCCTCGAGCGCAGCCTCCGCGTCCGCGAGCCCATCGTCACCGATGTCGATGGCGCCGTTCTGCGGGCTGTGGCGCGGACCGTTGTCATCGAGCTCGATCTCGAAGTCGTCATTCGCGCCGTTGGCGTTGCCATTCGGCGGCGCAGTCGGAGCGGCCTTGGGTGGCGGCTGAGCGAGGCCAGAGCGCGACGACTGGGCGATCGCTGGTTGCCCCGGCGCCGGCGTGACCTTCGGCGGAGTCTTCGCCGGGCTCGGCGTCGGTCCGAGTGCAATGGGAGCGCCCGGGACGGCCTTGGCAGGGATCCCCGCAGCGCCCGGACGAGCCGCGGCGGCCTTGCTCGGCAGCGCAGGCGGCGGCCTCGACAACGGGCCAGAGCTCGAAGTGGGCGCCGCGCTTGCCGCGCGAGGACCTCCGTGCGCGGCCGCAGCCGCCTTCTTGGCGATGCTGGCGAGGAACGCGGGCGACGGTCGCGCAATCGTCTTCGCTCCGTCCGCGTCCGGCGGATTCGTCGACGTCCCTTGCTTCGCGGGCTCGGGCGGCGGGGCCGGCGGGGCCGCCTTCGCGGCGGCAGCCTGACGTTGCTCGAGGATGGCCGCCGGCTGGATGCCGACCATCGTGGCCTTCTTCGCCGTGATGGGCCTGATCTGCGGAGCGCTCGCGCGGACGAGGCCCGCCGATGGTGGTCCGCCCGCGGGACGCGCGGCTGGCGCGATTGCGCGCGGAGCCGGCGCGGGCGACGGCGCGGGCGACGGCGCTCCGGGCTTTCGAACGCTCGCAGCGGGCGGCGGAGGCGCCGCGACGGCCGGACCGCGTGCGGACGGTGGCTGTGGCTGGGGTTGCGCAGGCAGGTTGGTGCGCGATGGCGGAGCGACGGCAACGATCGGCATCGGAGCCGACGGCTTCTTCGAAGAAGCGGCGGGCGGCGCGCTCGCCGAGCTCGGGATCGGAATGGACGCCGAGCCGATCGGCGGCACGGAGCCCACTCCCTTCTTGGACGACGTCGCGGCGCTCGCTTTCCACTGCTGGCCGTTCTTCGACGCCATCGGGCCCTTCTTCTGGCCCTTGAACGCGAACTGGCGTGTGACCGCCAGCGAGTAGACGAGCGAGGAGACGACCTCCTCGTCCGCGACGTTTAGCTTGAACAGCTGCGCGAGCGGGACGCCGTGCGCGCGAATCATATCGAGCGTCGCCTCCTCTTCGGGAAGCAGCGCGAGGCTCTCGAGCGCCGAATCGTCGTGCAGAACGAGCGGGTGCTTGCCGATCCGGTTCAGCGTCGCGCGGATCCGTCCGCGATCGAGCCAGTTGCGGACGCTCGCGAGGATCGGGTTCAGCGCGCACGCGACCGGCACGTCGCCACCGCCCCACCCCTCGAGGAGGTCCATCTCCCGGTAGTAGGAGTAGCTGATCTCGGGCGCGAGGTTCGCGAGGTAGGCGATCTTGTTGAGGAGCTGGGCTTCGAGTGCCCAGAGAAGCGCTTCCCGCGACACGAGGTCGTGACCCACGAGATATTCGCCGAGCAGGATGCCGAGGCGGCGGGCGCCATCGACGGCTTGCTCGACCGCCTTCGTCTCGATGGCGCCACCGTGAACGAGGATCTGTCCGAGGAGCGCGACCTCGTCGTTGAGACGAATCTTCGTCGGTACGCCACTGACGAAGTAGATCGTGTCCTCTCCCTCGCCCCCCTCGAACACGACGCTGCCCGTGAGCGAGTGGTCGAGCATGTAGACGAGGACGTGAGGAAGCGGCGTCGCGGCGAGATTTCCGCGCGCTGTCGGCTCGTGCCCGTTTCGGCCGCTGGCAGGCCGATTCGTCAAGCGATCGGCGATGTCGTCGTTCGACGCCTGCATGACCGTGCGATCGGGACCGTGAGATGCCGGCGCGGGCGGCTTCAGCGAATCGTTGATCATTCGCCCCATCGCCTCGGCGACGGCGGACGGGCTCGACCCCATCGACGGGAGCGAAGCGCTGGAGTTGGATTCTCCCGACTGGATGCTGCTCGAGCTGTCGTGACGCTGCCCCGGACCGGGCGGCTCATCGCCGCTCCAGGCCGCATACTGATCTGCGTACTGATCGGAGATGCTCCGCGACGTCGCGGCCGAGTGGGGTGTCCCGCCAGGCGGTGGCATCGCGAGCGGGGCGAGCGGCGAGATCGGTGCGAGCGGTGGTGGGACGGGCGCCGTCGGCATCGGCGCCGTCGGCATCGGCGCATGAACCATGGGAGCGGCCTGCGGCGCAGGCGGCGGCTGACTGTCCTTCTCGTCGCCGTAGGCCTCGCCGTGCACCTCCTGGCGGAGGTCGAGCCCTTTGCGCCAACCATCGACGCTCATCACGCGGACGACCTGGCGGTGCGGGTCCTGCGCGAGCTCGATCTCCACGGGCTGAACCTGCTGCCCGTTCTGGTCCATCATGAGGCGCACGCGGGCGCGCTCGCCGGGACCCTTCGGGCCACGCACCACCTCGGCGACCTCACCCGTCGCGAGCTGGACGACCGTGCCCATGGGCAAGAGGCCGAGCGCGGACACGAGCATACGCAGCGCCGTGCGGTCCTGCGGGTCCTTGAGCTCGTCGGAGAGCACAGCGACGGCGTAGTCGGGCGTCGGCGGGAGGAGTCCGGGCTCGGGCGTGAGCAGATCGTTGTAGCGTCGCGCGATTGCGATGAGCTTCGCGTGGAGCGTCGGCGCACGCGCTCCCCAGTACACAGGCCCGAGCCACTGCTGGCGGCGCAGCCAGAGCGCTTCGAACGTGAGGACTGTTCGCATGATCGACGGCTCGTTGACGCGACCGAGCGCGGTGAGGACGGCGGCAGCGCCGGCGGCGAGGCGATCCTCCTGATCCTCGGAAATCGTCGTGGGGCCCTGCATTCCGGGCATCGCGGAGCCCTGGGCCTGGAGGAGCGCGAGCGCGCGCGGTCGCGCGACGTCGTGCATCATCGCGGCCATCGCGATCTGCGAGAGAATGGCGCGCTCCTGCGTGACCTCGCGCGCCATCGAGACGGCGAGGATGGCCGTGTTCACGGCACGACCAGCCTCGTCGAAGTTCGCGTTGCGGACCTCGGTGACGCCGAGGAACGAGGGCGTCGAGCCGTCGGAGAGATCAACCAGGCTCTGCGCGATGCGCTTGATGCGGCGCGGGAGGATGTAGCGGCTCGCTTGCAGGTCCTCGAAGAACCTCCGGATGATGACGATGGCCGAGGCGTACATGCGCACGATGCGCTGATCGGGCGAGAGCTCCTCGAGCTCGAGACCACGAAGACGCGCGGAGTCCGCGACGGCACGAAGGCGAATCTTCGGCGTCGGTGAGCGGAACTGCCCCACCCCGCGATAGCTGCTCGAGATCTGCTCCGCGAAGGCGAGGAGCTCTTCACGAGTGACGTCGCGCTGGACGTAGAGCTCGGAGCCTCCGAGGCGTTCGAAGAGCTCCCCCAGCTCCGTCGCGGCCTCATACGTGCTGCGCGAGCCCTTGAGCAGCTGCCCCGCGACGAAGATCGCGCGGTGAGCGAACATGACGTTGACGTTCGAGCCTGAGCGCAGGCAGTAGTCGCCGATGATCTGGTGCGTCTGTTCGAGCTGACGTGTGAAGGCCTGGTTCGCGAGGTCGTGCATCTGCGCGAGCTTCGAGAGGCGATAGATCGAGATGACGACACCGGCGCCGAGCTCGCGTGCGTGCTCCCTGCGGACGCCTTCGCCGGCATCGTTGGTGACGATGTCGAGGCGCATCGTCATGTGGGCGCACCTCCTGCAGCTCCAGCGAGGCGCTGGCCGATGCGTTTGGCCGCAGCGGCCGCTGCCATGCGGGTCTCCTCAGACAAACCCCAGCGGGAGTTCGCGAGCTCGTGCAACGCGGCGCCGATCTGACGGCTGCGCGACAGCTCGCCGAGCAGCTCGGCCGCGAGCGCGCGCGTCGCCTCGCGGTTCTCGCTCACGAGCACACCACCCTTCTTCGCGAGCTCCAGCGCCAGCGGCTCGCCACGCTCGGGCGAGAGGATGATGGCCGCGCGGAGCAGCTCGCGGCGCTCGTCGTTACCGAGCTCGTTGAAGTTCTTGCCGTTGATGATGCGCGCGACCGTCACCCAGACGTTGCGCATCTGGTAGCGCGTCACCGCGCGGAGAGCGGCCATGCGAATGAGGGCCGACGAGTTGTCGAGCAAGGCACCGAGCTCCTGCTGGGCGGCGTCGGCCGACGGAGCCGTGAGCACACGCGCCTCGATGCGGACGTTGACGTCCTCGCTCTGCGCGAGCTGCGAGAGCGCCTGGCGCGCATTCGGCGACCCCGCGCGGCTCAGCAGCTGCATCAAGGTCACGACGACCTCTGGGTCGCTGCCCGCGACGGCCGACGCGATGTCCTGCTCACGACCGGCCATGTACCGCTCGACGAAGGCCGTGAGCACGTTGCGAAGCTGCGGGTGAGTCGCCTCGCGCAGGTTCGCTAGCACGGTCGGGAACTCGTTCGGACCGAGCGAGGAGAGCACGCCGACGAACGCGTCGAGAGGTGTGGGGTCGTCGCGGAGCCGCTTGAGGACGAGCTCGAGGGTCTCGCCCCCGAACATCGCATTGGTGAGCGCCGCGGCGAGCTTGTTCTGGTTGTCGGGGCCTTGGACGCGCTGGCGGAGTCGCTCGATGATCGCACCGCTCAGCTGGACGGCGACGCCGATTTGCCCGGAGACGGCGAGGTCCGCGGAGGACCGGCGCAGCGACGCGAGAACGAGCGGCGCGTCACGATTCGCCGCGGAGTCTAGGTAACCCTCGACGAGCGCATCGACGTAACGCTCGCTCCACACTTCGCGCGGAATCTCGAACTGGGGGAGCAGCGCCCCGCGCATCGGCTCGTCGAGCGCGAACGGCGACCGCTCCCTCGCCTTGCCGAGCGCGGCGTCGTCGGTCGAGAGCGCCATCGCCTTCGCCTCGATGCGGTTCATCTGGTTCGTCGCGGCGCGCTCGGCGAGGTTCTCGATCTGGTCGGCCTCGCCGTAGAAGGCCTCGCGCTCGGCGGCGTCGCCTTCCGCGAACGCGTCGACGACCTCGTACTTCACGTGTGGGAGCGCCTTCTCCCAGAAAGCAGCGGCGAGGTCGTCCTCGGGAGGCAGATCGCGACCTGGATCGACGAGGAAGAGCGAGAACAGATCGCGGAGCTCGTCGAGCGTCGTCCCAGCGTCGAGGCCGAGCGTGCGCATGCCGCACGCGAAGAGGTTGTAGGGGATCGAATCGAACGGCGCCCCCGGCTCCCAGACGGTGTGCCCGAGCGTCATGAACGAGTAGGGACGGATCGTCCACGCGATGAGCGTCGGCTGCTGCTTCAGCGCCTCGGCGATCGCTTCGTACGCGGTGCGCAGTGTGCGGTCGGTCGCGGGATGCTGCCACCCGAACTGACGGACACTCGGCAGCACGCGATCGAAGTGCTTCATCAGGTCGCGAAGCGCCTGCACGCGAGGATCGGAGTCCGGGATGTCGAGATTGATCCCCGCCGCCTGGAGCCCCTGCGCCTGCACCTGAGCCGTCGGAGGCGCCTGGACGAGCGGCTGGTAGCCGACCATCGGGTCGTAGGCCGGCTGCGCGGGCTGCTGCGCCTGGACGACCGGCGCCATGCCGGCCATCGAGGCCTTCTGCTGCTGCTGCTGCTGCTGCTGTGGCTGCGGAGGCGGCACTGCGACGGCCTGCATGCTCGCCGTCGAGGCTTTGCCCACTCCCGCCTGCGCCGCGTTCACTCTGTTCGGCGCCAACGGCGCGGGCGCGAGGTTCGCGACGACCTCGAGCGGGCGCGGCGGCGGCCGGTGCTCGAGCGGGTCGGTGCTCTGCGAGGGCATGAGCTCGAGGAGCCCGCGCTGCATCTCGCGAGAGTCCTGGAACCGGTTGCGCCGGTCCCAGGCGAGCGCCTTGTCGATGACCTTGATGAGCTCGATCGGAAGGTGGGGCGCGATGCGCGCGACCGAAGGCACGGGCTTCGTCGCGGCCATGACGAGCGCTTCCTGCTCGGTGCGGCCGTTGTTGATGCGGTGTCCGGTGATGAGGGCGTGCATCATCGCGCCGACGGAGAAGAGGTCCGCGCGACCGTCGAGCTGATCGACGAGCCCCATGGCCTGCTCGGGCGACATGTACGCGGGCGTTCCGAGCGCCGTACCGGTGGCGGTCCGCTCGGAGGTGGCGTCGCGCATCTGCGCGACACCGAAGTCGAGCACCTTGATCTCGCCGTCCTCGGTGATGAAGATGTTCGCGGGCTTGAGATCGCGGTGGATGACGTTGATGACGTGACACGACGCGAGACAATCGACGACGCGCTCGCAGATCTGGAGGACGCGACCGATGGGCATCGTCCGGCCGCACTTCTTCCACGCATCACGGACCGTCTCGCCGAGGAGCAGCTCCATGATGAGGAAGGGCTCGCCTTGCTCGGTCATGTCGTCGTCGAGAACCTGGACGGTCGCCGAGTGATTGACCTTGTTCGAGACGTAGGCCTCGCGGAGGAAGCGCTCGCAGATCGTTTTCTCGCGGGCGAAGTCGGCGTGGAGGATCTTGAGGGCGGCCTTCTGCCCGTTGCGGTGAGACGCCGCGTACACCGCTGCCATACCGCCGACGCCTAGAAGGCCTTCGACCGTCCACTTGCCCTTGATGATGGACCCTACCCTTGCGGTAGGTCCTTGCTCATCACCGGCTTTGGAGGACTTCAGCAGGTCGGCCACAGCGCACTCACGTCCGTCCCCACGGACGACTCCTGACTCCGGAGGCGATCGAGAGTCCACGGGTGCCGCGGCTACCGGAGGCCGGCGGACGCGGGAAACCCGAACACTCAAGCGAGCCTGGGGGGCTCCCCTCCAGGATATCGGCCCGCGCGTGAGGAGGACACAGTAATTGGGGACGAGACGGTGCCGAGAGGCTGGACCCACCCCGGTACTGGACCGGACGGACGGCTACCCTGAAGGGGTCGATTCGGCTCCTCGGACGTCGGTGCAATGCCGCCGAGGTGGTCGGGAGCGAGGCATCGGCCGCAAATATGCGGCGATCCGAGGGGGCCATCCTTGGCTCCGAGGGCGAGACGTCAGCGTGTGGGGGTAAGAGTGGTCGGTTCGCGTACCATGGCGAGCACCACGGCGGCCGCAAGCACAGCCGCAATCGGGGAAAGCGCAGGGGGCGCGACTCCGAACGCGATCCCGAGCAGGGAGACGCCTTGCGCCGCCGCTCCGACGAGAACAGCGACCTTCGCGCGCTCGCGACACGCGCGCGGGACCGTCAGCGCGAGCGCGGCGTCGCGCACGTCGTCGGACGCGAGCGCAACACCCCACTCGCTCGGCGCAGCCCCCGCCGCCGTCATCGCGACGGCGACATCCGCGGCTCCGAGCGCGCCGTCATCCGATGACGGATGACCGATGGCCGCGACCACGCGACCGCCGTCGGCGAGTACGCGGACCTCGGCGCCGCGGTCGACGGGAAGGATCTCGGGGCGAACGTGCTCGATGTCGAGCGCGCGCGCGATGGCCTCGCACGTATCGCGCGCCTCACCGCTGAGCAGCACCGGCTCGATGCGTGCATCATGCAACCGTTGCACTGCGGCGCGAGCTCCGGGACGTAGCCCGTCCTGGAGGGCCAGCAGTCCGACCAACCGGTCGCCTAGCGCGACCAGGAGGACGCTGCGTCCCTGGGCCTCGAGCTCGGTGGCGCGCGCATCGGCGATCGCGACGCTCACCTTCTCCTTGAGAAGGAACGCCCGGCTGCCGACGATGACCTTGTCGCCGTTGGGGGCGAGGGCGGTCACGCCGAGGCCCGAGTGCACGAGAGCGGAACGCACATTCTCGGGGCGCACGCCGCGGGCGCGCGCCGCACGGAGGATCGCGGCCGCGAATGCGTCGGTCGAGGCCATCTCCGCGCCGGCTGCGAGCGCGAGCACGCGCGCCGTCTCCTCGGTGCGCGTCGTGCCGGCCCTCTCGCCGCTCCGTCCAGCAACCGCCTCCACAACGACGATCTCGGGCTCGCCGAGCAGAATCGTTCCGCGTGAACAGACGACGGCAACGTCGGCGCGCGCGGCCGCGTCGAATGCGTCCGCATCCTTGAAGACGATGCCGCGACGCTGCGCGGCGAGGTGCCCGCGCGCATGAGCGATCGCCGCCGCGGCAACGGCCGCGAAGCCGGCCGCGGCGTACGCGCCCGCACTCGCCGCGATCACCACCTCCGGCCAGCCGCCGTTCATCGCGTACGTCGCACCGCCCACCAGCAGCGCGGCGATGGGCGCGCCGCGCTCGACCGTGCGACGCGCGAGGACGACGAGCGGAGCTGCCACATCGATGCGCGCCGACTGCGACTGACCGAGCTTGAGCCACGCGCGATCGGGTCCTGCAAACGTGGCCGTCACCCGCAGGCGACCGGAGATGACGCTCGCGCCAGCCACGACGGCGTCGCCTTCGCGCTTGGTGAGCACGACCGGCGAGTCCATCCACGGCGCGACCTCGGCGTCGCCGGCCGCGACGATGCCGTCGACGCCGACGATCTCGCCCGCATCAACGACCACTTGCTCGCCCGGCTTCACCTGCGCCGCAGGAAGCTCGGCGGTGCCGTCGCCGCTCACGACGCGCACACGGATGGCGAGCGCCGACGCGATTCGCGCTCGCGCCTCAAAGATGTCGCGGCGCGAGCGAGCGACGATCAGGTTGACGAGAAGCGCGCCCGCGGCCGCGAGACCGACGAACGCGGCGTGCGATTCGGAGCGTACGTCGTGGAGGGAGACCGAGAGCACGGCACCGCACGCGGCAAGGACGACCGGGCCCGAGACGAACCAAGGTGCGAGATCGCTCGGCTCACGGCGACTCAGTCCAGAGTGAGCGACGAGGATCGCCGCGGCGGCGAGCGCGAGCGGGAGCCGGAGCGACGCGCTCCCTTCACCGGCGAGCGACACGACCACCGAGAGGAGCCCGAGCACGATCCCGACGTAGGGCGCAGCGCCGACGACGTGCGCGACGAGCCGCGTGGTCTCGAACGCCGGAGCCGACCCGCGACGCGACGACGCGGGGGGCTCCTCGTGGTCGCTCTCTTCGGTCGCGGTCGCGGCCCCCGGCGGCGCGTCTGCGTCGACCTTGGCCTCCGCACGAAGCGCCTTGGAGCGGAGAGTCGAGGGCACCTCGTCCGGTGCGCTCTCCTGCTTCGGCTCCTCCTTTCGCTCCTGCTCCTCCGACTCCTCCTGCTCCTGCTCCTCCGACTCCGCCGACTCGGACTCCGCCGACTCGGACTCCTCCGACTCCGGCTCCTCCGACTCCGGCTCCTCGGACTCGTGATGCTCCTCCGGCTCGTGCTGCGCCTCCGGCTCATCGGGCGACACAGGCTCGGGGGAGTGCGGCGAGCTGCTCGCTCGAGCGGAGGCGTCGTGCGCCCGCACGCCCGACGTCACCGACCTCGCCTCCTCCTCCCGCTCGATCGGGCGCGCCGCGCTCTTCGCGCCGACCGGCCCCGGATCGGCGGTGAGCGCCTCGAGGCTCGGGCGCTTCGATGCCACATCGACGAAGGCCACCTTGCAGTCGGGCCCGCAGAAGTAGCGGAAGCTCCCGTCGAGGATGGCCACCTGCCCCGCGCGCAGCGGATCGATTGCCTTGCCGCACCCCGGACACTGGGCCTCCCCGGAAGCAGACGAGGGCGGTGGGCGGCGGGAAGCGTCCATCGAGCGGAGCTTCCGTGGCCTTCATGCCCCGCCGAGTCAAGTCCAGCGCCAGGAATGACGGCGTTTTGGCTACTTCGACAGCGCCGAGAGCACCTTCCGCACGGCGGCGACGCCCTCGGCGAGCTCGCCCTCCGTGACCACGAGAGGCGGCGAGAACCGGAGCACGCGCTCGCCGGCCGCCGTGAGGAGCACACCTGCGTCGGCGAGCTTGGGGAGAATGTCGCGGACGACGAAGCCTTGCTCGAGCACGAGGCCGCGGAGCAGTCCCTCGCCACGCTCCCCTGCGCAGACCGTCGGGAGCTCCTCGGCGAGCGCCGTGAGCATCGCGGCGAGCCGCTCTCCCTTCTGCTTCGCTGCACGAACGAGCCCCTCCTCCTCGAGGATCGACAGCACGCTCCGGGCCGCCGCGCTCGCGAGCGGGTTGCCGCCGAACGTGGAGCCGTGGGTTCCGGGTGGAAGCGCGCCAGCAAGGGCCTCCGTCGTGAGCATCGCCCCCACGGGGAAGCCGCCGCCGAGGCCCTTCGCGAGCGAGATGGCATCGGGCATCGCGCCCGTGTCCTGGAAGCCGAACCAGCGGCCGAGACGACCGATGCCGGTCTGCACCTCGTCCATGAGCAGGAGCGCGCCGTGCTCGCTGCACAGCGCACGCAGACCGGCGAGGAATCCGGCAGGCGCCGGGAGCACACCGCCCTCACCCTGGACCGGCTCGACGATCACCGCCGCGACGTCCTTGCCCATCTGTGCCTTCACGGCATCGAGGTCGCCATAAGCCACGTGGACGACGCCGGAGACCTCGCCGAAGCCCTCACGATACTTCGGTGTGCCTGTCATCGAGAGCGCGCCCATCGTGCGACCGTGGAACGCATTGTGAAAAGCGACGATCTTCGTCCGCTGCTCGCCCTTGGTGAAGGCGTGCCGCCGCGCGAGCTTGAAGAGCGCCTCGTTGGCCTCGGCGCCCGAGTTGCAGAACATCGCGCGGGCCATGCCGCTCTTCTCACAGAGCTCGTCGGCGAGGCGGATGTTCTCCTCGTTGAAGAAGTAATTCGACACGTGCATGAGGCGCGCGGCCTGCTCGGCGATCGCCTTCACGTGCTTCGGATGCGCATGGCCGACCGAGCACACGGCCACCCCGGCGCAGAGGTCGAGCCAGCGGCGCCCATCGACGTCGAACAGCTCGCAGCCGCGGCCGCGGCTGAGCACCATCGCCGCGGGTTTGTAGTTCGGATAGAGGCGTTTGGCGGCGATCGCGAGGAGCTCTGCGCTCGTGGACATGGTGGGCGAAGAGGTTACTCGACGAGCGGCGCTGGTGAAACCGGGCAGGTGCATGAGATCATCGTGTCAAGGACCTGGTCTGTTCCAAAGATCCAGTCTCGACAATTCGGAGGTACCAGGTCGTGAAGCCCGTAGACCCCGAGGACAGGAGCACAGGCATCGACCTCGCTTCGGCGCGGGAGTCGCTGAAGGGCCTGCAGGCAAGGCGCCTCGACAGCGATTGGCTCGCCGTCGACGGCGAGGGCCACGTGGCGTTCTTCGCGGGCAACGACCACGGTCCGATCCCCGACACTTCAGACATGGCGCGGGTGGGCGAGGCCCTCGACGCGCTCGCGCGCGCCGCGAGTCGCGGCCGACCTGGTCGACCTCGAGCAAATCGTGCAGCTCGTCGCCTCGTGCGTGAAGCTCGACACATCGTTCGAGGACGAGGAGGCGATTCAACCGCGCGAGTTGCTGCCCTGCCGTCCGTAGCTCACCAGCGCGACGAGACGATGGCCTTCGCGATCTCCGCGAAGCCGGCGCCGCGCTTCGACGGCGCGATCCATCGCGGCGGCACGCTGAGCACACGCGCGTAGGCGCGGACGTTCTCGACGCCGAAGGTGGTCCTGAAGGCGGCGAAGCACGCGGCGTCGTTGCCGCTGTCGCCGACGAACGCCCACCGATGCAGCGCGGCGCCCGCGTCGTCGCCGAAACGGTTCCTCACGAAGCGGATCGCGCCGCTCGCCTTGTCGTCTCGCTCGAAGGTCGCATGCAGGTGTACGGACGAGCGCGTCGTGCGGGCGCCACCGGCGACCACGAGCGCGGCGAGCTCCTCGACCGCGCTCGGCTCGAGCCGCTCGCGCTCTCCGATGTCCCACGCGACGTCGGAGCGACGCGCATGCACGTCGTCGGCGAGCTTCACCTGGGGCATCGCCTTCGCCACCGTCTCGACGAGCCGGTCGAGGCGCGCGCGCCGCTCGGCGACCTCGTTCGCCTCGCCGTCGAACTGGAGCGCGACGCCCTTGCCCTCACGCACGATGTGCACGGCGCCGTTCTCGGTGACCGCGCCGTCGATCGGCCACTGGCGGGCGATGACCTCGCCCCATCCGCTGGGCCGCCCCGTCACCGCGACGAGACGCAGCCCCGCGTCGTGCAGCGACCAGATCGCGTCGTAGGCCTCGCGCGTGAGGACGCCGTGCGACAGCACGGTGTCGTCGAGATCGAAGAGCAGTCCGACGAGGCCGCGCGCGTCCTCGGGCGGCAGCATCGAGAGCGCTCTCATCGCTTGTCGACGCGAGCGACGATGGCCTTCAGGTAGAGGCCTTCGCTGAAGGCGGCGGGCACGGGGTGGTCGACGCCCTGGAACGCACGCTCGACGATCGTCGCGTGGACATTCGCACGGACCGCGCCAGTCGCGAGCGCGCGCGTCAAGGCGAAGAGGTCGACCGCGGCCGAGCACGAGCAGACGACGACGACGCCGCCCGGCTTCGTCGCGCGGCAGCCGAGCTCGGCGAGCTTCGCGTACATGACGAGCGCCTGTTCGCGTGCGCCGCGCGTCGGCGCGAGCCGCGGCGGGTCGACGATGGTGACGTCGAAGCTCCCGTGGGCCTCCTGCATCGTCCGCCGCGCATCGCCGCGCTGGAAGCTCACGATCTTGTCGAAGCCGTTGGCGCGCGCCTGCTCGGCACCGACCTCGACGGCGACGGCGCTCTCGTCGACGCACACGACCTCGGAAGCCCCGCCGCGCGCCGCCGCGAGGCCGAACGCACCGATGTACGAATAGGCGTCGAGCACGCGCTTGCCGGCCGAGAGCGACTCGACGCGGCCGCGGAGATCGCGCTGATCGAAGTAGAAGCCGGTCTTCTGGCCGACGTCGCTCGGGAGCGACCACGAGATGCCGCGCTCCTTGAAGGTGATCGCGGGAGGTGCGGTGCCCCGCACGACGCCCTTGCCCTCGGTGAAGCCCTCGGTCTTCGCGGCGCCGGGCGGCGTCCGGTCGATGATCGCCTTCGGCGCGAACACCTCGCCGAGCGCCTCGAGGATCATCGCCTCGCGATCCTTCATGCCGAGCGTGAGGATCTGGACGACGAGGACGTCGCCGAAGCGGTCGACGATCAGGCCGGGGACACCGTCGCCCTCGGCGTGCACGACGCGGTAGCCGGTGGTGTCGGGAGAGCTCCCGAGCCCCATCTGCCTGCGCAGCGCCAGGGCGCGCTCGAACTTGGCGCGGAAGAGCGCGGTATCGATGGGCGTCGCCTCGTCGCGCACGAGGATGCGCACGGGGATCGCCGAGCCCGGGGAGTAGAAGCCGCGACCGAGGAAATTCCCGCGCGGGTCGACGACGGTCACCTCGTCACCGCGGGTGGCTCCGCCCTCCACGCGGTCGATTGCCTGTGCGTATACCCACGGGTGCCCGGCCCAGACGGGCTGAACATGACCAGGCTTGAGCCGAACCGTTGCCACGTGCGCTCTTTACACGAGCCAGAGCGCGGGGACGAGCACCAGCGATCAGGTCGTGCTTCGACGTCTGGCGCATGACCGGCCGATGGCGGCGCATGCAAGCGCGAGGAGCAGAGCCGCCGCGGCTGACGAGCCGCGCTTCGGCAGGCCTCCCGAGGTGGAACAACCGGAGCTGCCGACGGAAGAAGGGCCGGTCGGGATCGAGTAGGCCTTCGCGTAGCCCTGGAGGAACGGCAGATAGCGGCCGATCCGCATGTCGCGGCCGTACGTGATGCAGTTCGAGTCACCCGAGGACGTGAGCCCGATGACGGCCTCGTGGTCGCCGACCCTGGCGAGCGCCGGACCGCCGGAGTCGCCGAGGCACGTCTGCGAAGGGGCCGGACGGAAGCGGAAGTCATCGTCGGTGTACGACGTGATCGAGGTGGTTCCGCTGCGCTTCCGCAGGTCGTTCGGCGCGTCGGGGCCAGTGACGCCGAAGCCGATGAGGCGGATCTCGCGGCCGACGAACGACGCATCGAACTCCGTCGTGACGATGCTGAGAGGGGCGACCGGGGCCGTCTCCGCGAGGCCCACCACGGCGACGTCGTTCTCGAGCGAATCCTCGTCGAACTGAGGATGGATGCGGGTCGTCGTGACGCGGATGAACGTGCCCTTCTTCGTGCTTGGATCCGAGCCGAAGTAGATCTGCTCGGGCGGGCTCTGGGTGACGCAGTGCGCCGCGGTCGCGACCACGCTGTCCGTGATGAGCACGCCCGTGCAGTAGACCTTTCCGCCCTGGAGGAGCGCGACGACGGCCTTGTCGTCATCGTCGTCGTCACCGTCGACGATCGCCTGTCGCGTCGTCCCGGTCGTCTTGCGGAGCGAGACCGGCGCCGGGTCGACTGGTGCCGCGCACGCCGAGCACGTCACCAGGGTGGCGAGAACGAGCATCAGGACGGGGCGAGGCAAACGGTCGTTCATCGGAGTCTCTCGGTTCTCAGTAGTGCGTGCAGGCACGGACCTTCGTGGTCTTGCTGGTCGCCGCCTTGCGGCATGTGCCGACGGCAAACTCACCTCCGGTGGTATCGCCGCCCGTCGTGTCGCTACCGCCGCCCGTCGTGTCGCCGCCCGTCGTACCGCCGCCGCCGCCCGTCGTACCGCCGCCCGTCGTGTCGCCGCCCGTCGTGTCGCCGCCCGTCGTACCGCCGCCGGTCGTACCGCCGCCGGTCGTACCGCCGCCGGTCGTGCCGCCGCC
>JANXVA010000058.1 GCA_025351875.1 Myxococcales bacterium | reverse complement strand
GTGAATACGCGACGAGCGTCACGTCGGTGCCTTCGCGCACGACGCGCGCCTGCCCCAGCTCGAGCGCGTCGAGATCGTCGGGCACGTCGCCCTTGATGCCGTAGAGCGTCTCGGACTCCATGAGGAGCACGGGGTTGTCGTCGCGGATCGCCGCCTTGAGAAGCCCCTTCGCATCCGCGGGAAACGCCGGCGCGATGACCTTGAGACCGGGCACCGTCGCGTAGAAATGATCCATCGCATGCGAGTGCTGGCTGCCGACCTGGCGCGCGCTGGCGTTGGGACCGCGGAAGACGATCGGGCAGTTGAACTGGCCGCCCGACATCTGGCGGAGCTTCGTCGCGTTGTTGAGGATCTGATCGAACGCGACCGCAGAGAAATTCCAGGTCATGAACTCGATGATGGGGCGGAGCCCGACCATCGCCGCGCCGATGCCAATGCCCGCGAAGCCACCCTCGGCGATCGGTGTGTCGATCACACGGCGGTCGCCGAACTTCTCGAGCATGCCCTCGCTGACCTTGTAAGCGCCCTGGTAGTGGCCGACCTCCTCGCCCATGAGGAAGACGCGGTCGTCCCGCTCCATCTCCTCGATCATCGCCTCGCGAAGGGCTTCCCGGTAACGGATCGTTCTTGCCATGATTTACGCTGCGAAAGGGCCGTCGTAGGTCGTCGATTCGAGGAGGGACGCGTCGGGCTCGGGGCTCTCTTCCGCGAACTGCACGGCCTCCTGCACCTCGTGCTCGACGTGCTCCTCGAGCGCCGTGAGGAGCGCGGGCGCGTAGCCGTCAGCCTCGAGCTTGGCGCGCGCGCGGAAGAGAGGGTCCTTCTTCTTGCGCGCCTCGAGCTCCTCGCTCGTACGGTACTTGGCCGGATCGCTCATCGAGTGTCCGCGGAAGCGGTAGGTGCGTACCTCGACCAGCGTGGGAAGCGAGAGCTCGCGCGCGCGCTGCACCGCCTCGCCGATGCGCTGTTCCACGGTGAGCACGTCGTCGGCGAAGAAGCGGTCGCGATCGATGCCGTAGCCGAGCGCCTTCATCGAGACGTCCTCGACGCTCATCGTGCGCGAGAGCGGCGTACCCATCGAGTACTCGTTGTTCTCGCAGATGAAGACGATCGGGAGCTTCCACAGCGCCGCGAGCGACACGCCCTCGTGGAACGCGCCGATGCTGACGGCGCCCTCGCCGAACAGGCAGAGCGTGACACGACCGTCCGCGCGGTACTTCGACGCGAACGCTACGCCCGCGGCCAGCGGGATGTGACCGCCGACGATGCCGTAGCCGCCGAGCATGTTCGTCGCCTTGTCGAACATGTGCATCGAGCCGCCGAGGCCCTTCGAGCACCCCGTGACCTTGCCGAACAGCTCCGCCATGAGCGCCTTTGGGCTCATGCCCTTGGCGATGGCGATGCCGTGATCGCGGTAGGTCGTGACCACGTAGTCGTCGGGCTTGAGCGTCGCGACCGCGCCGACGCCGACTGCCTCCTGCCCGATGTAGAGGTGAAGGAAGCCGCCGATCTTCCCCTGCGCGTACGCCCGAGCCGCCTCCTCTTCGAGGCGCCGGATGAGGAACATCTGGCGGTAGAGCGCGGCCAGGTGGTCGAGCTGCCCGCTCGGCCGTGTGAGGGGCGCGGGGGTGTCGGGGGCCTTGGTGTCGGTGGCCTTCTGGGCTTCGGATTGGCTCATGAATCGAGGAGGCAGGCGGGGGAGAGTGAAGAGGAGGAACCCCGAGTTTCGTAGTCGACCCGGCCCGTTGGGGGAAGCAGGTCCGGCGACCGCGATGTCGTACCTTCTCTCACAAAAAAGCGCCGTGGTGTCACGCCTCTACAAGGTCGAGCGACGTCCGGGCGTTGAAGGGGGGCGAACGCGCCCAAATTCAGCGTCGCCCGAACGGGCGACGGAACTTTCGCCAACCCGAGCCGTCAGAGAGCACACCCCCATGAAGATCGCAGCGCCCCTCCTCCTCGCCCTCGCCCTCGTGCCCGCCGCTCTCGTCGTCTCGTCGGTGATCTGCGAGCACGATGCGAAGGCGTGCGGGATGTCGGTCCGGATGGACCCGACCCCGCAGCGGCCGACGCCCGTGCAGGAGATCGCGCGCGCCGAGAAGGCGCTCGAGGGCGGTCAGAACCTCGCGGCCGCGCAGGCCATCCTCGGGAGCTTCCCGCGCATCCGCACGGCAACGGCCGGCGCGAACCCGCTCGAGACGCGCGCGCTCCGCGTCTTCTCGCTCGCGGTCGTCCGCTCGGACGGAACGGTGGACGAGAAGAAGGCGCACGTCGCAAGCGTGAACGGCAACGAGTGGACGCCCAAGGCGAACCTCCAGTGGGCCGTGCAGTCGCTCCGCGAGATCGACGCGAAGCGCCCGAACGATCCGACAGTCCAGGCGGACCTCGGCGAAGCGCTGAGCAAGACAGAGGCAGGCCAGGCCGAGGCGCTCAAGCTCCTCCAGGGCCTCGCGCAGAAGGACCTCATGGGCTCGCCGCACGCGTACGCGGCGCTCGCGAAGCTCCGCACGCAGAGCGGCGACTCGGCCGGGGCCGAGGCGGCCATCAAGCGCTGCGAGGAGATGTCGAAGACGCCTGGCGTCTGCAAGGCGCCCGCGCCCAAGGCATGATCGGATACGACTCGATCGCATGATGCGGTCTCCCATGAAGCCCGACGCTCCTCGCCTCTCGAGCAGCCTCGGGCTTGTCGTCTTCGCGTTGGTCGTCGCCGTCGCCCTCACGGGCTGCCCGAAGAAGGCCGACCCAAGGCCCGACCCGCTCGCGACCGCCCAGGCCAGCGTGACGCCTCTGCCGGTACCAGTCTCGGCGGTCGCGAACGCCGAGCACGGCAAGGAGCTCGTGCTGAAGTACGAGTGCAACCGGTGCCACGACGGCAGCGGCCACCCCGCGGCGGCGCAGGGCAAGCACTGCGTCCATTGCCACAAGGACATCATGGAGGACCGGTTCTCCGCCTCCGCGGCGTCGCTCGCGCGCTGGAAGCCGCGCGTGAAAGAGCTCGCGGACGCACCTTCGCTCGAGGCGACGGGAAAGCGTTTCACGCGGAAATGGGTCGAGGGCTACTTGCTCCAACCCTCCGACTTGCGGCCGCATCTCCAGCAGTACATGCCGCGCCTCGCGATTCCCATCGGGGACGCGCGCGACATCGCCGCGTATCTCGTGCCCGAGGCGGACCCGGCGCCGGTCGAGCTCGCAAAGGCGCCTTCGATCGCCGGCGCCGATCTCGGAAGGGGCCGGCAGCTCCTCGAGACGAAGGGCTGCGGAACCTGCCATGCGATGGCGGGCGTGGTCGCGCTGCCGAGCTCGAATCCGCCCGCGATGGACGGCAAGGCCTTCGAGCGCGCTCACAAGCTCGCGCCCGATCTCTCGAACACACGCGCGCGGATGCTGCCGTCACGGCTGATCGCGTGGCTCAAGGATCCGACGGCCGTGAAGCCGGACAGCGCGATGCCGAAGATCGCGCTCACCGACGCCGAGGTGAAGGACATCGCTGGTTACTTGCTCACCGTCGAGCTGAACGCTCCTGCGCGGAAGCCGAAGCCGGCGCGGCTGCCGCTCCTCACGCGGAAGGTGACGTTCAAGGAGGTCGACGAGAAGGTCTTCCACCGGACGTGCTGGCACTGTCACTCCGAGCCTGATTACGCGATTGGTGACGGCGGCCCGGGCAACTCCGGCGGCCTCGGCTTCAAGCCGCGAGGGCTGAACCTCTCGGCCTACGAGGGCATCGCGGCAGGTTTCATCGACGACAAGAACGAACGGCAGAGCGTGTTCGCGAAGGACGGCGAGGGCGTGCCGCGTCTCGTGCGGGCAATGCTCGCACGCTACGACGAGGAGGCGGGCGCGGCGACAGGCGAGGTGAGGGGCATGCCGCTCGGGTACGACCCGGTCTCGATCGAGGAGATCCAGCTCGTCGACACGTGGATCTCCCAGGGGCGGCCTCGATGAGGAGGGTCGTCGCGATCGCGTTGACGCTTGCGTGTGGCGCGTGCAGTCGGCCCTCGGCGATCACGCAGGACGCGCCGGCGACGCCGAGCGGTGCGAAGCCCGCCGCGACCGCCGCGACCGCCGCGACCGCGACGGCGACCGCGACCGAGCCGAGGCGCGCAGCCGATGCGGGCGTCCGGACCGTGACGGCTGGGCAGGATAGCGATGCCCTCTCGGTCGTGCGAACGGAGCGACTGCGTGCGAAGGCGGAAGGTCGCGTCCTGGTCGTCTACGCGGGCGCCGCGTGGTGCGAGCCCTGCAAGCGCTTCAAGCACGCGGTCGAAACCGGTGCGCTCGACGACAAGCTCGCGAAGACCACGCTCCTCGTGTTCGACGCGGATCGCGACACCGAGCGCCTCGCGAGCGCGGGGTACAAGTTCAGCTTCATCCCCTACGTGGGGCTGCCCGGCGCCGACGGGCATCCGACCGATTCGGTGGAGGCTCGCGCGAAGGGCAGCGAGTCGTGGCGCGAGCTCATCGCGAAGCTCGAGACGTGGCAGTCCAAGGGCCCTTGAGCGGGTTGCTCAGTCGTCGCTTGCGGCGGCGTCGTTCGCCGTGCGCACCGACGCGTCGGCGGTCGTGCTCGCGCTCGAAAGGCGCGGCCTCGGAACGAGCTGCTTGCCGTTCGTCAGCGCGAAGGTCGGCACGACCGGCGGTCGCGCAGGCGCGCTGGCGGGTGGTGAGGCTGGGGCCACGCCTCGCGATGCATCGTCTCGTGCCGCGCTCTCGTTCTGGCGCTTGCCCATCACGATCAGCGCGAGGATCACGATGAGCGCCGCTGCGGCGGCGACGTTCTGGAGCCGGTGGGTCTGCTTGCGAATGATGATCGACGGACGCGCCGGCGTCTCTCCGTAGGGTGTGAGCAGCGGGCGATCGCTTCGCCGCGCCGCGCGCTCGAGCGCCACGCGCGAGCTCAGCGGAGTGCGCTCGAGCTCGATTCGTTCGCTCGCGGGTCCGTTGTCGTCGAGGTGAGGTGCGCTCGACGCCTCCAGCATCGCATCGAGCGACCCTGCGCCCTCGGGTCGCTCGACCGCGCGAGCCACCGCTTCGCCGAGATCGACGCACGACCCAAAGCGATCGACGACGTCCTTGGCGAGACCCTTCGACAGCGCCGCCCCGAGCGACCGCACGACGGGCGCCGACCCGATCCCCGGCTCGAGAGGCGGTGGTGGCTCGCTCGACACCTTGCCCGCGGTCACGATCGGATCCTCGCCGCCGAACGCGCGGTGGCCCGTCGCGGCCTCGTACAGCGTCGCCGCGAACGCGAACTGGTCCGACGCCGGCCCGAAGTCGCCGGTCGAGAGCGCTTCCGGTGACGTGTACGCAGGCGTCCCCAGCACCGTGTTCACACGCGTGATCGTCGACTCGGGAATGCGCGCGATCCCGAAATCGGCTATTTTCGCGCCCGTCCGCGAGAACAGGATGTTCTCCGGCTTGACGTCGCGGTGGATGACCCCCGCCGCATGCGCGAAGGTGAGGGCCGAGCCGAGCTCGCGCGCGATCTTTCCCACCTCGGCGAGCGGCATCGGCCCTTCACGCAGCCGATCGCGCGGACGGACCGGAGAGCCTGCGCGATCGGCTG
>JANXVA010000043.1 GCA_025351875.1 Myxococcales bacterium | reverse complement strand
GGCGAGACCTGATCCACGAGCGATCGCCGATGGTCCAGCTGTCGGAGTAGGCAGGGGTGCGCTAGAATTTGGCGCGATGCTGGCGACACTCGATGAGGGTGGGTACGACTTCGGCGAAGCGCGCTTCGACCTGAACGACCCGGCGGACCGCGAGATCCTCCGGTTCATCCTCTCGCAGGCGCTCTATGGCGAGGCGACCGGCGTGTACTGCGGCAAGTCCCTCTACGCCGCGGGCTCCCTCGAGGCTGCGCGCTTCTACCTTCGCCAGGCGAAGCAGGAGCTCGCCCACCTCGAGCTCTTCGCGGACATCTTCCGCGGGCTCGGTCTCGTGCCGCTCGAGGCGCACTGGGTCATCCGCCTCCTGTCGTCGCACAACAACTACTACCCCCTGAAGGTGCTCATGGAGCACGCCATCGGCGAAGGGATGGTCCTCGACATCTTCAAGGACATCCTCCTGCAGACGCTGCCCGATTCGGATCCGCGCGTCCCGCTGATCAAGAAGAAGCTCCGCATCGTCTGCCGCGAGGAGATCGAGCACGTCGCGTGGGGCGAGAAGGAGACCAAGCGTCTCCTCAAGGAGAAGCCGTGGCTCCGCACGCCGTATTACGGCCTCATCGAGCTTCAGATGTCCGTGCTGCCGATGCTCGTCCGCGCCTTCGAGAAGCGCGCCGGGAAGCATCCCGTTCTCGTCCATCTGCCCGGGTTCCTCTCGCATGTGCGCGCGCGGGTCTATGCGCAAGGCAGGGAGCTCGGCATCGTCCCGGCGGAGCGGCCCGGGCTCTTCACGCGCATGTTCGCGATGCTCTACGGGCTCATGCTCTTCGTGCGCAGCCAGTTCGCGCGCAGCACCTCGAAGCTCGAGAAGATCTACATCTCCGAGCTCGGGCTCGACGGGTCGCCAGGCTCGGGCGGCGGTGGCTCCTTCACCTCCGACGAGCACGACGACGACGACAAGGCCCACGTGGTGAGCGACACACCCGCCGCACTCGCGTCGGCCGCTCCGTCGAGCCGCGCGAGCGCATAGTCGACGCCCTCGGCATTCCCCCACACGATCGGCTCCTCGTCGGGCGATCTCGCCGCGACGGCCTCGGTGATGATGCCGCAGTGCAGGCCGATGCCTCGCTCGACGTAGAACCCGTAGGTTCGACAGGCGCCTGGCCGGTGCGCGTAGACGCGGCAAGCGCCCTCACGCTCGTCGAGCAAGGGACACACGACGTGGCGAGGCACGCGGCCCTCGCGCTCGGCGGCTGCGAGCTCGGCGATCTTCGCGTCGACCTCGACGCGGACGTTCGGCGCGAGCGCATCGAGCCCCTCGCGGAGGAGCTCCCACTCCGCACGAACGAGCCGAGGGATCTCGGCGAGCCGATGGCAGCACGAGTCGCAGCCGCGACGGCACGGCCACCACGCATGCTCCTCCGCCGTCGCGTGGGTGCGCCGGTCGATATCGTCGTAGAGAG
Organism: Myxococcales bacterium; assembly: GCA_025351875.1. GTDB lineage: Bacteria > Myxococcota_A > Polyangia > Polyangiales > Polyangiaceae > Labilithrix. Next base: position 6,777 of record JANXVA010000043.1, on the reverse strand, counting down.
CGAGGAGCTTCTTTCGCATGCCGGCGGATTCGTCCGTCTCGTGCGGCCGACCCACAGGGCGACGGCGTGCGCACGAGCCGTGCAGACGGATGAGAGCATGACGTCGCTCGTTACGCGCTCCCTCGCCTTCGCGGGGATCGTCTTGGGCGGCCTCGCGAGCGTGGGCGCGTGCTCGCCGAGCGCCTCCGACACCTCGATTCCAGAGCCCGATCCCGCCGGAAGCGGCGCGGAAGGCACGAGCGGTGGCACGACCACGAGCGGTGGCCTGCCGACCCCCGGACCCGTCACCGACGCCGGACCGGGAGGTACGACGGACGCTCAGGACGCCTCGTTCACCTACGGCTTTCCCACGAAGTGGATCGACGGGACGGCGTGCGGAACGGATCCGACGATCCAGACGTGGAAGTACGCCGAGGGCACGTTCATCCTTCGCCAGTCGCTGTGCACGACGTTCGAAGGGCCGTTCATGTACCTGTTCGTCGGAACGGCGAAGGCGCTCCTCGTCGACACCGGGACGGGCGGAGTCGACCTCCTGAGCGAGGTGACGAAGCTGCTCGCCGGCAAGTTCGTTCAGCTGGTCGTCGCGCACTCGCACTCGCACGGCGACCACGTGAGCGGTGACAACGCGTTCAAGGGTCAGGCGAGCACGACCGTCGTGGGACTCCAGACGACGGCGGTGAAGCAGTTCTTCGGCATCACCGGCGACGGCCCCGCGTCATTCGACCTGGGAGGCCGCGTCGTCGACGTGCTTGCCATCCCCGGGCACCAGGCCGCGCACGTGGCCTACTACGATCACGCGACCAGGCTGCTCCTCACAGGCGACACGCTCTATCCGGGACGCCTCTACATCGACGACTGGGACTCGTACCGGACGAGCGTCCCCCGCCTCATCGCGTTCGTCGATGCGCAGCGCCCGGTCTCCTTCGTTCTCGGAGGACACATCGAGCTACCGAAGACGGGGGCCGACTACGCGTATGGCGTGAAGCAGCATCCGAACGAGCACGCGCTCCAGCTCGGCGACGCGGAGCTTCGCGAGCTCGCGGCGGGCGTGAACGCGATGGGCGCCACGCCAAAGCGCGAGGTCCACACGAGCTTCATCATTTCGCCGTGAGCACGCAGGCGCCGCTCTGGCAGCGTGCCGCCTTGTTCATGCACGGGTCGGCGAAGCAGCGGACGTTCGACGGCGCTGCGCCGAGACACCTCGGCGCAGGATCACTCGCGGAGACGACACGGCAGGCACACGGAGCCTCGGCGCAGTAGCTCGAGAAGGTGCGGCACTCGTCGTCGGTCGCGCACGACCCGGTGCTTGCGGCCAGCTGGCCGCCTTCCGCGAGCAGCGCGGGCGCGCCGATTTTCACGCCTGGGTCGTGAGGCTTGGGAGCTCCGTTGCAGGCGAGCGCGCCGACGAGCGGGCAGAGGAAGAGGACGCGACTCACAAGGGTTTCGAGGCGCACTTCGCGTCGGTCGTACACGTCAGGTAGGGCTTGCACGTCGCGTCGGCTGCGCACTTGGTCTCCGCCTTGGTGCGGCAGGTCTGGTTGTTCGCCGCGAGGCAGTTATCGCACGAGCCACCCAGGAGGACACTCTGGCCCGCGCAGTACGACGACGAGCACACGCTCGCGCAGACGCCCGGCACCTCGCACTGGCACTTGCCCCACCCGGTGTCGAGGAACGGCATCGCGTTCGGGTTGGCGACGTCGCAGCATCGAAAGCACGCGTCGGCGGTCGACGCGGTCGAGCACGTATTGGTCGGCGGCGCGCTCGCATCCGGCGTCGACGACGGCGTGCCCGCCGCCGATCCGGAGCTGCCGGAGCCAGAAGTGCCGGAGCCGGAGCTCGTTCCGGCGGTCGACGGAGCGGTGGTCGTGCCGCCCTTCGTGGGCGCGCTCTTCGTCGGGGCCGGATCGGTGCCGGCCTGCTCGTCGAGCGCCGTCTCCTCCGGTGGCAGGTCCGGCACCGCACATGCGAGCGAGAACGAGGCCGTCGGTACCGCCACGGCGACGGCGGCGACAAAGGCGGAGAGGCGCATGCTGCAGGCCGAAGTGCAGCTTCCGAGCCGCCGCCGCGCAGAGCCCCATATTCCAGCAACACGGCAGTCGTATGACCACGCTGTCCGAAAACGGGCTCGAGGGCGGAATCCTCCGCCCGCGGCGGCCAGGCGGCTCGCGCCTCGTGGATCGGCTGCATGTCTGCGCCCGTGTCGGTAAGGAGCGGCTCGATCCCGCGAGAAACGCGCTGGAGACGTCTTGCTGGAGACGTCTTGGGGAGAGATTGGAGACTTCGAGAAGTGGAGCCGAGGGGGATCGAACCCCTGACCTCATCCATGCCATGGATGCGCTCTCCCAGCTGAGCTACGGCCCCGTCGAAACGAGGACTGGGTCAATACTTCGGCTCTTCACGAGTGTCCAGCCTCACGAGGAGCCGGCACGGATGCCGAGCCTTCGCATCATCTTCTGCAGGCCGAAACGCGAGACGCCGAGCGCCTCCGCAGCGCGCGTCTGATTGCCTTTCGTCCGCTCGAGAGCGTCCTTCACGAGCTGCATCTCGAGGGCGTCGACCCTCGCCTTCAGGCCGACCCCGGCGCTGCGCGCGGCATTCGGCCCACCGCGCGAGACGTCGTCGGAGAGCTCGCCGACGTCGATCCGGTCGTCCGCGAGCACGAAAGCACGGCGAATCTCGTTCTCGAGCTGCCGGACGTTTCCTGGCCACGGAAACGCCGCGAGGCGATCCATCGCGGCTCGGGTGACCTTCACCTTGCGCCCCTCGGAGTGCTTCTCGACGAAGTGGGTGACGAGCAGCGGGATGTCCGTGGCTCGCTCGCGGAGCGAAGGCACGCGGATCGAGACGACGTTCAATCGATAGAAGAGGTCCTCGCGGAACGTGCCCGCGGCGACCATCGCCTCGAGATCGCGGTGGGTCGCACCGAGGATGCGGACGTCGACCTTGTGCACCTTCTCGCCGCCCACTGGACGGACCTCGCCGTCCTGCAGGACGCGAAGCAGCTTCGTCTGCATCGAGAGCGGCATCTCGCCGATCTCGTCGAGGAGCAGCGTGCCGCCGTCCGCGACGTCGAAGAGGCCCGCGCGCGTCGAGGACGCGCCAGTGAATGCGCCACGAACGTGACCGAACAGCGTCGACTCGAGGAGTGGTTCGGGGACCGACCCGCAGTTCTCGCTCACGAACGGGCGCGACGCGCGAGCGCCGTTCGCGTGGATGGCGCGAGCCACGAGCTCCTTGCCCGTGCCGGACTCGCCCGAGAGGAGCACGGGCACGTCGCTGGCGGTGACGCGGTCGACGAGGCGGAGCATCGCGCGCATCGGCTCGCTGCGCCCGGCGATCTCGTCGTAGCGAAAGCGCGTCTCGCCTTGCGCGAGCTCCGCGCGTGCGACGAGGAGCTCCGCCTCACGCATGCCGAGCTCGGCCGCGAGCTTGGCGTTCGCGCGCTCCGCACGACGCACGGCTCGACGGAGCAGCGCCTGGTCACGTGCGTCGGCGATCGCGAGCGCAGCCTGGCTCGCGACGAGACGAACCCACCCGAGCTCGGCGTCACCGAAGGCACCGCGGCGGACCCGATCGTCGAGGTACACGACCCCGAGCACGTCACCGCGCGCGACGAGCGGCACCGCGAGCACGCTCCTCAGGCGAAGCGCGTGCACCGACGCGTGGAGGTCGCCGACCTGGGCGTACGCATCGGTCGCGCAGATGGTCTCTCGCTCCTCCATCGCGCGCTTCGCGAGCCCCATCGAGAGCGCGAGCTGTTCGCCCCGCAGATCGCGACGCGCGAGGTTGCGAGCCACCCGCGGGACGAGCCCGCCGTCGGGTGCGCGCAGGAGGAGAAGGCCGCGCTCTACGCCGGTCCAGAGGACCATCGTGTCGAGGACCTGTTCGAGCAGCGGCTTCAGGCGTTCGCGCGAGGCGAGCGAGCGGACGATGGCGTCGAGCTGCGCCACCTGGGCCGAGCCGAGCGCCGACGACGTGTCGCCCTCGACGCCCGTGCCGCGAGCGCGGGCCCAGGCGACGTTCGCGAGCGCCGCGTGGTGCTCGGGCGGACAGCCAGCACGCAGCGCATCGGCCGCGACGCGACGCGCTGTCTCGAGGCGACGAGCGACATCACCGTCACCGAGCTCTGCGGCGAGACGCGCACCGGCCGCGAGCGCCGGGCCGCGCGAGCCGAGCGGCCCGGCGACGTCGAGGACCGCAACGAGCTCGGCGAGAACGCGTGGCGACACCGCGTGCGCAGCGTCGAGGGCCGCGGCCGCACGTGCTCCCCACCATTCCCACCTCGCGGTCGCGGTGCTCGAGGAGGCGCGGGCGTCGATGGACTCGACGTCGACCCGTGAGCCCGCGCTCGTGATGCCGTCGGCCCAGACGAGGATGCGAGCGGCCGAACGGACGCGATCCTCGTCCGAGGCGTGCTCGAGCTCGTCGTCAGCCGCGCGAACCTCGTCGCGTGCGCGCGCGTCACCCGCCGGGCGCACCTCGACGATCGCCCAGCGGGCAAAGGCGAGCGCGCGCGCGTCACCCGAGCTGCGGGCACGCGAAATAGCTATTTTTGCCGCTTCGTCGGCGTGGTGCGAGGCTCCCACGAGCGCGTATGCGGCGGCGCGACCGAGCAGCGCGCGTGCGGCGAGCGCCGGACGACCGAGCCGCTCCCAGAGGAGCGCAGCGCGCGTCGACGCGGTGAGGGCGCGACCGACGTCACCCACATCGACCGCGGCGGCGGCGAGCCCGGTGAGGTAGGTCGCCTCCTCGATGACGGCTCCGGCGCGCGTCGCGAGATCGGCGGCGGCGGCAAACGCGTCCAGGCTCTCCGAAGCGCGACCCTGGACGTGCTCGAGCATGCCACGCGTACCCTCGAGGCGCGCAACGGCGAGCGGGCCATCGGCTTCGCGCATCGCGGCGGCCACGACACGCAGTCCGCGCTCGTGCTCGCCACGCGAGTAAGCGAGGAGGCCGCGCACCTCCGCGGCGGCGGGACCGCGGGCATCCCCGAGCTCATTTTCAGCATCGTCGAGCGCGCCTGCATCCCACGCGAGCCTGGCGAGCAGAGCGCGCGCGCCGTCGGACGCGGGGCCGACGACACGACGCGCCGCCAGCGCGGCGCCGGCGTTGTCGCCGCGTCGACGCGCGAGCTCGGCGACGAGCAGCGTGAGCTCGGGATCGCCATCGATCCCCGCGGCGGTGAGCGTCGCGTACGCGCGCCCGATCTCGCCGCGACGGAGGAGCGCCTGGCCGAGATCGAGGACCAGCGACGCGGGCGCTCCACCTTCGGCGACGGCGTTCTCCGCGGCGGCGAACGATTCCGCTCTGGGGCGTGGCACGAGGAGCTCGCGCGTGAGCATGAGCCAGCGGTCGCTCGGCGACGCGTCCGAGGGCGACGCGGATTCGTCCTTATTTTGCGACGGAGCCGGACTGCAAACGTCGTCGAGGGTCCACGCCTCAGGCGCGCCTGTATTGGCAAGCGTGAGGAGGCGATCGGCGAGCTCGCCGTCGGTTCGTCCGGGAAGCACCCACGAAGACGCTGCTGGACCGACGAGCGCGACGAGCCAGCGGGCGCTGCCGAGGGAGTCGAGCGGCTCGATGCGCGGCGACTCGTGCTCACGCACTCCTTGCCCGAGGAGAGAGGCGAAGGTGACGGACTCCTCGAGCCATCGACGCGGCTCGCCGGTGATCGCCGCGGCAATCGACGCGCGCGCATGGATGTCGTCGGCACGCACCGCGAGATAGGTGCGACGAATTCGTGCCCGTCGCGCGGCGACGGCCTCGCCCGCATCGGGCAAGAGCTCGAGGAAGCGCGAGGCGCGCGTCGCGAGCCACGCCGCCGAGGGTCGTGCCCCTGGCGAATCGGCGAGCAGCGCGGCGATCCATCCGTCGAACGGAGCGCCGAGCTCGCTGCGCCGAAGCGCCAGCGCGGTGTTCGGATCGCTCGCCGCCGCGACGGCGGGCACGAGCGCCTCGGCGAGCACGAGACCGAGCGCGTACAGATCGGCGGCCGGGGTGGCGGCCTCGCCTCGTCTGACCTCGGGCGCGAGGTATCGCAGCGTCCCGCCCGACGCCGCTCCCCCGGTCACGCGCGTCGCGAGCCCGAGATCGATCAACGTCGCGCCGCGCTCCTCTGCATTGTCGCGCGCAGGCCGCTTGCGCGCGACGAGTACGTTGGCAGGCTTCACGTCCCCGTGCCTCACGCCGATCGCGTGGAGCTCGTCGAGCGCGCGCCCAACCGCGTGAGCGACGATGGCCGCGAGCTCTCGCCCGCTCTCCTTCGTCGTATCGAGCGGCGTGCCTTCGACCCACGTGGTCGCAACGAACTGCGCGCCGTGCGTCAGCCCCTCGATCCCTTCGGGCACCGACCCGCAATCGAGCAGCGCGGGGCCCCAACGCCGCTCGAGCCTAGCGAGCACGCCCGCCTCACGCCCGACCCACCCGCCCTCGCCCTTCGCGACCTTGAGCGCAGCGACCACCCCATCCCGCTCAGCCCGCCAAACCTCCGCAGTCGCCCCCTCCCCAACCCGCTCCACCACCCGCCAAAACCCCCGCGTCGAAGGGGGGGCACCGTCCGCCAACTCAGGTGCCGCTTGGCTGGTCCGCCCCTTCACCCACCCAATGAAGCCGATCCACGCGCCCCGTCAACAGTGTTGCCACCCGAGGGGCCTAGGAGGGGGCGATTTCGGCCGAGACCAAGCGCGGCCCAGGCGGGCCTCCGACCCGTACGCCCGTACGGCGAGGAGGCCCAACGCCGGCCGCGCGCCGGTATCGGCGAGATAAGCGCGCGCCGCG
>JANXVA010000009.1 GCA_025351875.1 Myxococcales bacterium | reverse complement strand
CAGACGAGCACTCCGCCGATCAGGCGCCTGATGAGAAAGGCGACCATCGTGCTAGTGCACGTCCCGCATCGTCGCGTCGTTTGCCCCAACCTTCACTTTTGCGCGCGGATCGAGTGCATCGCGTAGCGCGTCGCCGAAGACGTTGAGCGAGAGAACCGTGAGGCTGATCGCGATACCGGGCGCGAGTGCGAGCCACGGGCGCGTCGTGATGAGGGTCTGGCCGTCCGAGATCAAGTTTCCCCACGACGGCGTCGGCAGCTGCACGCCGGCACCGAGGTACGAGAGCACGGCCTCGAAGACGATGTTGCTGGCGATGATCAGCGTGAAGAAGACGAGCGCCGAGCTTGCGATGTTCGGCAGGATCTCCGAGAACATGATCCGCAGCGGGCTCGCCCCCTGCGCGATCGCTGCCTCGACGAACTCCTTCTCACGCAGCGACAGCACCTGCCCGCGCAGGGGCCTTCCCACGTACGGAATCAGGACGTAGGAGATGACGAGCAGCGGAATCCAGATGCTGCCCGACTCAATGTCGATGGATATGAACCAGAGCTTGTGGTGGAAGCCGTTGATCGCGAGCGCCGTACCGAGCGCGATCCCGAGCAGTACCACGGGGAACGCGTACATGAGGTCGAAGAAGCGCGTGATGACAAAGTCGACCCAGCCGCGGAAGTAGCCGGCGAGGAGCGCGAGAACGATCGCGAAGAAGATGCAGATCGCCGCCGAGCCGATGCCGATGGTCAGCGAGTTACCGCGCTCGCGACGAGCGGCTCGGCGAGGACGTCGCGATCAAGATCCTGAAGCGCGCCCTGCTCGAGGACGTCGTGCTGCGCGAGCGCTTTCGCCGCGAGGCGCTGTCGCTCGCGAAGCTGCGGCACCCTGGGATCGTTCGCGTGCTCGACTCCGGAGAGGCCGACGGAGATCTCTACACGGTCCTCGAGCTCGTTCGCGGCGAGACGCTCGAGCACGTCATGGAGGCGAGCGGGACGATGGCGTTCCTGCGCGCGGCGCCGATCCTCGATCAGATCCTGGCGGCGCTCGAGGTGTGCCACGCGAGCGAGATCGTCCATCGCGACATCAAGCCATCGAACGTCATGATCGCGAACGGCGGAGACGCTCCGCGCGTCGTGCTCATCGACTTCGGGCTCGCGCGAATGGGCGGGAGCGCGATCGCGAAGCTCACGGAGACTGGCGCGGTCCAGGGAACGCCGCACTACATGGCGCCCGAGCAATGTCGTGGCGAGGAGGTCGGACCCGAGGGGGACGTGTACTCTGCAGGTGTCTTGTTCTACGAGCTGCTCTCTGGAGCTCCGCCGTTTCGCGGAACCGATGCCGCGACGTTCATGGCGCAACACCTCTTCGTGGAGCCGACGCCGCTGCGCCAGGTTGCGCCGGACGTCTCGGCGGGAGTGGCGGCGGCCGTGCACTCCGCGCTCGCGAAGCAAGCGCAAGATCGCCCGACGGCTCGCGAGCTGCGCGACGCGCTCACGGCGGCGGCGAACGGGACGGACCGCGAGGCGACGGCCGAGGCGGCGGCCTCGCTGCGGAACGAGACTGCCAGGCTCGGGCGGAGCGAGCGCGCGCTGCGCGGTCTCATGGTGGCGACGAACGCCGGAGAGCGACCCGAGGGCTTTCGGGGGCACGCGGTCGTGTGGATCAGCGCGGCCGAGCGCGGCGCGGCGGTCCGCGGCTGCCTCGCCACCGCGGGGCTCTCGTGCGCCCTCTCGTCCGCCGACTCCCTGCCGGATCTCGCGCGGGGCGATGGCCCCGTGGCGGTCGTCGTGTCGGCACGCGACGGCGTCGGGCGAATCCGGCGCCTCCGCGCGCATGCACCGAGGGTGCCGGTCGTCGTGGTCGACGTCGGCGGACCCGACGAGACGACCGAGGTGATCCGCGCCGGCGCGAGCGACATGCTCCTCGTCGCGGCGCCCGATGCGGACCTGGTCGCGAAGCTCGCGAGGCTCTTCAAGCGGCGAGGTCGCTCGTGAGGCGGCTCGCGTCGCTCGTCGTGGTCGTCGTCGCTTCGGCGGCGGGCCGGCCGAACGACGCGAGGGCCGACGACGAGGTGCGCCACGTGGTGAAGGCGGGCGACTCGTGCTCGTCGATCGCGCAGCGCTACTTCGGCGATACGCGGTTCGTCGAGCTGCTCCACGGGGCGAATCCGGAGCTCGCGAGGAAGCCCCCGCCGCATGTCCTGCGAGAAGGGATGGTGCTCGTCATTCCGCCAAAGCCGAGCGCGCGCTCGGGCCCCGACGCGCAGCTCACCTCGGTCCGAAACCAGGTCGACGTGCTCACGCCGGAGCCCGCGCCGGGCAAGGCAAACGATCCGCTCTTCCGTGGCAATCGCGTGAGCACGCAAGCCGCTTCGGCAGCCGACGTGACCTTCCGCGACGAGACCCAGGTGAAGCTAGGCGAGCGCACGCTCGTGATCATCCTCGGCGATGCGCGCGCCGCGGCCGCGAAGGTGCGTTCCGGGAGCGGCGCTCCCGAGGCGACGACGCTCGTCACTGGCAACTTGCGGGCGTTCATGTCGGGCGCGCGTGGCGCGGCGAGCGGCACGCGGGCTCCCGTAGCGCTCGCGACGGATGCGGTGCAGTGAAGGTCTTCGACGGCGAGGCGAAGGTGAGCGCGGACGCCGTGAAGACGACGCGGCTCGCGGTCTACGGAGGGAGCTCGGCGATCGACGCGCGAGGGACGAGGCGAGAGGTGGCGCGCGGCTTCGGGTCCAAGGCCGAGCTCGGGGCCCAACCGACGGTGCCGCGACCGCTTCCGCCGGCCCCGCGATGGTCCGTGACGCCGCCGCTGGTGCTGCTCGATCGAGGAGCGGCGTCGATCGTCGGGGAGTACGAGGTGCCCGAGACGCCTGGTCAGCACGTGGCCGAGTGGCACGTGCAGATTGCACGCGATGGCATCTTCCGTGACGTCGCGGTCGACGCGACAGCACCGGTGGAAGTGCGACGGCTCGAGGCCCAGCCGCCGGGCGCGGGTCGCTACTACATCCGCGTCAGCGCGATCGACGACGACCACTTCGAGGGGCCGTTCGGCGTGATCGCGCGCGTGATGGTCGTGAAGGCGATCGATACCTCGCTGCCGGGACGGCGACGGCGCCTCGAGATCGAGCCGCCGGATGCCTTCTGCGTGCGGGTCGGAAACGTCCCGCTGACGCGCGTGGACGGGCCTATTCTCGCGGGAGACGCCGAGCCGGTCCGGCTGCGCTGCGCGCCCAGCGAGTCCGACCCGACGACGCTTCTCTCCCTGGAATAGCGGCTTTTCGTGAGGCCGTCGCGTCGGCGCGACACCGTCGCGTCGGCGCGACATGACGCCGGCGTCGCGGTTGTCGGCCGCGCGTGGGGCGGTACACTCGATCATGACTTCTGCCATGCCGGACGTACGAAGAGGCGGCGAGACGACGCCAAAGTTCTCGCGCTCGATGGCGGCACCGCGACTCGCGCTGCGCATCGAGCGAGAAGCGAACGCGTCGGTATCGAAGATCCTCACTGTCGACGGGGACACGATCCGCATCGGCTCCAACGAGGCCAACGACGTCGTCCTCGAGGACAAGCTCGTCTCCCGGTTCCACTGTCGCATCGAGCGCGGCCCGCGCGGCTGGCGCCTCGTCGACCAGGACTCGCTCAACGGCACGCGCATCTCGGGGGTCAGCGTGCGCGACTGCGACCTGCCGCTCCCGTCGTTCAGGCTCGAGGTCGGCGACTCGACCATTCTCGTCAGCGAAGAGCCGTCGATGGCACGCATCGAGCTGCTCGATCAGGCGAGCTACGGCGACCTCTACGGCGTGTCGCTCCCCATGCGCCGCCTCTTCGCCACCCTCGAG
>JANXVA010000770.1 GCA_025351875.1 Myxococcales bacterium | reverse complement strand
TCAGCGTCTTCGGACGCGGGACGATCTTCACGTCGACGGCGGGCATGCCGAGCGCCGTGTGCTGGACCTGGCTCGGGATGCGAGGGTCGCGACCTTGGGGCTGCCCGTGCGGCGAGCCCGCTTGGGGCATCTGCACCGTCGAGCCGTGAGGGCCGCGGCCTGGCGCGTGCATCGGCGCGATGCCGGGGATGGCCACGCCGAGCATCGTGCTCTGCTTGCTCTGCATCAATCCAGGGTTGATGGCGGGGCCCGATCCCGGGTTGTTCGGGGGCGAGCCACCCGCCGCGCCCGGCGTCGGCGCGATGCCGGGGATGGCCACGCCGAGCATCGTCTTGTGTGCGCTCGGCGGCGCCGCCTGCGACGGCGGCCCGCCGAGAGCCATCGTCCCGCCGAGTGGTCCGCTGGTTCCCGGCGCAAGGCCCAGGTCGGTCGCGGGCATGCCGAGCATCGTTCGATGCGCCGCGGACGGCAGTGGACGTGCGACCTGCGGGGGCTGCGCGTTCGCGGGCGCGGGATCCGGCGTCAGCGCAGGCGGATGCCACGACTGTGGCTCGCTCACGCTGTGCGAGAGCGGGCTCGCTCCCTCCGGCGGGGGCGGCGGCGCGGTGGGACGCTCGGAGCTCGACTTCGCTCCGGGCTCGCCGCCCATCATCATCGTCTTGTGGAGGTTCGCCTTCGGTGCCGCCGGCGAGGCCGCGATCTCCGCGATCTCCGCGAGCGCCGCCTCGCGCATCGCGATCGCCCGCATCTGCGCGTCGGGATCGGACATCGTCGCGCCGAGCATCTGCGTCTTCGCCAGATCCTGGCCGGCCGGCTTCGGCGGGGCGCCCGCCGCGGGAGTCGGCGGTTGTGCGGCCACGCCAGCCCCGTACGGCGCCGGATCCATGATCGTCTTGAGCGCGGCCATGTCGATCCGCGGGCGCGCGACGGTCACTTCCTCGTGGACGTTCGGCGGCTCCGGCATGTGCACGACCGGTACGGCGCGCTCCGACACGTTGGCGGGAGCGGCTGTCGTGGCCCCGCACTGCCCGCAGAAGCGAGCTTGCTCGGCGAGCGGACTTCCGCAGTTGGGGCAGGGGCGAGTGCTCACGGAGACGCCTTTTGCACGATACGACGAGACGCGGCCAACCCCAAGGCTTGCTTCGGCGCGAGCTTCTTGCGATGGCTCTGGGGTGACGATTGCGACGAACGCGGCGTCCTTTCGCGCCTTCGTCCTCGGGACTGGCTCGAGCGGCAACTCGCTCCTCGTGGAGGCCGAGGGCGTTCGCATCCTCGTCGATGCCGGGCTCGGTCCGCGCGTGCTGGAAGCGCGGCTCGCGGCCCTCGGCGTCACGCTCGACCGCGGTCCCGGTCAGCTCGCGATCGATGCCATCGTCCCCACGCACCACCACGGGGATCACTTCGGCGGCGTCGAGAAGATCGCGCGCGCGCTCCGTTGCCCGGTCTACCTCCACCCTGGAGTCGAAGCGCCGCGCATTCGCGCCCGCTTCGAGGTGCGCGAGATGGCGATCGGCCGCACGTTCAAGATCGGGAGCCTCGACGTGACCGCCGAGCTCGTCCCTCACGATGCTCCGCAAGTGGCGCTCCGGATCGCTTCGAGGGAGCACGCCATCGGCGTCGCGACCGACGTAGGCCGCCTCACGCAAGGCCTGACGGCGCTGCTCGCGTCGTGCGATGCCGCGCTCATCGAGGCGAACCACTGCACGGAGATGCTCGCCTTCGGGCCGTATCCGATGCGCCTCCGCCAGCGTGTCGGGGGAGGGCTCGGCCACCTCTCCAACTCACAAACGGCAGAGCTCGCGGCCAAGCTCGTGGGGTCGCGGCTCGGGCGGATCTTCCTCGGCCACCTCTCGCGCTCGAACAACACCCCGGAGCGCGCGCTCGAGACCGTGGCCTCGGCCGCCCCGCGAATGGACGTCTCGGTCCTGCCGCACGGCTCGGTCTGCGCGCTCGACGTCCGGCGCTCGAAGTCCTTCCAGCTCGCGCTTCCCTTCGACTGACGGGCTGGCGTCCGCGCGCAACCGCGGGTAAAAGCCGCGTATGACCGAACCGCGCCTCGTGAAGTGCCGAAAGCTTGGCAAGGAGCTCCCCGGGCTCCCCCGGCCGCCCTACAAGAACGAGCTCGGCAAGCGCATCTACGAGGAGATCTCCAAGGATGCTTGGGACATGTGGCTCAAGGACTCGGTGAAGTTCATCAACACGTACCGCGTCGACCTGACCTCGGCCGAGGGCCAGAAGTTCATGTTCGACCAGTGCGAGGTCTACTTCGGTCTCAAGGAGGGCAAGCTCGCCGACACGGCGTTCGTCCCCGCCGAAGGTCCGCCGTCCGTGAACAGCGCGAAGGCCGACAAGGGCGACTGAGGGAAGCGACATGTCCGTCACGCCGTTCCGAGCCACCCGCAAGTCGTTTCCTCCGGCGGCCGAGAGGCCGAGCTCGGACATGCCGCTCGGCGTCGAGGGCTTCCGCTACCCGGATCTCTTCGCGCCAGAGCGCCTGCGCGATCTTTATCATGTATTCTGCACAGATCTGAAGGGCCGCTCCCCGGAGGTCGCCGCGTCCTACGACGCGTACGTGAAGTGCCAGGGCGCCGGCATGACGCCAGAGCAGGTGAGCACCGTCCTCCTGGCCGTGACGCCGTTCGTCAGCGCCTTCGTGGGACGCCTCTTCGGCGTCGAGAAGGAGCTGTCCGAGCTCGCCTCCGAGGTGAAGGACCGCTCGCCGCTCTGGCGCTTCAAGCAAGACTTCGCGAAGAAGCGCGTGCTGAAGACCGACGCCGGCAAGGCCTGGAAGGGCACGCTGGCCGAGGCTGGAGCCGTCGCCACGACCGCGATCTCCGCGATGTCCCCGATGGACGCCGCCGCCGTTCTGAAGCGCGGCACGAGCCACCTCCCCGACGAGGAGCTCTCCGTCGCGAACGCCGTCGTCCTCCTCAACGAGGTCGACGACGTCGCGCGCAAGGCCGCGAAGGCCGGCGGCGCCCAGTGGACGGACGAGCTCCGCGGGCGCGCCGTCGCGCTGCGCACCGCGCTCGCCTCGAGCTGGAACGCGAGCAAGGTGAGCGAGGGCGCGTGCACGCTCACGGAGGCGAACGGCGCACCGGCGACGACTCCCACGGACGCGGACAACCAGAAGGTCGTCTCGTTCGCTCTCGATGCCATCGAGGCCTGGCTCGGTCACCGCAAGAAGGACCACGGGGACCCGGCGCACCACTGGCCGTCGCTCCATGTCCCGAAGAACCTCGACTACAACCACCTCGTCGAGCTGCGCCGTCCCGAGCCGAAGATCCCGGAGCTCTTCGTCGGTCCGGATCACGAGCGCCGCGAGCGCGACGGCTTCGCGCTCACCGATCGCCGCGGCGACCCGCGCATGGTCGAGCAGGAGATCGACTACTGCCTGTACTGCCACGAGCGCGACAAGGACTCGTGCTCGAAGGGCCTGCGCGACAACAAGACCAACGAGCTGAAGAAGAACCCGCTCGGCGTGGTGCTCGCGGGTTGCCCGCTCGACGAGAAGATCAGCGAGATGCACGTGATGCGTCGGGACGGCGATGCGCTCGGCGCGCTCGCCCTCGTGTGCCTCGACAACCCGATGTGCCCGGGCACCGGCCACCGCATCTGCAACGACTGCATGAAG
>JANXVA010000756.1 GCA_025351875.1 Myxococcales bacterium | reverse complement strand
TCGACGGTGACAAGGCGCACCTCGCGGAGTTCGTCGAGATCTGCGCGCGCTACGACGCGGTCCTCGTCGTCGACGATGCACACGGCACGGGCACGCTCGGCGAGCGCGGCACGGGCATCCTCGAGGAGATGAACCTGCGCGACAAGGTGCCGGTGGTCGTCTCGACGTTCTCGAAGACGTTCGGCGGCATCGGCGGCATCCTGCTCGGCAGCACGGAGGTCGTCGACCTCATCAAGCACAACGCGCGCAGCTTCCTCTTCAGCGCGACCCTCCCCGTCCCCTGCGTCGCGGCCGCTTCGACCATCCTCGACATGCTCGAAGCGGACGGACCGGCCATGGTCCGCGAGCTCCATCAGAAGGCCGACTACTTCCGCGGCAAGCTGAAGGACATCGGCTTCGAGCTCGGCACGAGCAACACGCACATCATGCCCGTGATGTGCCGCGAGGAGCGGAAGACGCTCTTCATGCACGTCGCGCTCTTCGAGTGCGGCGTGATGATGGTGCCGCTCACGTATCCGTCCGTGAAGCACGGTGAGGAGCGCCTGCGCGTCAACGTCACCCGCGGCCACACGCAGGAAGACATGGACACGGCGCTCGAGCTGCTCGCGACGTACGGCGAGGCGTTCTTCGTCCTCTCCGGCGAAGAGATCGGCCCGATGGAGGTGTCCTAGCTCGGATTGGAAGCGGAGCTGCAAGCCCGCTCGAGCGCGGCGCCGGCATCCCGAGATGCGCCGACGCTCATTTCAGGACGGCGTGCTGCTGCCCTGCTCGGCCGCGAGCTTCACGAGCGCTTTCGCGACGTCGTCGACAGTCGCGATGTCACTCAGGACGTCGTTCGGGATCGTTACGGAAAAGCGGTCCTCGATGTCGGCCACGAGCTCCATCACGCCGAGGCTGTCGAGGCCGAGATCGTTCTGGATGTGATCGTTCGGCCGGATCGCACGATCGGCGTCGACGTGCTTCTTCAAGATCTCGGTGGTGACCTTCAGCGTCTCGTCGTACGTCGTCATGACGTCGCCGAAGCTAGCACTCGTCACGCCGTCCCGCTACGGGCGTTCCGCGAGCGCAAGGGCAACGGCGGTCACGCCGGCTCTGCCTGTCGCTTCATAGAGCGCTCGGATGACAGCCACGCCGTCGGCGCCGGCGCCGTAGCACGCAGCAGCCGCGCCCGGCGTGACGCCGCCGAGTGCATACAGGAGCAGTGACGGTGCGCGCCGCGACGCGACGACGACCGCGCGCGCGGACGTGATCGCCGCGACACCTCGCGCGGGGCCCTTTCCGGGCGTCGCGAAGATCGGGCTCACCATCGCGGCGGTCGCGCCGGCCCTGTCCGCCGCGTCGACGTCGACGTCGTCGTGCGCGGCTACCGTGACGAAGGCGCCGTCGCCGAGCCGTGCGCGCGCCTCGGCGACGCGCGACGCGAGCGGCTTGTCGTCGCCCTGCATGGCCGACGGCAAGTGCACGCCGTCCGCGCCGACGGCACGCGCGAGCGCCGTGTCCCCGTTGATGACGAGGAGCGCTCCTACTTCGCGCGTGACGTCGCGCAGCGCACGAGCCGCGACCCTACGGGCGGCCTCCCCTCCCTGCTTGTCGCGGATCTGGACGAGCAATCGCTGCGGGCCCAGCGCAGCCGCCGCCCACCGGACGACACGCGCCGTACGTTCGAGGCCGTAGCGAGGATCGGTGACGAGGATGACTTGGGGCGTCACTTGCCGGCGTCGGTGTTCAGCGTAGGCTTCGCGCCCTCGGGGCCGCCGAGCTCGGCGCGCACGGCCGGCACGTGCCGGTTCGAGGGATAGCGCAAGACGAGGAAGCGACGCGTGTGCTTTGCAGACTCCTCGTCGCCCTTGGCGCGAAAGTCCTGGGCGAGCGCGAAGAGCGCGTCGCCGGCGTCGTCCTCCCGGCGCAGATTCGGGTCCGGGTCATGGCGGCATTGCATGGGGGCATTACCGAGAGCCGCGAGCAGTGCGCCCGCCGTGACGATGCGCATCATTCGATGAGTCCCTCGGTCGGGCTTGAAGCATTCGCGTAGCGCGCCCGCGGCATGCGTCCGGCGAGGCGCGCCTTGCGCCCGGCTGTGACCGCCTCGCGCATGGCGTCGGCCATGAGCACCGGGTTCCTCGCGTGCGCGATCGCCGTGTTCATGAGGACGCCGTCGCAACCGAGCTCCATCGCGATCGCGGCGTCGCTCGCCGTGCCCACGCCCGCGTCGACGATCACTGGAACCTTCGCGTGCTCGAGGATGATCGACAGGTTGTGTGGATTACGAATGCCCAGCCCGCTCCCGATCGGCGCTGCGAGGGGCATCACGGCGGCGCAGCCGACGTCCTCGAGCTTCCGGCAGATGATGGGGTCGTCGATGCAGTACGGGAGGACGACGAAGCCCTCCTTGACCAGGACCTTCGCGGCCTCGAGGGTCTGCTCGTTGTCGGGGTAGAGGGTCTTCGGGTCGCCAATGACCTCGAGCTTCACCAGGTGCGAGTCTCCGAAGATGCCGAGCTCGCGCGCGAGGCGAAGGGTGCGGACCGCCTCGTCCGCAGTGAAGCACCCCGCCGTGTTGGGCAGGAGCGTCCACTTCCTCTTCGTGAGGAGCGTCATGAGCGAGCCGCTCGAGCGGTCCTTGAGGTCGACACGCCGCAGCGCGACCGTCACGATCTCGGCCCCTGAGGCATCGATCGCGCGCTCGGTCTCCTCGACGTCCTTGTACTTCCCGGTGCCAACGATGAGGCGACTTCCGAAGCTACGTCCGGCGATGACCAGGGCGTCCTGCATGAGCCCTGGTTAGCCGGGAACGGCGGGCACGACAAGCGGTGCGCGCCGATCCTCGTGCGCCTCGCGGGGCGGGCGCCAGCGGCGGTGGAGCCAGAGCCAGCACGCAGGCTCCTCGTTGACGAAGCGGTCGAGCACGCGCGTCGCCTCGCGGGTCGCGTTGGTGATCCACGCATTCACGGACGACTCGCCTCGCGCATGCGGCGGGAGCTCCGCGAGGAGGTGGAGCCGCTGGCCACGCCCTGCGCGTGAGGCGGCGACGACCAGCAGCGTCGCGCCGGTGGCACGCGCCAGCGCGGCAGGCGCGCGATCAGCGAGCGCCTGCACCCCGAGGAACGGGACGGCGACGCCGTGCCTGGCGCGGTCCGGGACCTGGTCGATCGGCATCGCGATGACGCCGCCGGCGGCGAGGTGCTTGCGCGCCGCGCCGACGGCACCCTCGGGCGCGATCAGGACGACGCCGCACGCCTCGCGAAGGTCGGTGCAGAATGCATGAAAAGCACCGACCGACTGCGGCTTCACGACGACAGCGAGCCGCCGGCCTTGCTCGGCGAGGCTTCTCGCGGCCCCGAACGCGGCGAGCTCCCAGTTGGCGGTGTGGGACGCCGCGAGCACGACCGGTCCCCGCTCGCAGGCCTCGTACAAGGCGATGGCGAAATCATCATCCAGCGTTACGTGCTCGCGAATGGCAGCGCGTCGCCGATCGGCGCGGACGCCCGCGAGCCAGAGCAGCTCGAAGACCCCGGCACCGAGGCCTCGGTACATCGATGCGGCGAGCCGCGGCGGATCGGAGAGGTTGGCGCGGCGCATCGCCACCTCGACCGCCCGGCGACGGATGCGGAGCACCGAGCCGGCAAGCCACCCGAGGACGGCACCCGCGCGAGCGAGCGCCTCCCACGAGAGCAGCAGCGCGACGACGCGCGCTACCATGTCGAGGACGCGCCTCAGCAATCGAGTCGACCGATCAGAAGCCGGCCGGGCGACGGGCCGTCTGGCCGCTCGCACCTTCGATGACGACTGCGAACACGTCCGTGATCGCCAGGGCGAGCGACTGCTTCGCGCTCTTCGCATAGACGAGCTCGCCGTCGAAGCGGACGTGCTCGACCTTCTGGAACGAGAGGCTCGCGCCGTCGTGAGCGACGTGGAACGTCACGTTCGACCCTTCCGGGAAGGACTGCCCTTCCTTGTCCGACTTGGCCCCGGCGGTCTTCAGGATGGTCTCGATCTGCTCGCGGGTCATGGTCAGCTCCTCCGTTACGGCCATTGGTTTACCGTGGCCTGGGCTCGCGTGAAAGAGAGTTCTGACCCCACGGTGTGCGCTAGGGTTACGGGATCATGTCCGCAGGCACGCCCCAGCGAGATGCCCGCCAGCCCCCGCCGCCCCCATCAGGCGCGGCGGTGGTCGGGCCTGGTGCGGGGAGCAGCGAGGGGGCCGCGGTCGGGGTTGACGACATCGTCGTCCTTCGCAACGTGAAGAAGAGCTACGAGGGCCAGGAGGTCCTGCGCGGCATCGATCTCTGCGCCCGCCGCAAGGAGACCGTCGTCATCATCGGCGGCTCCGGCGCCGGAAAGACGACCTTGCTGCGCATGATCGTCGCGCTCGATCGCCCCACCAGCGGCCAGATCCTCGTCGAGGGCGAGGACATTGCCAAGCTCCCGGAGCGCGAGCTCAACCGCATCCGGAAGAAGTTCGGAATGGTCTACCAGTACGCGGCGCTGCTCGATTCGATCAGCGTGCTCGAGAACGTCGCGTTCCCGCTGGTCGAGCACACGAAGCTCTCGAAGAAGGAGATCACCGAGCGGGTGATGGACAAGCTCGAGATCCTCGG
Source organism: Myxococcales bacterium (assembly GCA_025351875.1). Lineage (GTDB taxonomy): Bacteria > Myxococcota_A > Polyangia > Polyangiales > Polyangiaceae > Labilithrix. Next base: position 8,574 of record JANXVA010000756.1, on the reverse strand, counting down.
GCTCGACCCGAAGGTCGTCGCTCCGAAGTTCCCGTCGGAGCTCTCGGGCGGAATGCGCAAGCGCGTCGGGCTGGCGCGGGCCTTGATGCTCGAGCCGCCGATCCTGGTCTACGACGAGCCGACCAGCGGTCTCGACCCTCTGACGAGCCGCCTGGTCGACGACCTCATCGAGGAGATGCGCGAGCGCTTCAACGTGACGAGCATCGTCATCTCGCACGACATCGCGAGCTGCTTCCGCATCGCGCACCAGGCCCTGCTCGTCATCCAGGGAAGAGTGGAGGCGGTCGGCCCGCCCGACTCGCTGATCAACGGCGAGAGCGAGATCGCCCGCGAGTTCATCCGGAACAGCGGCGTCGACGTTCGTTCGCTCAGCCGTGTGACTCCGAACGACCCCTGACCTGCCGACGATCCACCCCTAATTCACGCGTAAAAGCGGCATTTGGGCCTCGCGGCCGACGCGACGTGCGCACGGCGTAAGGCGCGTTATGCTGTACCAAGATGCAGCCGTTCCCTCCGTACGGCCCCCCTTCGGGCCACGGCGACCCGCAGCAACGGCCCCAGCAGGCGCCGCCGTCGCATCTCGTGTACCCGCACCCGCAAGCCCAGCCGCTTCTGCGTCAGGCGCCGCGCGCGTCGAACAAAGACGCGCGCGCGGTGCTCGCGCTCGTCCTCGGGCTGCTGAGCATGACGTGCATGGGGCTCTTCGCCGGTATCCCCGCGATTGTCATCGGCGCGATGTCTCGCAAGGAGATCGACCGCTCGCAGGGCGCCCTGACGGGGCGCGGCATGGCGGCGGGTGGGATCGTGACCGGGCTGTTCGGTACCGGCCTCAGCCTGGTGGCGCTCGTCGCGGTGCTCGCCGGCCAGCTCGAAGCCGCGCACCCTCCGGAGCCGCGTACCGAGTCGCCGCTGCGCGTGCCCGTCGCCGCAGGCACCCGCTCGTACGGGTCGCTCGACGTCGTGGACCTCGAGTCTTCGGGCGTCCTCAAGGCGCAGCTCGCGGCGATCGCGAAGACGGCCTCGAGCAAGGGACGCACGGTCATCCTTCAGACGTACATCCGCTCGAGCCCCGAGTGCGCTCAGGTCGCGGCGGCGCTCCCCGATCCGCGCATGCAGCGCGCGCTCGCCAACGTGACCCTGGTCCGCGTCGACGTCGACACCTTCGAGGACGAGCTGAAGACGATGCGCGTCGATACCGAGTCGGTGCCCTGGTTCTACAAGCTCGATGCCTCCGCCCGCCCGACGGACGCGATCAGCGCCGACGAATGGGACGCGAACGTGCCCGAGAACATGGCTCCCGTGCTCGCGAACTTCTCCCGTGGCGCGCTCGGTGCGCGGCGTACGCCGTCGCCGCTCGGCACCGCGCTCTGATCGGAGCGACCGTCAGGCTCCGGCGTGGGCCATGGCCACGGCGGCCTCGCGCATCGTCACGAAGGTGTAGCCGGCACGGCGTAGCTCGCTGGTCGCGGCGAGGAGGGCTTCGACCTTCTGCGTCTGCAAGACCCGCACGTCGTGCTGATGCGGACGAAGCGCCTCCAGGCCGTCGGCGGCGTCGAGCACGTCGATGCCGTGGAGCTCGAGGTTCACGAGCGGGTCGCCGATACACGCCTTCGCGAGCCAACGGGCGCGTGACGGCCCCGCGAGGGTCACGGTGGTCCCGATGAACGGCAGGCGCAGGCCGCGCGTCACCTGCACGGGGATCTCGAGGAGCCCCGCGCCGCGTCGCCAGTACGGCTTGCCGATGCGATACGGCTGCGTCGGAGCGAGGAGCACCCTCGGCGTGTCGACGATCGAGCGGCTCTTGCGTCCGCGCGCGGCGATCGCGCCTATCGCGGCCGCCTTCGCCGCGAAGTACGCAGGGCAGGGAAAGACGGAGGCGTCATACGTGACGTCGAGCTCTCGGAGGACGTCGAAGACCTCGTCGGTGATCGTGTACCCGGGCGCGCGGAACCCGACGGGCCGCTCCCCCACCGCGCGCTCGATCGCTCGCGCGCCCTCCTCGACCTGCTTCGTGATCTCGGCACGCCCGAGGCGCACGAGATCGTAGCGGTGGTCGAGGGAGTGATTGGCGATCTCGTGACCCGCAGCGCGCGCCTCGCGCAGGCCTCGGCTCGCCTCTTCGCGGGCGAGGTCGCTCCCGATCGCGAACAGCGTGAGCGGAAAGCCGCCCGCGTCCGCGAGCGCACGGAGGCGGCCGAGCGCCACGTCGTACACGAGCGAGGCGGCCGGCCCCTCGGGCACCGCGAGCCCGTGGATCTCGAAGTAGTTGGGGATCTCGTCGAGATCGACGCTGACCGAAGCGAGTCGCACTAGGGCGACAAGTTACTTCGAGGCGGTCGCCTTGTCGTCCTTCGCGTCGAGGGTGAGGTCGCCCACGCCCGTCTGGAAGCTGATCCGGGCGACCATCGCCTTCTCCTGCAGCGACACGACGTCGACGGTCGCCTTCGAGAGCCTCTCGCTGACCTCCTGGAGCTTCTTCTCGAGGTGGGCCATCAACGGCCCGGCGGTCTTCACGGCCTTCAGCGTCACGAGCTGCGCGTGGAGCTCGTCCATACGCATGCGGTACTCGCCCATCTGCTCTCGCGCCGTGGAGATCTGCTGCTCGATCTTGCTCATGTCGGAGTTCAGCTTGAGGAGCTTCTCGATCTCTCCCTTGAGCGGCCCCTCGAGCACGGCGCTCGAGAGGTAGGCGCGCACGAGATCCTGGCCGGCCGTCGTACGGATGTCCGTCGAGCGGAACACCGGGGTGGCCTCCTCGACGACTACGTCTGTCTTCCCGTTCGGCTCGAGCTCGACGCGGAAGAGGTGGGCGCCGCCGAGGTGCTCGGCCGTGCTCCCCTTGATGGTCGCGTCGCTCGAGTGCTCGGGCGCCTTCGTGAGCTTGTAACCCGTGGCCACGGTGTGACGAAGGTAGACGGTCGCGCGCTCCGGGAGCCGGTTGTAGAGCGTGAAGGTCGCGCGCTTCGTGTGCTGGATCTGCGTGGAGAAGACGCCGCGCTGGACCGTGATGATCTTGGCGATGTCATCGCGGTCGGCGTCCTTCCGCTCGACCACGATCTGGCGATCGAGCGCGAACGGAACGAAGGCAACCGACCTGGCGGGTATCGGGTCGGCGAGGCCCTCGCCGACGAAGCGGCCCTCGCCGAAGACGCTCACCGGGCCGCTCTCGAGCGCGCTGTCGGTGGGGTTCTTGAAGCGAACGGTCTTGAACGGATACTGCGCGTTGCCGCGCGCGCTCTCGGCGTCGTAGAGGTAGACGACCTCGCCGTCGGTCTCCGAGCGGAGGATCGACACCATCGCCGACGTGCCTCGCGGCACGCTCATCGCGGTGGTGGACTCGAAGTGCGAGGTACCGATCGGGTCGGTGCTCCCCGCGGCCTGCGCTGCGGCGGGTTGGTCGGCGCCCGCGCCCGGCTGCTTCTCGCGCTCCTTGTCGCCGTCCCTCTTGTTCGGCGTCGGCTGGCTCGGGGACTCGACGATGCGGGCGCCGCCGCCCCTGCCCTGCTGCTCGCCCTTGCCGAGCGCGACGACCTTGCTCGGGTCGACGCCGTTGCGAACGAGCTGCTCGCGCAGGCGGTTCGCGCGGTCGAGCGAGGCGGCGTTCTTGTCCTTGTCCGCCGCGGACGCATAGCCCTCGACGACGATCGTGCTCGCGGTGCCGCGGAGCGACTGGGCCATGCGCTGGATCGGGTCCTGGGCCGGCCTCGCGCCATTGTCCCACGCGCTGTCGCCGGAGCCGCTCTTCGTCATCGGCCGCGGTCCCGGCTTGCCCAGCGCGCGCGGAGGCGCTTCAGGCGGTGCGTTCGACGCGAGGCCTGCGTGCCTGGAGGCCTCGGCGCGGCGCTGCTCGTCGAGCTCCGCGTTGGTGAGGATGTCGTCCGTCACGTCTGCGACGACGCGGTGGTTCACGCCGGGACCAGCCTGCTGCCCATAGGAGGCGCCGCCCATCGGAGGAGCCTGCGCGAAGAGATCGTTGTCGTGGAGCGTCTCGCGCTCGACCAACCGTAGCCCTTTCAAGTCGAAGCGGAAGGACATCGCCGAGCTTGCGCCGACTCCGAGCTTCACGTCGCGCCAGTCCTCGCCGGAGGTGTTGTCGACCACGGCCCAGCCCTGCAGATCGACCTTGCCGCCCTTGCCGACCACGACCCGGTAGCTCGGCTTCCACGACGGCGCCTCGGTGACGTACGAGAGGCGCAGCCGGCGCGTGGTGCCGGGAGGTCCGGGCTTCGTGATGCCGACCCGCATGTCGATCGTCCCTCCGCCGTTGCCGCTGCTCGGCGTCGACGGGTACGAGATCGGGGCGGGCTCGCCGGTCACGGCGTCGACCACGGTGAGCGACTTGAGAAAATCGTCGACCTTGTCCTCGGGGACGTTGAGCCGAAGGCTGTCGCCTTGCACGTCGGCGTAGCGCTCGAAATACGCGACGCCGTTGCGGTAGACGACCACGCGACCCAGCGTCGTCTCGCTCTTCACGAACGTCGTGCGCGTCGTACCGCATCCAACGCTCCCCAGTGCCGCCAGTGCCACCGCTCCAAGCAAGGTCGTTCGCATGTGATGCTCCTCCGTCGCCCCAGTACGCAGGAACGTGACGAAGGATCTCTGCCTTACGCTCGCCAAGGAAAAGGCCGGCTCGTCTCTCGACGGCCGGCCTCTCTCACTCACGAGCACGGCGCGCGGGGCTGAGCCCGGGACCGTGACTACGCGCCGATGGTCTTCGCGACCTCGTCGGCCAGGTTCTCGACCTTCTTCTCGATGCCCTCGCCGAGCTCGAAGCGGACGAACGAGGTGACCTTCACCTCGCCGCCGAGCTTCTTGCCGAGCTCGGTGCGGATCTTCTCGATCGTGCCGAGCGTGGGGTCCCACACGTTGTCCTGGCCGAGGAGCGTGACCTCGTTGAACCACTTGGCGACCTTGCCGTCGATGACCTTCGGCCACATGGCCTCGGGCGGGCCCTTCTTGGACTCGGCCGCCTTCATTTCGGCCTTGAGATCGGCCTCGCTGAGATCGGTTCCCGCCTTCAGCTCGGCGATGCGAGCGAGGGCGCCGTCCAGCTCTTCCTTGAGCTGAGCCTGGAAGATCTCCTTCTGCTTTGCGATGGCCGCTTCCTCGATCTCTTCCTTGCGGACGACGATCGGACGCATGGCCGCGATCTGCATCGAGACGTTCTCGATGAAGGCCTTGAAGTCGGGGCTCGACTTGGCCGCGTCACTCGGGGCCTCGGCGGCCACGAGCACGGCGAGCTTGCCGCCCATGTGGACGTACGCGTGGACCAGGCCCGTGGCCGAGGGGGCCTCGAGCGCCTCGAAGCGGCGGACGACGATGTTCTCGCCAATGCGGCCGACCGCATCCTGGCGAACGACGTCGACCGTCTTGGTGGAGCCCGGGAAGGGCTGGTTTCCGAGGGCGACCACATCCGCGCCCTTGTCGAGCTTCGACGCGACGTCCGTGACGTTCTTGACGAACGACTTGAAGTCCTCGCCACGAGCGACGAAGTCCGTCTGGCTGTTGACCTCGACGATCACGCCCTTCGCGCCATCCGCACTCACCCACGTGGAGACCTCGCCCTCGGCGGCAATCTTGCCGGCGCGAGCAGCAGCCTTCACGAGGCCCTTCTTCAGGATGACTTCGACAGCCTTTTCGATGTCGCCTTCGGCTTCCACGAGGGCGTTCTTGCAATCGGACATGCCGGCTGCGGTGCGCTCACGGAGCTCTTTGATCTGTGCGGGACTGATCGCAGCCATGGTGCTTCTCTCTACTTTCAGGAAGGCTGGTTTTCGGGAGTACCGGCGGCGGGTGCCGCGGGCGCATCGGCGGCGGGTGCCGGGACGTCAGCCGGCGCCGGAGCACGGCCGCGTGCATACTGCACGTCTGCCTGCGGCCGGCCACGGCCACCACCACCACCACCACCACCGCCGCCCGTGCGCTCGTCGTCGCGGTTCGAGTGATCCTTGCGCCGCTGCGTACCCTCGACGACGGCGTCGGCGATGCGCTGCGTGATGAGGCGGATGGAGCGGATCGCGTCGTCGTTGCCGGGGATGACGTAGTCGACCTGATCCGGATCGCAGTTCGTGTCCGTGATCGCGATGATCGGGATTGAGAGCTTCTTCGCCTCGCTGACGGCGATCTGCTCCATGGCGGGGTCGATGATGAAGACGGCCGCCGGAAGCGAGCCCATGTTCTTCAGACCGCCGACGTACTTCTCGAAGCGCTCGCGCTCCTTCTCGAGGCGAGAGACCTCCTTCTTCGGAAGCTGGAGGTACGTGCCGTCTTCCTTCATGCGCTCGAGCTGGCGCATGCGGTCGAGGCCCTGCTTGATGGTGCGGAAGTTCGTCAGCGTGCCGCCGAGCCAGCGATTCACGACGAAGTACGAACCCGACCGGAGGGCTTCTTCCTGGACGATTTCCTGGGCCTGACGCTTCGTGCCGATGAAGAGGAGGTGGCCGCCGCGGGCGACCGTCTCTTGAACGAAGTTGAACGCACGCTGAAAGAGGCGCGCCGTCTGGTCGAGGTCGATGATGTGGATGCCGTTGCGGGCGCCGTAGATATACGGCCGCATCTTCGGGTTCCAGCGCTTGGTCTGGTGGCCGAAGTGAACGCCTGCGTCTAGCAGCGTCTTGATGGGGAGCGGAAAGTCGCCCGGGAGCTTGGGCAGATCTGCAGTCTGGGTCATTGGGTGCGCGTTCCTTTCGGTTGGAGCCTCCGCATTCCTTCCTACGCCAGCGGCTTCGTTTCAGAAGAAACTTGGCCGCACCGGACGAGGATTTGCGCTGGAATGCGTGTGGAGTTTCCCGCCGGTCACCCGTGCGGGCCCTGACGGCGTAGTGCCGGCGGGGGCGCGAAAGATACGCGCAGGAGGCCTCCTGTCAAGCCGAGCCGTCAAACCTCAGTGACTTGAACGCCACAAGAGCATGTGCAACTGAGCCGATGATGCGTTCGGGTTTCGTGAGAGTTGCTTCGTTCATCGCGCTGACAGTGCTGGCGCGGCAAGCCCGTGCGGTCCCTGTCGAGCTCGAGCTGGCTGCGGGGGCGACGACCTTCGCGTCGACATGGCGCGGAGACTTCGGCGCAGGAGGCACGCTGCGGCTCGGCTCGCGCTTCGCGCACGTGTTCGCCATCGATTTTCAGGGCTGGGAGGAGCTCGCGGGCATCGATCGGCGACTCAACACCGGGCTCTCGTTCGGAGTGACGGGCTATGTCCCCCTTCGCGTGGTGCATCCATACGCGCGCCTCTTCATCCTTCATCAACACGAAGAGGGGCTCGTGTCCGTGGAGAACGCGCCCGCAGGTGTCGTGCTCGGCATCGGGTCGGGGATCCGACATCGCGCGGGCGGAGGTCTGAGCCTCGGCACGGAGATCCCCTTCCGCAGAGACTCGAGCGGCAAGGTCACTTGGCTGATGCTCGCGAACGCGACGGGGACTTGGTTCCCGGATGTCTTGGGTCCTCACTTCTACGTAGGCCTCGACCTCGGCGTCGGATTGGATTTCCTGTTGTGAGGCACCTGCTCATCGTCCCAGTCCTCGTGATCTCGGCCATCGCCTGCAGCGGCGCCGACACGATCGATCAACACGCGTGTCCGCCGAGCGGCACGACGCTCACCTACGACAACTTCGGTAAGCAGTTCATCAACGCCTACTGCGTGAGCTGCCACGGGGGACCGAACGGATACAGCTCGCGCTCCTTCACCACAGTCGAGTCGGTCCGCGCGAGCAAGGATCGCATCTACGCGAACGCCGCCGCAGACAACACGTTCATGCCACCTGGCCCCGACGATCCGCCGAGGTCCGAACGCGACAAACTGGCCGACTGGCTGGCGTGCGGAGCGCCGTAGCTCGCTCATCAGTCATCGAGCATGGAGCCGCGCTTCCAAGGCTTGTTCGCGGCCTTGCGCTCAGCGCACTGCCCTGCTTGCAAGTCTGCGATCGATCCGACGCTCGGGTCGTGATCGAGTGCCCAGCCAAGCGTCGAGAGGAGCAGATCCTTCGGATCGCTCGTGGTGTTGCAGACGAACTGCCACTCTCCAGTTCCTGCGAAGCGGCCACCGAAGCGGATCGGCTCCTCACCTGTAACGACCTGTCGCGTGACGAAGACGAGGCGACTGTGCGACTCGTCGAACGGCCACTTCGGATCGCGTGATCCTGCGTTCGGGCGCAGGAAAACAGGCGCGCGCGAGAGGATCGGCAACATCACGCGCGGATCCCACGGCAGCTTCTTCTTCGGGTCGGGCCAGATGCATTGCACGCAGCGGAACTTGCCGTCGTAGTGATCGATCGCGCGCCCGAGGTGATCGTCGAACGCGCTCTTCGGGAAGCGCGCGAACGCACACGAGTAGCCCGGCAGGATCTTTTTCTTCACGCTCCCATGAAGGAAGCGCTCGCCCTTGCGCACGCGCGCGCCGATCCCGTTCAACACTTGGTGCATGAAATCTAGATCGTTGTTGAGGCCGAAGATCACGACCTCTGGGTGATCGAACTTCTCCTCGAGGCCGATGGTGTACGCGAACGGCGGGTAGCTGTTGTCCTCCGAGAAGACCTGCGCGACATGCCAGCCGTACTCGGCGATGTTGGCGCGGATGG
>JANXVA010000702.1 GCA_025351875.1 Myxococcales bacterium | reverse complement strand
CTCGAGGTCGTGGCCGGTGAGCTGCTCCGCACGCGCCAGGTTGTAGAGCACCGCCGGCGCCTTGAAGACTGCCCACGCCTGCTGGAATTTCAGGCGCGCCGGCTCCGCCTTGCCGGCATCCGCGAGCTCCAGGCCTTCCTCGAAACGCGCCTTCGCTTCCACTACCGCCGCATCATCCGCATGCGCAACGCCCGGAAATACAGGCACTGCCAGCGCTACCGTCAAACAAGCAAGCAGGACGTGTCGTCGCATCGTCTCTCCGTCCATCACAGGTCGCGAATGAAGTCTTCTCGCGGCGAACCCTTCGGGGCCGCCGCCGTACTCGTTGCTCGCGGCATCGGCGCCGCCGTCTCCGCAGGCGTCGTCGTCGTCGGCGTCGCGCCGCTCGGCACCCCACGCGCCTCACGCTTCGCCGAGCCCCGCGGCGCAACCGCCGGCGCCGCCTCGACCGCGCCCGCACTCGGCGCCTCGGCCACCACGCTCGGCGCCACCACGCTCGGCGGCGGAATGTTCTCGTCCGCCACGCTCGGCTTCGGAGACGTCGCCGCCGTCAGCGTGGTCGCCGCGCTCGCCGCGCTCGCCGCGCTCGGAGCCGTCGGCGTCGCCGCCACCGGACGCCCATCCGACGTCGCCACATACGCGACCAGCCCACCGACGAGGAGCATCAGCACCGCCGCTCCACCCCACACCAACCACGCCGGCGCGCCATCACCCTTGCGCCGGACGATCACCGTCGACTCGTCACGCGCCTTCGCGCTCACGCCGGCCCCACCGCCCGCCGCGGCACCCGCACCCGCGCCCGACGCCGCTCGCAACGAGCCGCTGCTCGCGCCGCCGCCCGGCTTCTTCGCGTAGTAGTCGACGAAGTCACGCTCCCTCGGCGGCGCCTTCGGACCACGGCCCGGACGGTCGAAGCCCGAGAGCAGAGCCTCGGTCTCCTTGCGGTCCTGCTGCTCCGCCGCCACGAGCACGTGCACCGGCGGAATGTCGTCCTGGATCGTCGACGCTGCGGGCTTCACGTTCTTGGACTCCGCGCCTGAAGCGCCAGAAGGGGACGCCGCATCACGACCGCCACCGGCCGCTCCACGCGCGCGAGAATCTCCATCGGCCTTCGACATCGGGAGTTGCGGAAAAAAACGCGGTTGCCGACAAACGTGCCCCGGCTCCATGCCGAAAGCCGGCAAAGGGTAACCCACGAGTCCCCACAGGGCACCGTTTCTGGACGGTTGCGGGGCGCCCCCCGCAACCCACTTCATGAAGCGGCCGCGCGGCGGCGCTACTTCGGCTTGGTCGCGACGAAGATGTCGCTGACCGATCCCGCCTTGATCGGTCGGGTTGACGACGAGTAGTAGAGCCGACACCCATCGGCCGAGACGAACGTGGGCCTCTCGTCGCGCGCCGGCGCGCTCAGCGAGCCGACTCGACGCACACCGGAGAACGGCGACTTCGCGTCCGTCCGGGTTGCCTCGTAGATGTCGCTCGTGGCGACGGCTCCGCGTACCGAAGCCCAGTAGAGAGTCAGCTCGTCGGCAGTGATGACTGGATTATCGTCGTCGTTGGCGTCCGCGCCGAGCCCCGTAACCGCCTGCACGTCGTCGTAAGCGCCAGTGCCCCTGCCCGCGCGATGGATGAAGCGGCGCCCTGGTGCGTCGGTGGTCTGCTTCGCGACGTAGAGCGCGCTTCCGTCTGGAAGAACATACGGCGAGAAGAAGCGGACGCCGCCCGGATTCGTGAGGACGTCGGTCAGCCCGGGAAGCAGCTCCGCCGTGGCGAAGGGAGGCGCCTTTCCCGGTCGTCTTGAAGACCCCGCCCGGTATGGTTGGGCGCGCGAAGAAGAAGCCCGCGCCATCGGCGGTGACGGTCGGAGAGTCGTCGATGCCCTCGCCGCTGAGCTCCGCCATGAGCCGCGGCGCGTCGAACGCCAGCGTCGTCGCCGCTCGACTCGCCGTGTAGAGGTAGGAGGCAAGGTCCGAGCTGCCATCCACGGAGTCAGTGCGTGTAAAATACACGATGCGCTCGTCCGGCGAGAACCTCGCGGTCGATTCGGCGTACTCGGTCGTCGCGAGACCGCCCACCGGGGCCGGCGGGTCGAAATCCTTCGCCGGGTCGCACGGGCGATCGCCGGCATCGACGGCGGCCTCGTCGACGTCTCCATTCGTTCCGCCGGCGTCGGCGGCAGGACCGGCGTTCAGAACGGGGTCATCGCCCGTGCAAGCCCCGACGAAGCCGGCCACGACAGCAACGGACGTCGAGAGCGAGAGGACCAAAGAACGGGAGGTCGAAGGCGGCGATCGGTCATGGCTTGATCTCGTGCTCCGCCTTCGAGTCACCGACGACCGCCGGCAGCAGCTTCACGCGCGTGCCGTCCATCTCCGTCGACTCGGGCCATCCGGCTCCGCCGGCGGCCGGCGCGAGATCGACCGCGTCGAGCGCGGGCTTCGGCCCCTTGAAAGCGAGCGCGATGGAAGGGCCGGGAGCGCCGTGTCCGCTGAACCCCGCCGTCCCTCCGCGTCCGCCGTCGCCGCCCTTGCCAGAGAGCGTCGCCGCGACACCGCCCGCTCCGGAGATCCTCCGTTGCCGCCGAAGTAGCCACGGCCCGCGCGCCCCGCCGCGGACGTCTCGATGCGAGAGCGCTCGATGTGAACGTCGCCTCCGAAGACGACCACACCGAGGCTCGCACCACCGCCGGTGCCGGGCTTTGCGGTCTGGCCGGGGCAGCCGCCGCCTCCACCGCTGCCACCCGTCGACGAGCGGTGACACGTACTGCCATCGTTCGGCGAGCTCGCCGTCCCGTTCCAGTATCGCGAGCCACCCCCACCGCCGCCGCCCTGCCCCGGCTTGCCTGCGGTGCCCGTCGTCCCGTTACCGACGACGAAGCCGGACTCGTCGAACGCCCGAAGGTCGATGTCGAAGGTGCGCTTCAAGAGGGTACGCCAATCGAGCCTGGTGCTCGAGGCGTAGACCTCGCCGTCGAGGAGGCGATCCCAGTGGGTAAGCGACAGGGCGTTGGGCGCGACCTGCTGGGCGATGCCGGTCGTCGTCAGGGTCCTTGTCGCGACGAGTGCGTCGAGCACGAAGGCCGCGCGCGCGTCGCCCGC
>JANXVA010000665.1 GCA_025351875.1 Myxococcales bacterium | reverse complement strand
TCGCGATCGAGCCGCTCCTTCAGGCTCTTGGCCCCGAGGCCGCCTGCGATGTCCGAGAGCTCCTGCAGCGCCACCGTCACGTCGAGCTTCCGCTCACGAAATCCTTCGAGCATCTGTGCTTTTCCTCTTTGCCGTTCTGCCGTGGATTGATGAGTGGACGCTTACGCGTCGCCCTTGAGCAGGCCCTTCACGCGGTCGTCGACCTCGGTCATCGAGAGGCCGGTCGGCGTGTTGCTCGATGCGGCGTGCTTCAGGTAGAGACCGCTCTCCGCGAACACGCGCATCGCGAGGACACGCTTCGGGAGGAACGGGTGCGAGGCGAGGGCCTCCATGTAGCGGCCGATGCCCTCCTTGCCCTCGTCGTACTGCTCGAGGAACGCGTCGAGGTTGAACTCCTCGTAGAGCTTCTTCGAACCGACCACGAGCTTCGTGAGGGCGCGCGCGGCGACGTGCGTGTCCTTCGAGCAGAGCATGCCGGCGCGGTCGCACGTGATCTCGGCGCGGCGTGACCAGGCCATGAGCGGGATGATCGCGGGCATCACGAGCGCGCCGAGGTACGCCCGCGCGACGAGGTGGAGAAAATGGAGGGTCGTCAGGTAGACGACGTGGGAGTTGTGGATGTGGCCGCACTCGTGGCCGATGACAAAGCGCAGCTCCTCGTCCGTGTAGTGGTCGACGAGCGCAGAGTGGATGACGATGAACGACTCCTCGTTCGTGCCATACGTGCCGGCGTTCAGGACCGGGCTGCTCGTGATGTAGACCTCGGGCGGGGAGATCCCGAGCGTCTGCGAGCACTCCCGTGCGATCCCGTGGATGCGGCCGAACTGGCGGCTCGAGACCTTGACGGCATGGCCCAGGAGGTTGCCTTTCTCCCGCTCCTTGAACACGCGGACGGCGCTGGCGATGGCGAGCTCGATCGGCTTGGCGGAGTCGAACGTCGCCCGGGTCTGACGGTCCAGGATGTAGGAGTAGTCGTGCTCGCCTTCCATGGCGCCGTCGGCGCGCTCGGCCTTCTTTCGTGTGACGAAGGCGTTGAAGTCGAGTGCGGGGGCGTTGGCCATTGAAACCTCTCCGAACAGGGTAAGCGTCGCCAGGGTCGTCCGCAACGCGCGATGCGGCGGATTTCGACCTGCGGCAAACAGAACGAACACCTCGGGATCACGGCACAAAAAGGAGAAGGCTCCCGGACGCGCTTGGGACCGCGCCGGGAGCCTCGTTGGGGTTACTGACTACGAACGAACGTTGGGAGCTACCTTCGCGGAGACCTCCACGGACTTGGTTCGGGGTTGCAACGAATCGAGGGAGAGCTCTGCCGCGGGACGCACGGGTCGGGGATGCGGGCGACCCGCTTACCGTCCCGGGCCGAACCGCCCTCGTGGAGTTGTACAGCCCGCCTCGCGCGATTCTTCCGGGCGAGGGCCGCGCACGCGCAAAAAAATCACTCGACCCGGACGCCGCCTGCGACGAAGCGCTGCTCCGTAGGTCGGGATTCGAAGACGCCGGTCGCGATCAAGGTGATGGTCGTGGCGGCGACGGCGCCAACGCCGAGGGCCGTCCACGTCGCCCACGCCGGCCACGCACCACCGCGCCGCGCGTGCGGCGGAGCGACGCCCGCCGTCGCATCGAGGCCGCCCGACACGCGCCACTCGAGCAACGGGCCGCACCCCGCGCGCTCGCACCGCGCGATGAGCACCGCGCCGGGCCGCTCGGTGGGCATCGCCGCGATCCAGTGGTCGCAGCCGACGCCGGCCGCGCGGACGCCGCCTGCGCCATCGGCCGAGACCCCGCCGAACGACGATGCCGCGCAGGCGCTCTCGCTGCTGACGCGGACCGTGATCACCGGCGGGCTGGCCGGGGCGTCGGGGATCGCGACCCAGGAAGCGAACAGCGTCTCGCCGTCGACGGTCACCACGATCTGGTGTTCGGTGGGGGCGACGTCGAGCGTGTACGTCGTGGTGCCCGTGCTCGACGACGACGCCGAGAGCTCGTTGCCGTCGAGCCGCGCGACGACGCGCTGGGATGACACGCCCTGGATCGCGAGCGTGGCCGCGATGCGCGGGCGCAGCGGGAATGCCACCTCGCCGATCCCGGCCGCCCGCCCTCCGTCGAGCGCGTCCGCGTCCTGCCATGCGACCTGCGCGCGATGATCATCGCGAGGCTCGACGCGCGTCCACCGAGCAGCCCAGCTGCGATGAACCTCGGCGCGGAGCCACGCCGCTTGCGGGAGCTCCGGATGCTCGCGGAGGAGCGTCTCGGCGCGCGCGAGCGCACGCTCGGCGACGTCGGCGTCGAGCGCGGCGGTGGCCTCTCGCGCACGATCGAGCTCTCTTTCGACGCGATCCGCGATCGTGAGGTCGGTGTTCTCGAGGCCTCCGCGCGAGCTCTCGATCGCGGGGCGGACACGAAGCCCGCGGGCTCGTGCCCACTCGAGGACGGCGCGCGTGGCGTCGTCGTGGCCGTCACCGGGGGTCGAGCGGACCGAGCCGCCGTCCGGTGCTACCCAGACGACGGTGACGTCGTCGGCGCCGCTCACCTGCTCTTTGCCTTTGCCTTTGCGCTCGCCGCCTTCTTGGGCGCGGGAGTCTTCTTCGCGTTCGCGGGGGCCGTCTTCATGTCCGCGTCCGTCGACTTGCCGTTCAGCGCGGCAAGCACGGCGTCGACGTGCCCGTCGACCTTGACGCTCGGCCACACCTTGACGACCACGCCGCCCTTGATGAGGAACGTGCTGCGGATCGCACCGAGCACCTTCTTTCCGTACATCGTCTTCTCGCCCCAGGCGCCGAACCCCTCGTGGAGCAACCGCTCGGGGTCGGAGACGAGCGGGACGGCGACGCCGAACTTGTCGCGGAACGAGCAGTGGGTCTTCACCGAGTCGCGGGAGACGCCGACGACGACGCCGCCCGCCTTCTCGATCGCCTTCTTCTGCGCGGTGAATCCCTGCGCCTCACGGGTGCATCCGGGGGTGCTGTCCTTGGGGTAGAAGAAAAGCACGAGCGTTCTGTCCGCGGGGGCCAGCTCTCCCAGCGAGACGGTCCTACCAGCCTCACCGCGCGGCGTCGGGAGGAGCGCTTCGAACGAGGTACGAAGCAGAGCCGCGGGGACCTTGTCGCCTTCTTTCAGCACGGCCTCATGATACGCTGAAGCCGTCACCCGTCGTGTGGATCACACGACACGCCCTCCTGAAAGTCGGTCTGTGCAGCTCAACTTCGCCGCCCGTGAAGTCGCGATCAAGCTCGTCTACTACGGGCCTGCGCTCAGTGGGAAGACCACCAACCTGAAGGCGCTGCACCAGCTCGTGCAGGAGAAGAGCCGCGGGCGCCTGATGACGCTCGAGACGAAGGACGACCGCACGCTGTTCTTCGACATGCTGCCTCTCGTCTTCAAGGCGGACAGCGAGCACGGCAGCATGAACCTCCGGGTGAAGGTCTTCACAGTCCCCGGCCAGGTCGTCCACGCTTCGACGCGGCGCCTCGTCCTCCAGGGCGCGGACGGCATCGTGTTCGTTGCCGACTCGCAGCTCGCCGAGACCGAGAACAACGCCGCGTCGTTCCTCGACCTCCGCGCGAACTTGAAGGAGCTAGGTCGCTCGATCTCGCAGGTGCCGCTCGTCATCCAGTTCAACAAGCGCGATCTCCCGAACATCCGCACCGACGTCGAGATCGACGAGCTCGCCCAGCGCGGCAAGGAGCCCGTCATGAAGGCGTGCGCCGTGACCGGGGAGGGCGTCCTCGAGAGCTTCTTCGGTCTCCTCGACCGCACGTGGAAGCGCCTCGACGAGGAGCATGACCTGAAGGACAAGCTCGGCCTACGGCCGGAGGCCTTCCTCGCCATGGCGGCTGCGAGCCTCGGCCACGCGGGGCAGGCGACGGCGCTCGCCTCGGCGTTCATCGGAGGTGCACGAATGCCAGGCACGCCGCCCTCCGGAGGGACCGTACGGTGACCGCGCAGAAGTCCACGCACGGCAGCGGCAACGCCCTCGACGTCGTCGGAGACGTTCCCGTTCGTCTCGAGGAGGTCATCGATCGCGAGGCGCTCGTCGAGATGTGCCGCTCGATGCAGTCGCTGTTCGGCATCGGCGTGCGCGTCTACTCCGCGGACGGCGCGCTCCTCGCGAACGTCGCGAGCGACCTCGACATCTGCGGGCTCGTCAACGACAGCTCGCAGGGCCGCGTCGCGTGCGGAGCGACGGTGAGCGCCGCGAAGAGCGTCGACCCGGGCGACGACGGAGACGTCGTTCATGCCTGTTTTACCGGGCTCGCGTACCGGATCGTCTCCCTCGACTACGAAGGTCGTCGCATCGGCCGCATCGTGCTCGGACCGTACGCTCCCGCGGGCCTCCGCGAGCCGCCGGAGACGCTCGCCCGCACCGTGCCGAAGCTCGACGTCATCCAGTCGACGACGCGACTCTCGGCGGTCGCACGCGTGAAGCCGGAGGCGCTCGGGCGTATCGCGCATCACCTCAAGACGACGCTCGAGCTCATCATCTTCAGTAGCCACAAGGCTTACGTCACCAGCAAGCTGCACCTCTACAGCGTGCGCGAGAGCTATCGCGCGCTCGAGGAGAAGACCCAGCGGCTCGAGCAAGCGCACTCGAAGCTCAAGGAGCTCGATCGCCTCAAGTCGGATTTCCTCGGCACCGTGAGCCACGAGCTGCGGACTCCGCTCACGTCGATCATCGGCTACAGCGAGATGCTCGCCGAGGGGATCGCCGGGCCGCTCTCGAAGGAGCAGGCGGACTTCGTCGGCACGATCCACGGCAAGGGCGAGCAGCTGCTCGGGCTCATCATGGGCCTCCTCGACCTGTCGAAGCTCGATAGCGGAACGATGTCGCTCCGGCAGGCGTCGATGCAGATCGCGCCGACGCTCCAGGAGGTCATCTCCACCGTCGCGCCCGTCGCGAAGAAGAAGGGCGTCGAGCTCGTGCTCGACGACGACGGCGTGGCGTGCGAGCTCGCCGCGGATGCCGAGCGTCTGCGGCAGGTGTTCGTGAACCTCGCGGACAACGCCGTGAAGTTCACGCCGAAGGGCGGCACCGTGACCATCCGCGCGCGAGTCGCCGACGGGGGCGCTTCGGATGACGACGACGAGGGCGGCGCCGTCCTGCTCGCTCCCGTTCGACGCGTCGTCGTGGTGACGGTCTCGGACACGGGCATCGGCATCCCCAGCGCCGAGCGAAACAAGGTCTTCGACGCGTTCTACCAGGTCGATTCGTCGTCGACACGCGAGTACGGCGGCACTGGCCTCGGCCTGTCGATCGTGAAGCGCATCGTCGAGGCGCACGGCGGAACCGTCGTGATCTCGGCCAACGAGCCGGGCGGGACCGTGTTCACGGTCACGCTGCCGTCGGCTCAGGCGCGTCGCACGCTTCCCTCGCGTCTCCCTCCTGCGGATCGGACGTGAGCACGTCGAGCGAGCTCGCGCGGGTCGCCGCGCTGAGGGCCCGCTTCGGCGCACCGTCAACGGGCGCGGGAGTGCGCGTCGGAATCGGCGACGACGCCGCCGTGCTCGAGATGCTCGGCGGCTCCGACCCGAAGCTCCTCGTGTGGACCGTCGATGCCCAGGTCGAAGGCACGCACTTCCGTACCGACTGGGCGTCGTGGGAGGACATCGGCTGGCGCAGCTTCATGGCGGCGGCGAGCGACCTCGCGGCGATGGGCGCCGAGCCCGTGGCGGCGCTGTCAGCGCTCGTGCTCGCGCCGGCGGTCGATGACGAGGCGCTCGCCGCGCTGGCGCGCGGCCAGGCTGCGGCAGCGGCCGCTGTCGGCGCTGCCGTCGTGGGCGGCAACCTGGCCCGTGGAACGGAGACGTCGATCACGACCACATTGCTGGGTCGCGCTGCCCAGCCGGTGCTTCGGAGCGGCGCGCGCCCCGGCGACGGGCTCTGGCTCGCCGGCCCGGTGGGGCTCGCGGGGGTCGGCCTCGCGCTCCTCGTCAAGAATGTGCAAAGTGCACGCAGTCCGGGCGCCGAAGCCTGTCTCCAGGCATGGCGACGGCCGGTCGCGCGGATCGCCGAAGGGCGCGCCCTCGCGGGAGCCGCTCATGCGGCGATCGACGTCTCCGACGGCCTCGCGCACGACGCCTGGCAGCTCGCGGAGGCGAGCGGGGTGCGCCTCGTGCTCGATCTCGCCTCGGTGCTGGCGGCCGGCGGCGCCGCGCTGACCGCGGGAGCAGCGGCCCTCGGGGACGATCCGGCGGAGCACGCGCTCCATGGCGGGGAGGACTACGCACTGCTCGTGGCGAGCCCGCGCGCGCTACCTGGCTTCGCGCGGATCGGAGCCGTGGAGGTGCACGACGACGGCGCGCGCGTGCGGACGAGGACCACGCAAGGCACGGTCGTCGACGTCGAGCCGCGAGGCTTCGATCACTTCACGTGAGCGAGCGAGTCAGAAGCCGGCGCAGACCGGCGGCACGTTACGGCCGGCGAGGGCGCCCTTGAGCGCGCCGAGCTCGGGCGCGGCGCCGGAGCCACCTGCCTGCGCGGCGAGGCCGTCGCACTGGGCGGCGGCGGCGAGGAACATCCCCGCCTCGGGCGACACTCCCAGGGCCTTCGCCTGGATGCGGAGCTGACCGCAGCACTGCTTGAGGCGAGCGACGTTCGTGTTCACCGCAACGCCAGGTTTCTTCGGCGGTGCGGCGTCGGCCGCGTCGGCCGCGTCGGCGGCGTCGACCTCGTCGAGGATGACCATCGCGTCGACGGCAGCTGGCGTCGTCGCCACGAGGCCGGCGTCGACGATCACAGGCTTCTTCTCACCGCAGGCGACCGCGAGAGGCAGGGCACCGAAGACAGCGATCGCGAAGAGGGTCTTCTTCAGCGAAGGCGGACGACGGGACGAGACGCTCGGGGTCGCGCGCGGCTTCATGGGCGTGCGCTCAGAACCCGGCGCAGATCGGCGGCAGGTTACGGCCGGCGAGCGCCCCCTTGAGGATGCCGAGCTCGGGAGCGTTTGCCCCCGGGCCTGCCTGCGCGGCGAGGCCGTCGCACTGCGCGGCTGCGCCGACGAGGAAGCCGGCCTCGGGCGAGGCGCCCATGGCCTTGGCCTGCGTACGGAGCTGCCCGCAGCACTGGCGGAGGCGTGCGACGTTCGTGGAAACGCCGGTCCCGGTGAACTTCTTGCCGGCCTCTGCGGCATCGGCGTCGGCGCCCGCGTCGTCCTCGAGGGGCGTGAGGACGACGGTGCTCGCCTCGGGCTCGGGGGGCGGAGGCGGTGCGGCGTCCGCAACGGGCGTCTCCTTCTTCGGGCATGCGACCAGGAGCGGCATGCAGCTGAAGACGGCGAGCGCGAAGAGGGTGCGGCGCGGCCGCGAGAGCAAAAGAGCCATCGGCGAATCTCCTTACGCGGCTTACCCTACAAGAACTTGGGCCGACGTGGGTAGAATCACGGAGTCCCCATGCCGCTCGACGAGGCAACGCGCCGCTTTGCGTTCCTGCTCCAGCGCGACCTCCGTCGCCTGTCCGAGCGGCGCGAGGAGCATGCCGCGCGCGGCGAGGAGATGGAGTTCGACACGGTCTCGCGCGTCGCGACCTTCCAGAAGCGGGGTGGCGACGTCGTCGCGCGCCTTTACGGAGAGGTGCTCGCGACCTATGCCCCGGACGACCGCATCCTCCGCTGGGCGTGGGCAGGTCGGTCGTCGAGCAGCGCCCCCACCCACGGCGACGTCGTGTTTCGAGAGGGGCAGTCGCGAGGGGTTCCGCAGCTCACCATGAGCGTGCTCGGCGACCTCGACCTCGAGGATGCGAAGGCACTCGTCGAGCTGGGCGCGCTCGTCGCTCGAGCAGAGGCGGTTCACGAGCGGATGGCGGGCGGAGAGATCGAGCTGCTCGGCCTCTTCGAACGACCGCGGCCTTCGGAGATCGTCGAGCTCGCCAAGGAGAGCCGCTTCTCGGTCCCACCGCCGCCCGTGATGGAGAAGGCTACCGACTCGAAGGCGCCGCCGCCCCGCGCATACCGGTCGATTCCGCCGATCCGCGAGGTGTACGAGCCCCGCACCGGCTCGAGCCCGCCGCGGGCAGGCGCGTCCG
>JANXVA010000622.1 GCA_025351875.1 Myxococcales bacterium | reverse complement strand
CAGTCGGTGCACGATCTGCGTGGGGGAAGGGGGGCGGCTTGTTCGCCTCGGCCTCGGCCATCAGCCTGTCGAGCTCCTCGCGCTCGGCGACCTCGCCCGTGAACGTGGCGAGCGTCTCGCGCAGCGCGTCGGGCAGCTTGGTCGCTGCGCACTTCATGTGGTGCCAGCGGTACGACGTGTCTCCCGGCTCGCCGAACTGGTTCGGCGTCTCCTCGCCGAAGCGGAGGTCGCCCTTCGCGATCGGCTGGCGGCATGTCCGGCAGCCCGCTCTCCCCGACTTTGCGATCTCGATCGTGTGCGCCATGCAGCTCTCCTCGGCCGCCGAATGTAGCCTGCGCTCGTCGGCATCGCGAGAGGGAGATCTAGGCGTTCGAGTGAGACCGCTTCAATTGCAGACCGAGCCGCAGCCCGAGCCCGCGCAAGCGAGGCACGTGGAGTGGCACTGCGAGGCGCACCCGTCGCGTGCGCCGCCGCAGTCGTTCCTGCACTTGTTTCCAGGGCCGCCGGGCTGGCAACCTGCGATGCACGTGGCGCGGGTCTGATCGCAGGCGCCGTTGCAGGTGGTCTGCGTCGTTCCGCAGGAGGCCTTTGGCGCGCAATCGACGGGCGCGGCGTCCTTCGCCGTGGAGCCGTCGGTCGGTGTGACCGAGCCGTCGTTCCCCGGGTTGGTCGACGAGCCGTCGGCCGCGACGGCTCCGTCCGTGCTCGACCCCGCGCTCGGCTCGAATGCATCGAAGTCGTTCGCGCAGGCGATGACGACCGAGCTGGTGGCGATCATCGAGAGCGCGACACCGACAGCGCGTTTGCTTCGCAGGACGTGCATCTCTAGAACGCTCCTTGAAGACCGACCCAGGACGGACCCGCCGTGAGACGTGCGGTCGCGGCTGCCGGCGAGGCCTTCTTCGGCGAGCCGACGAAGAAGAGCGTCACGCTGGCGGCCCCGGCAATGACGAACACCGCGAGGCCGACGTTCGCGAACGTCTGCTGCGTCCTTCCCGAGGAGATGTCGTCCTGATGACCCGGAGGGCACGGGCCTGAGCCGCACGCGTCCTTCAGCTTCGAGTAGGTGCCGTTCGCCATGGCGCCCGCGACGATGAACGTCGTGAGGCCAACGACGGCGAGCCCCGCCGTCGCATAGAAATAGGGGCGAAGCGTCGGCTGCGCGGGTTGCTCCGCTTCCGGCGCGGCCGCGGGCGCTTCACCGCTGGCATCGACCGCCACGACCTGGTGCTGCCCTGCAGCGACGTCGACCTGCTTCTTGATCGGCGGCTGGCCCGGAGTCTCGACGACGACCTCGGTTGGGCCCGGAGTCACCGCCACGGGCGCGTCCCATGCGGGACGCTTCACGTTTTCATTCGCGACCTTGACGGTGGTCTCGGGAGTCCAGTGCGTGACGCGGAGCTCCACGAAGCCGACCTTCGTAGCGAGCTGCGCGCGCTCCTCTTCCGCTGCCTGCGAAGCCTTCTCGTAGTGGTTGTCCGTGCCCGCGTTCTCCTTGGCCTCGGTGATGGTGCGTCCAAGCTCGGCGTGAGCCGCCGCAGGCCGACCCATGTCGCGCAGGCATCGAGCGACGTAGAGACGCGTGTTCGGGCTCGCGACGACGTCGAGCGAAGCGGTGAGCTCCACGAGCGCCGCGTCGTAGCGCTTCGCGTTGTAGAGATCGCGGCCCTTCAGGAAGTGCGCCTGCGCCTGATCGCGCTGCGCGGGCGTTGCCTTCGCCGGCTCGACGCCAGCTGCATGCGCGAGCGTCGCGCTGCCGAGCGAGAGTGCGAGCGCCGTCGCGACGACGAACGAGCGGCGGAGGAACACGCGATGGTCCATGGGCGTAGTCTTCAGATTCCCGAAGGTTCGTAGGGCTTCTTGGGGCGGCCGGGCGGCGTCGCAGGAGCGGCCGGCCTGTTCATCGGACGCGCGGGCGGCGGCGTTCCGCCCTGGGGCGGGGGCGTCGTCGTGACGGTCGTCGCCGGCTCCGAGGGTCTCGCTGCGGCCTGGTCGCGCGCCTTCGCCTCTGCTTCGGCCTTGGCCTTCGCTTCGGCCTGGTCGCGCGCCTTCGCCTCGGCCTCGGCCTTCGGGTCTGCGCTCGTTGCCTCGGTCGCCGTCGCCGTCGGCGCCGTGACGACAGGTGACGGAGACTCCGCCGAGGGACGTCCGGTCGCCGCGGTCGTGGTGGGCGGCGCGGGCGTGTCGCCGAGGAGCGCGCGGAGGGCGAGGCCGGCGCCGATCAGCGCGAGAACCGCGACTCCCCCGAGGATCGCCGGAGACATCTTGCGCAGAGGGGGCGGCGGCGGCGCGGACTGCGTGCCCAGCGGGTCGTGGTCCGACGAGCTGGCGTCACCAGCCTCGTCGGTCACCGGCGCGAAGGTCTTGCCGGGCGTGCGCTTCCACTCGGGCGCAGCAACGGGGATCAGCGGCGCCTCGGCAGCCTGCGCCGGTGCCGGCGTCGGTGCCGGCGTCGGTGCCGGC
>JANXVA010000619.1 GCA_025351875.1 Myxococcales bacterium | reverse complement strand
GCCTCACGCGTCGCCGCCACCGAGCCAGCCGCCACGGGTTTGCACTCATGACCACCGCTGACGCCGCCAAGTCACCCGCACCGGCCGGCCTCCGCGAGATCGCCTCCGCGCGCGCGCTTCGCACGGTCTTCGTCCTCCTCGCGATGTGGACGCTCCTCGCGCTCCACCCCGAGTCGCGCCAGTCCTTCCTCTCCGCGGGGAACTTCTCGAACCTCACGGCGCAGGTCGCCGAGCTGGTGATCGTCGGCGTCGGAATGACGCTCGTCATCCTGATCGGCGGGATCGATCTCTCGGTCGGCTCGGGAATGGCCGTCGCAGGCGTCATCGCCGCGAAGCTCCAGATGGACATGCACCAGCCCGCGTGGGTCGCGGTGCTCGCCGCGGTCGCGGTCTGCGGGACGCTCGGCGCGTGGCATGGCTTCCTCATCACGCGCTTCGGGATCCCGCCGTTCATCGTCACGCTCTCGGGCCTGCTCTCGTACCGCGGCATTGGCCTCGTGATTTCCGACGCGCGCGGCCTCTCCCCGATGGGCGAGGACTTCCAGAAGCTCGGCGGCCGCCTCGCGCCCTCGACGACCCTCGCGCTCTGCGCGCTCGGCGCCGCGCTCGGGGTCATTCTGGTCATGAAGCGCAAGGCGCGCCGCGCCGCGCTCGGCCTCCCGAGCACCGGCACGCTGCTCCTCGCGCTGAAGCTCGGCGCGATCGCCCTCACCGCCGCGTTCTCTGCCGTCATCTACCAGGACGGTGTGCCCGTCCCCGTCGTGATCGCCGCGCTCGCTGTGGCGATCGGCGCCCTCGTCCTGCGCCGCACGCGGCTCGGTCGTTACGCGTTCGCGATCGGAGGAAACAGCGAGGCTGCGCGGCTCTCGGGCGTGCCCGTCGCGAAGGTGACGATCGCGCTCTATCTCGCGATCGGCGTGCTCACCGCGCTCGCCGGGATGGTCGCCGCCGCGCGCACCAATGGCGTCACCCCAGGAAACATGGGCCTCACGCGCGAGCTGCACGTCATCACCGCCGTCGTCATCGGAGGCACGAGCCTCACGGGCGGGCGCGGAACGATGGTGGGCACGCTCATCGGTGCGCTCATCTTCGGGACGCTCTCCAACGGTATGAACATGCTGGGCGTCAACTCAAACTGGCAGCTCATCATCACGGGTCAGATTCTGCTCGGCGCGTCGATGCTCGACGCTCTCTCCTCCAAGAAGGTCGCATGACTCATGCGACACATCCTCCCTTTGGTCGGTAAGAGGTTACTCGTCATGCGGCTCTCGCGTTCCTTCGTCATCGCCTCGTTCATCCTCGGTTCGCTCGCCGTCACCGGCTGCGACAAGTCCTCTTCAGGTGGCGGCGGCGCTACCGGCGAAGGCGGCGCGGCCGCCTCCGTGGGAAAGACCAAGGTGGCCTTCCTCCTCGCGACGCTCCAGGAGGAGCGCTACCAGAAGGACAAGAAGTACTTCGAGGAGAAGGCGACGGCGCTCGGCCTCGCGCCCTTCACGCTCTCGGCTGACAACGACAACGGCAAGCAACTCTCGCAGCTCGAGGACGCACTCTCGCGCGGCGCGAAGGTCATCGTCGTCCAGCCGACCGACAGCACGGCGGCCGCCTCGTACGTATCGAAGGCGCACGCCAAGGGCGCGAAGGTCGTCTCCTACGATCGTTCGATCAAGAGCGACGACCTCGACGTCTACGTCTCGCACGACGCCTTCAAGGTCGGCGTCATCGAGGCCGAAGAGGCGGTGAAGGCCACCGGAGGCAAGGGGAACTACGTCCTGCTCGACGGTCAGTCGGGCCACTCGGTCGTCGCTGAAATCGACCGCGGCTACATGAGCGTGCTCAAGCCTCTCATCGACAAGGGCGACATCAAGATCGTGGTTCAACGCAACCACGACTCGTGGTCGCCCGAGCAGTCGCTCAAGACGATGGAGGACGCGATCGCCAAGACCAAGGGCGACATCCAGGCCGTGCTCGCGAACAACAGCGGCTTGGCGCGCGGCGCGGTGCAGGCCGTCCAGGCCGGCAACCTGGGCGCGAAGAAGATCTTCATCGCCGGCTCCGACGCGGATGCGGCGAACATCAACTCGGTCTGCGACGGCAAGCAGACGATCGAGGTCCTGAAGGACATCAAGCCGCTCGCCGAGAAGGCCGCCGAGGTCGCGCTCGCGCTCTCCCAAGGCAAGCCGCTCGAGGGCACGCTCCCCAACGTGAAGCCGCCGACGTTCGCCATCGGCGTTCACCTCGTCACGAAGGACAACGCGAAGGCGATGATCGTCGACAGCGGATTTCATCCGGCGAAGGCCGTACCGGCATGCAAGTGAAGCGAGCCTCTCTCGTAGCGCTGACCGCGCTCGCGAGCCTCGTCGTCTCACCCGTCGTGCGCACCGCACACGCCGCGCAGCCGTCGACGACGTCGCCCGTTCCTGGCGCGGCGCAGCCCGCGGCTCCGGCTGCCCAGCCCGCTCCGGCCGCGGCGCAGCCCGCGCAGGCCGAGCCCACGCCGCCGACGGTCGTCGTGGTGCCTGTCGGTCCGCCGCAGCCCGGCGAGCCCGCGCAGCCCGGTGTCCCTTCGCGCGAGCCCGGCCAGGCCGGAGGCGCGACAGGCACCGGTGCCGGCGCGACGCCGAACGCGAACGAGCAGCGCGGCCTCCTCGCCCCGCAGTATCCCGAGGACTTCTACCCCGGCATGCCGAAGCAGGATGGCGTCCTGGAGGGCATCCCGATCGACGAGAAGCGAGGCCTCCGCTTCGCGATGCATGGCTACTTTCGCGCGCCGATGCGCATCACGAAGGTGCCTCGCGCCGAGGGCAGCACGAAGCCGAACGAGGGCAGCAGCAACTACCGCACGCCGTTCCTCGTCGACGACGACTACTACCGCTCGGGCTTCGCCTACACGCCGCTCAACGAGACCGACTTCACCGAGCTCTATCTCTCCGTCGGCAACGAGAAGGTCACCGCGACGATCCAGTTCCAGGGCAGCCTCTACTCGGACGCCGCGAAGACCGACATCGCGCGGCAGCCCGGCATCTCCCAGGGCTGGCTCACCTACCGGACGAACCTCGACTTCATCCCGTACTTCAAGGCGCGCCTACGCGTGAAGGGCGGCGCCTTCTGGGAGCGCTACGGGCACCTCCCCAAGTACGACACGTACATCTTCGCGCGCACGCACCAGATGGGCGAGAACGTCCGCCTCGAATTCGAGAAGGACGAGCTCACGTTCTGGCTCCAGCACGGCGTCGGCACGCACCTCGAGGACATCAGCGCCAATCAAGGCTTGACGTTGTTGCACTATGCAAGCATCGGCGCGAGCTACGCGCGCACGGTGGAGCTCGGCGGCTACATCTTCGACTCGAACGCGCGCGACAAGCGAGCGCTGAGCCAGCTGACCGACGCGTCGATGGGCATCGTCGGCGTCGACCTCCGCGCCGACACGCACTACGCCGGCAAGCTCTACGCCGCGACGTCGTACATCTCGGCAGAGCAGGCAACGTTCATGGCGCCGGCGATCGAGGTGATGCACTCGTACGGCGGCCGAGGCATCACGGAGAACTATCTCGGCACCCAGTCGAGCGAGAACGGTACCGGGTCACTCTGGAACGTCGGCTTCCAGTACGACCTCTCGCTCGCCGACGTCTACAAGGGCTGGACGGGCAAGGGCTCGCCGCTGCCCTGGAACGGCGACCTCAACGCGAGCCTCTTCGGCGTGTACACGTTCGTGCAGAGCAAGCAGGCGAGCCCGGACCCGCTCGTGAACCGCGACGACAAGAAGGCGTTCAAGTGGGGCGCGGACGCCGGCTACCGCATCACCGAGTGGATGAGCGCGTCACTACGCTACGACCGCGTCGTCCTCGACGTCGACGACAGCGCGAACAGCTTCCGCATCCTCTCGCCGCGGCTCGCGTTCTTCACGAGCTTCCTCACGCGCGAGATGCTCTACATCCAGTACTCGCGATACATCTACAACGAGCGCATCCGCTTGCGTACGGGGCAGCAGAACCTCGAGACGATGCCGGACGACCACGTCCTCAAGATCCAAGCGCAGATGACGTTCTAGCCGGTAGCGCTTCGGCCGCAGGATTCATCACGACGTGGCGCGCGAGAGCGACGCAGCACGGGAGCCGTGGGTCTTGCGCGTCGGTTGGGGCGTATTGACGCGCGGCGGTGGTGCGCGCGAACGCAGGCGCTATCGCTGATGCGGGGAGGAAAGGGGCGACCGACGCTTGGGCCTCCGAGTTGCAACGGGCCCTTCGTCCTTTTCGGACGTTGCCATACACATGAAAAATGCCCTCGCAGCCTTGGCCCTCGTTCCCCTCATTCTTCTCGCGAGCTCGACCGCGCACGCGCAAGAGTCGGATTCGTGCGCTCCGAAAGAGGGGCCCTGCAGCTATCCGCACCTCGTCCTCGGCATCGACCTCGGCGTCTCGCACTTCAACGAAGGCAACCCGTTTGGGTTCGGCACTGGCACCGGCTCCGTCACGCACACCGGCCCCGCGTGGGGATTGCGCGCCGGCGTCGAAATCGCCAGCTGGTTCGCGGTCGAAGCGCACTACATCGGCATGCGCAACTCCGCCGACGATTCGGTGAGCACGGGGGGCCACCGCGGCCTGTTCACGAACGCCATCGCCGCTGAGCTGCGTTTCACGGCGCCCACTCCCTACGTGCAGCCGTATCTCTTCATCGGCCCCGGCTACTATTCGACGTCGGTGAGTGGCTCGTCCACCACCACGGAGCTCACCGGCAGCAGCGAAATCGGCGTACCGGTCGGCGTAGGCTTCCAAGTGCCGCTTCCGCGCGGACTCAGCCTCGGCGCCGAGATGACGTATCATCGATTCTTCGGCGAGAGCTTTTCGGCAAACGAAGACATCGGCGGCGGCGAACCGACCTCTTTCAACGCCGTGCTGCGTTTCCGGTTGTAGGCCGTGTTTCTGTTGCGGTTGCCCGGCGTCGAGCGCTGCGGCGGTGACCTGGTTCTCCGCGAAATCGGGGGCGGGCTCACTTCGGGGCGTACGTGCTCGGCGCCTTCGCGAGGTCGGCGAGATCGAACTCGTAGTACTTCGAGAACGTCGCGGGGTTCGGGCCGTCGGGAGAGAACGACGTCGAGGGCACCCCCGCGTACGTCCACTCGGCGCCGCTTTGTTCGATGAGCATGTTCATGTGGACCTTGAGCTTCGTCGGCGAGCCGAGGAGCGCGCGCGTCACCGACAGCTCCATGAACGTGCCCTTGCGATTGACGGTGCTGATCGGGCCGACGTCGGCCCACGCAGCGCCGCTCCACTTCTGGAGGTTCGTGTAGTTTCCATCGACCTTCCAGCGCAGGTGGTACCCCGCGTTGAACGGGAGGTGCGCGGTCTGCGCCAGGCACGTGCCGCCGCAGTCGTACGAGATCCCCGTCGCGCTGCCCGCGTTGCCTGGAACGCCGTCGACGTAGATGAGCACCCACTTGCTCGACGACGTGGTGCCGATGTCGCCTCCCGACATGCCGAAGTAGACCTTCTTGTCGTCCCACGAGACGTAGGCGTCATACCCCGGCGAGCTCGTTGCGAGCTTCTCGCCCGTCGTGAAGTCGTTGGTGCCGTCGATGACGTGCGTGACGGTGCCGGCCTCGCTGCCGCCGTCGTCCGTGCCGCCCTCCGTCGTCGGGCCAGCCTCGATCTCGGGCTGGGCGATCGACCCGTCGGTCGCGGCGGCCTCCGCGGGACCCCCTTCGCCGGGCGTCTTCACGATGCCGAGGTCGGGGTCGCAGGCCCCGAGCGCGAGCAAGGCGGCCGCGGACGTGGATGCGACGAAGGCCTGGAAAAGAAGCCGCTTCATGATGGTCAATGCGTTAGCACGGCGTTCCCTCTCCGCCAGCAGGGAAAGTAACTCAGGGGTGAGTGACGCAACGGAGACGCGCGCGCGAGGCGCGGGTTCGCGACCTCGCGCGCAGAGTGGTAGATCGAAGGGTATGCGTCGCTCCGGCACCTCGTTCGTCGCCCCGCTCCTCCTCCTCGTGCTGTCCGCGTGCAACAGCGGCCCCAAGGAGACCGAGGTTCATCCCGAGCCGAAGTTGGCGCCGGCCCCCTCGCCTTCCGCCGTCACGCCAGCCCCCACCAAGGCTGACGAGGGCGCGCTCCGGCTCGGTACGCCGATCGAGGCATCCGCACAGAAGGTCGCTCTCTCCGACGTCGCCAAGAACCCGAGCGCGTTCGTCGGCAAGAAGTTCGCGACGACCGGAACCGTCACGGCGGTCTGTCAACACATGGGCTGCTGGATGGAGATCAAGGACGACTCGGGCGAGGCGCACATCCGGATGGCCGGGCACGCGTTCTTCGTCCCGAAGACCGCGTCGGGCCGCAAGGCTCGCGTCCTCGCGACCCTCGTGAAGAGCGAAGAGCAGGGTGCGTGCGCCGACGAAGGCATGCATGCCGCGGGCGGCGGTGCCGGCGAGAAGAAGGGATGCCGCGCGGAGGCCGAAGCCCAGCTGGGTCATCCGCTGGCCAAGCTCGAGCTCGTGGCGGACGGCGTGGAGCTGATGTGAGGCGGTCGCGCTGAGTTGCATCTCGCGGATCGGTCGGAGATCCTGATGTACGGCGCGGTCTCGACCTCCGTGCACGCACGCCGCACCACGACAACGTCCTGGCTGCGCTCGACGTTATCCGGCACCATCGGATCATGACCAACCGAGCTCTGTCGTGGCTCCTCGTCTCGTTCGGCGCAGTCGGTATGAGCGGAGGCATCGCGGCGGTGGGCTGCGGTGGCAGCGACGGCGGCGCGAGCATCCCGAGCCCGAGCTGCACGGGCGACTGCGACTGCAGCGGCCCCACGTGCACGTGCAAGGCGGGCGGGACGTGCGCGTTCGGCGGCGCCACCACCGGCGGCGCGACGGCGGACGGCGGTGGCGGGGCCGGCAGCGACGGCGGAGGCGGGGTCGCGCCGCCGAACAACGTCACGTTCAACTGCGAGACCAAGAACACCTGTGACCTCACGTGCGGCACCGGGTGCACCAACAACTGCGCCGGTCAGTCGAACTGCGAGGGGAGCTGCGGCTCGAACTGCACGTCGACCTGCACGGGCACGAGCACGTGCACTCTGTCGACGGGCACGAACAGCACCGTCACCTGCGGCGGCGGAAGCGCCTGCAACGTGACGCTCGACACCGGCTCGACGATCGGATGCACGGGTAACAGCACGTGCACGATCAAGTGCCCGAAGGGCGGCTGCACCGCCGAGTGCCAGGGCAGCGCGGGCTGCTCGATCGAGTGCGGAGGCACCGTGGCATGCCAGATCCAGTGCAATGGCAAGCAATCGCAGGCGTGCGCTGCGGGAACGACATGCGCGGGCACCTGCGACGGCTCGGCGGCGACGGACGCCGGCAAGGGCAAGCCCTGAGCGGGACGAGCCGATCGATCAGGGAGCCATCGCGACGCCGCGAATCGTGGGCCTGACGATCGGCAGCGCCTTCCGGGCGCTCTCGCGCGTGATGTGCTCGAAGCGGAAGCCCGCCTCTTCGATCGACCGCGCGGTCTCGCGACAGGTGTGGCAGTTGCCGGCGACGAGCTTCCACAGAGGCTCGGTGCGCCGTTGCCACGCGAGGCGGCTCGGGTCCTCTGCGGCGACGTGCTCGAGGAAGACGAGCTTGCCCCCGGGCCTGAGGACGCGGCGAATCTCGTCGAGGCTCTGCCTCACGTCACGAACGGAGCAGAGCACGAGGGTGCACACGACGGCGTCGAACGAGCGCGCCTCGCATTCGATCTGCTCTGCGCTCCAGGTGACGAGCTCGACGGTCCGGGCCCGCGCGGACGCCTGCGCGACCTTGTCCGCGAGGCGGCGGCGCATGTGCGGGTCGGGCTCGGCGAGGACGAGACGCTCGACGTCGCGATAGTGCTCGAGGTTCGTTCCCGTCCCGGCGCCGATCTCGAGCACGTCTCCGCGCAGCTCGCTGAGCAGCTCGCTTCGCCACGCGTCGCCGCAGGCGCGTTCCATGTCGCGCATGAACCGGTCGTAGATCGTGGCCATGAACCAGGACATCGGTGGCGAGCCTAGCAGGGCACGTCGCGGCGAACCGGACGCCGCCAGCGCCGCGAGCTTCGAGGAGCTCGGCGCTCCCGTCCCGATCGCCTCGCGCTGAGGGTGGTCCATTGTTAGCCCACAAGGTGGGCAACCCAACCACATTTTGCCCCTAGGACACCCTCGATCTTCGGCGAATCGTCAGGTCACGCCATGGACCAGGCTGTGCTCGTAGATTCTCCCATGACGTTCTCCCGGCTCGCCCTCCTCCTCGCCGCCGTCGCGCTCGTTCCCGCCTGCGCCGCCCCCCAGGAGGAGGAAGCGGTCGACACCGGCTCCGGCGAGGATGCGCTCACGGCGGTCCCGAGCAAGCCCGCCGATCGCGCGCAGCTTCCGGCCGACTACGACTCACGCTCCGCGGTCGACAAGCAGAAGCTCCTCGCGAACCTGATCGCGAAGGGTCAGTACTGCCAGAAGAACGACAGCCAGAGCGCCTGCCTCGCGAAGCTCCCGACGGGCGGTTTCGCGTACTACATCCGCGCGATCCCCGCGATCTTCTCGCTGAAGCCCACGTTCAACTTCACGAGCGACGAGGCGCCTGAAGGTCGCAAGAAGATCTTCCACCCCTTCGGTGTCGCGGGCGAGGCCGAGTTCACTGCAGACTACACGGATACACCGACGCTCCGCGGCGTCAGCCGTCACGCTCCGTACAGCGGTCTCCTCGCCAACGGCGGCCATGCCATCCCGCTGATCCTCCGCATGGCGCCCGGGGGCGGACCGAACCTCATCCCCGGCGCGTCCGTGAAGTTCCTGATCGACGGCAAGCCCTCTCGGAACTTCGTCGCCATCCACGACTTCGGTGGCGTGCCCAAGAGCAACTGGAACTACTTCCAGCAGGACATCGGGCACATCTACCCGGACGTCCCCTGGCTCGTGAAGGAGTACTTCGAGACCGTCACGCCCGACCCGAGCCACCTGCCGATCACGCACCTCGGGGAGATGTCGCCCGACGGCAAGGACGTTCCGCGCGCGCAGCAGTCGACGCCGTACGAGATCGTCCTCCGCGCGAACGCCGCGGTCGCGACGCGCTTCCCCAACAACGACCAGCACGACTTCCGCTTCGACCTCACGCGCATCGACGCCGGCACGGCCGTCTACGACGTGATGGCGCGCGCGACGAAGGAAGACGCGACGTTCGAGCGCCTCGGAACGATCCGCACCAAGTCGGCCCTCGTCGCGAGCGAAGGCGGCGACAAGCAGCTCTACTTCAAGCACGCCGGAGCACGCTGATGCGTCGCCTGGCGGTCGCCGCGCTCGGCGCGACACTCGGCTGGTGGCTCGGCGTTCTCGTCGGCATCACGCTCGGTGGCGCGGTCAGCTTTCTCGTGAGCCCCCTCGTCGGCCGGGCGCTTGGTGGCGTCCTCGCAGGGCTCATCGGCGGCGCGATCGAGGCACGGACGCTGCGCGCAATGGACGGCAAGCGCCTGCGATTCGCGGCGGCCTCGGCGGCGGCGACGGCGCTCGCTGCGGTCCTCCTGCTCGACGTGCAGTCGATGCCGTGGCTCGTCGGCGCCGTCTTCGGCGCGGCGCTCGGCGCGGCGCAAGCCCAGGCTGTAGGGCTCCCGCGCCGCGAGGTGCTCCTCCGGACGCTGACCGGATCGGTCGCGTGGTCGCTCGGGTTCGTCGTCCTGCATTCGGGCGGCACGTTCGGAAAGCTCGGCGTGCTCGCTCCCGGTGTCGCCGCCGTCCTGCTGGCGGTCGCCAGCGTGCGACGTGTCCCGACGGCCAACGCGCGGACGTCGGCATAGTCCTCGTGGGCACGGAAATTCGCGCTGCCAGCAGCGGCTGCGGATGAAAATCGGTAGAGGTGGGTAAGGTTTCTCCGGCGGGTCGGACGATCCGATCGTGAACCCGGAACTGGTCCGTCAATCGTGCCGAGCCATGGCGCGCGGGGGTGGGCTTCGGCGGGATCGTCGTCATCCTCGGCTTCGTCTTCGCGTGGCTGCGCTCGAAGCGCACCACCATCGCGGCAGAGCGCGAGCGCTTCGAGGCGCTGGTCGCCGAGCGGACGCTTGCCTGATTCGAATCAGGGCGTGCTGGTGCACGTCTCGGCCGGCTTGAGCACGCAGGTCCCGCTGAGGGGCTTACCGCCGAGCCGGTCCTCGAGGAAATCGAGCCACTGATCGAGCGCGTACGAGAGCGGCTTCGTGTGAGAGGCGCCTGCGCACTCGAGGAACGAGAGGACGTGGCCCTGCGTGCAGAGCTTCTGGAAGCTCGCGCGCTCGACGACGTTGTCGACCAGCTCGTCGTTCTCACCGATCAAGAAGAGGCTCGGGATGGAGTCCTGCTTCGGGATCGACGTGGTGGGAAGGCTGTTCTCGGAGAGGTAACAAGCCCACGGCGCGAGACCGCCGAAGCCGGGCTGCTGGCCCGAGGTGAGAAAGCTGGACGTGAAGAGCGTCTCGCGCGTGGCGTTCGTGAACGCGCTCGAGGGCGAGCAGCTCGTCGCGAGGGCCGCAGGGATCGACGTGTCGTAGGGAGGCAGGAACGCCGACGCGAGGCCGCCCGTGGTCGCTGTGCCGTACCAGGACTCGTAGGTCGTCGTGAGCGCGATCAGGTTCTTCGTCGCGTTCTTCCAGGCCGTGAGCGCGGGCTTCGCCTGACCGAGGATGTCGGTGGGCGGAACGTCCCACACCGAGCCCTTGATGACGAGCTCCGGCGCGTAGTGAGGGAGAAACCGGTTCACGAAGGCTGCGCCGTGACCGCCCTGCGAGCCGCCCACCACGACGACGTCACCTGGGGTGATGTTCGATCCGGCCAGCTGCTTCTTCGCGGCGCGCACGGCGTCGAGTGACGCGATCGCCGTCGGCTCGGCGACGAGGTAGGGATGCAAGAAGCCTGTGGGCGCGCCCAGGCTCTTGAGGCCTATGTAGTCGGGCGCGACGACGATGTAACCGAACGAGGCGAACAGCGAGAGGAGCAACGACGTGCCATTGCTGAAGCCGCCGAGCGAGTCTTCGGCCACGCCGCCCGACGGCGCGCAGCTGTCGGTGAAGCCGGCCGTCCCGTGGAGGACGAGGAGGATCGGATACGTCTTTGCGTCGCTGTCGTCGGGGTACGCCATGAGCATCGTCGCGTCGATCGCCTTGCCGCGATCCTGCGTCTGGTAGCGGATGAGCCGGCTCTTCGTACCGTGCTTCGCGAGGCGCCTGGTCTTGAACGCGCCGTCGTTCTTGGCCTGGAGGATCGCGTAGTTCAGCTCGAGCGGCGTGTGCGGGGCCTTCGCCAGGCTCTCGAGCACGTTGCTCATCGTGGCGGCGGGCAGCCAGTTGTACGGGGGCGCTCCGCACTTCGCGCGCGACGCGGCGGCGGCGTCGGCACCCGCGTCCGCCGTCGGGTCGGCGCTCGGTCCCGCGGGGCTCGTCGGCGAAGGAGCAGCCGGCGCTACGCCGGGGGTCGTCACGCCCGGGGCGTCGGGGCTCGCCGCGACGTCGGACGAGGAGCCGGCGCTGCCGCACGCGACCGCCAGAGCGGCGAGAGCGCTGGAAAGGACGAGGAGGGACGAGCGGGCGCAGGAGAGGCGATTCATGGGCGATCCTCGTGAATAGAGCAATTGCTCTAATCGGCCCTCGGTATCTACCACGGGCCGCGCCGCGGACCGCTTACTTCCCTCTTACCCCAACACGCAGTTCAGGGCGTAGGCGCGGCTCGGGGATGTTCGCTTTGAAAGCCCGTCGGCGATCGTCACGAACGTCAGGGACGACCGATAGGCTCTGGTGCATCGAACGATCGCCCTCCTCGGTTGCCTCGTCGCGGGTCCTCTGGCAGCCGGTTGCCGCCGTTCCGACGATCGACCAGAAATGGCCGTGAGCGTGAGCGCCGCGCCCACGACGCCCGCGGTCCCGCGGGAGCCGCCGATGCTCGTCGGCGATTGGCTCCAGCCGCTCGACGACGGCGGGCGAGGCGTCGGGCTCGTCGCCATTCCACTCGGCGCGCGAAGCAAGCGGCCGCTGGTCGTCGCGGTTCACGGCGCGGGCTCGCTGCCCGGGTGGATGTGCAACGCGGCGCGTGCCGGGCTCGGCACGCATCCCTTCGTCGTGTGCCCGCACTCGCTCGCGGATACGGACGCTCTCGCGAGCTGGAGCAGCCCGGAGCAGCTCGCGGCAACCGTCGACCGCGCGGTGCGCGCCGCCGTCGACCGATTCCCGGAGTACATTGATACGACAGAGGCCATGTACTTGGGCCACTCCCAGGGCGCGATGATCGCGCCGGTCGCGCTCTCGAAGACCAGCCTTCACTTCCGCTTCGCATTGTTTTTCGAAGGGCTCCCCCGCGACGCGGCCAGCGCCAAGGCCGAGCTCCTTCACGCCCATGTCGAGCGCCTCCTTCTCCTGAGCGGCCAGGGCGGGTGGTCCCACGGCCATGATCAGCTGGCCGCCAGCTTCCGTGGCACGTCGCTGGCGTCGAGACATGTCCATGGAACATCTGGGCATTTTTTCAACGAGGAGGTGTTTGCCGCGATGCGCAGCGAGCTGCCTTGGCTCGTCGATGGCGCCCCGGCGTGGCAGACTGAGAATTCGACATCGCGGGCCGTCACGAATGCGGGCGCCACGCGATGACCTCACGATGACGATGCACGCGGTGAACTTGCACGAGCGGCTCGCCGACAGCAGCTTGCGGAGCTGCCTCCTCGGTCATGCGAAGCGTTCGCTGTCCCCCGCGGACGCCGAGGACGTCGTGCAACAAACGCTGTGCGACGCGATGAGCGCGCATCGAAGGCCCGCGCAGGACGCCGAGGTCGCGCCCTGGCTCATGACGATCCTGAAGCGCCGGATCTGCGACTGGTTTCGCTCGCCGCGCACGGAGCGCTTCGAGGAGAGCGACCCGGCGCGCGGACACGATGCGAACCGCGGCGCGGGCTTCGACCGCGCTGTCGACGCACGCGACATGCTCGAGCGCGTGGTCGCCCACGTGTCCGCCCCCGACCGCGACACGCTCCGCTGGCTCGTGGAGGAACACGACGGCGACACGCTCGAGACGATCGCCGCACGAGACCGCTGCGCTGGGCCGGTCGTCCGCCAGCGCATCCACCGCTTCCGCCAGCGCCTTCGCGCGCGCTGGCTCCTCGCGGCGACACTGTCTCTCGTGCTCTGGGGGGCCATCGCCGCGCACCGGCGCGAAGCGATCATCGTGCGCGACGACATGGCGCTCGCGCCCGTGGCCCTCGCGGAGGCCACCGGCCTCTACGAGATCGATGAGACCTCGGTGGGTCCGGGCCTCTCACGTGCCGATCGCGCGCTGCTCGACGGACTCCAGCTCGGTCACGCGCGCGTGCGCGTGTCGCGGCCGCGAGGCGAGCCCGACACGATCGTCGTCGACGTGAGCGGGGTGCTCCTGCGCATCGTCACCGCGAACGACGGCCGTATGCGCGTGCGGGCCAGCGACGGGAGCGAACATGTCGTACGCGTCGCCCGGCGCGTCGCCCGAGACCCCTCCGCCGCGTCCCCGGCGACGGTGGAGATCTTCTGCGAAGAAGGGCGACTCCGCGGGGCATGGCTCCGCCTGCGTCTCCTCTCGACCGAGTGAGTCGGATGCATTCCCCCTCGCTCGTCGTCGTCCGGAGCGTACGTGGACGAATGAGGCCCAACGTGATGGTATCCATCGATGCGCGGCTCACCGATCGTCTCGATCATCACCTGGTTCGTCTATTTCGGCCTCACCGTCGGTGTGATCCTGCTCGACGGAAAGATGCAGCGCGACAAGGCGCAGCGTGAGGGCAGCGTCGACTTCATGGACCGCAGTCCGTGGGGCTACGTCGCGTTCGGCCTGATCTGCGGACCTCTCCCGCTGATCTTCTACTTCGGTGCGACGCGCAAGTCGGCGCTCGGGTGGCTCATGGGCATCGGCGCTGCGGTGCTCGTCTATGTGATGACGATCGTCGTCGCCGTGATCTTGCAGCTCGTGCTCTCCCGCGTCTGAGCGGAGCGCTCGCCGCGAAACCCGAGCGCGCCCGTACCCAGCTCAGTCGATCGGGCCGACGACCCCGCCGCTCCAAGGCCCCCGACGCGCACGACGATGCTCACGAGCCGTACGGACACCTCGCGCGGCCCCGAGTTCCGGGCGATGATCGCGCCCGATGAGCAGCGGACTCTCCAGGGAGCGCCTCGCGCGCATGCACGACGTGATGTCCGGCCACGTGACACGCGGGCAGGTGCCCGGGCTCGTGGCGTGCGTGAGCCGACGCGGCGAGGTGCACATCGACGCCATCGGCCAGAAGGCGGTCGGCGATCCCGCGGGGTCCATGCAGCCCGACTCGCTCTTCCGCATCACGTCGATGACGAAGCCGATCACCGCGGTCGCGACGATGATCCTCGTCGAGGAGTGCAAGCTGCGCCTCGACGACCCGGTCGACGAGCTCCTGCCCGAGCTCGCGAACCGCAGGGTGCTGAAGCGCCTCGATGGCCCGCTCGACGACACCGTCCCCGCACGGCGGTCGATCACCGTGCGTGATCTGCTCACGTTCCGCATGGGCTTCGGGTTGATCATGGGTGACCAGAGCGCGTACCCGGTACTGCGCGAGCTGAAGGCGCAGGGGCTCACCAGCGTCGGGCCGCCGAAGCCGGCGACACTTCACACGCCCGACGAGTGGATGCGCCGCTTCGGGACGTTGCCGCTGATGGATCAGCCCGGCGAGAGGTGGATGTACAATACAGGCTCCTACGTGCTCGGCGTCCTCATCGCGCGCGCCGCGAGGCAGCCGCTCGAGACGTTCTTCACGGAGCGCATCTTCGCGCCGCTCGGCATGAAGGACACCGCCTTCAGCGTGCCGCCCGACAAGCTCGATCGCCTGGTGACTGCGTACGACTCGCAGGCCGATCCGGCGACGGGAGCGCTCGTCGTCCACGACCGGGTTCAGGATAGCCAGTGGAGCCGTCCGCCGGTCTTCCCCGACGGAGGCGCGGGGCTCGTCTCGACCGCCTCGGACTACCTCGCGTTCGGGCAGATGATGCTCGACAAGGGCAAGCACGGAGCGAAGCGCATCCTCTCGCGGCTCTCCGTCGAGGCGATGACGACCGATCAGCTCACGCGCGAGCAGAAGTCACGATCGGGCTTCTTTCCAGGCTACTGGGACACGCGCGGCTGGGGCTTCGGCGTGTCGATCGTCACGGCTCGCGACGGCGTCGCTGCCGTGCCCGGGCGCTACGGCTGGGACGGCGGCTACGGCACGTCGTGGTCCACCGACCCCGCGGAGGGCCTCGTCGGCGTGCTCATGACGCAGCGAACCGGTTTTCCGGCGTTCTCGAACGTCTATCTCGACTTCTGGACCTCGGCGTACCAGTCGATCGACGACTGACGCGAGCGGCTCACTTCGGGCCGGCCGACGCGCAGTGGCCGTTGATGCACTGGACGCCGGCGGAGGCGCCGCAGCAATCGGCGGCCGTGACGCACTTCTCGAGCTCCTGCGCGCACCCCACGGGCTTGTCGCTGCACGTGAAGCCCGTCGCGCCGTCGGCCTCCGCGACCTGGCGGCAGTAGCCACCGCAGCACTCGTCGCCCGTCTCGCACGACTGGCCGTTCGCGTGGCACGGATCGAGCGCCCAGAACGCGCGCATGTTGCCGGTACCGAGCTCCTGCCCGGGGAGGTAGAACGCCGGGTGGCTGCGTCCTGCGTCGCGGGGAGGAGGTTGCCGTAGCAACGACGGCTCGTGAACACGACCCAGAAGTAACCGCCCGACGCGACGGGGAGCACCGTGGGCTCGAAGTTGAGGCCTGTGGGTGCGCGACGCACCTGCGCGTCTGGGCACGATCCTCCGCGTCGCGGAGGATCAGCGCTTGCGGGGCTTCAGCGCCGCGTTCTCGCGCCGGAGTTTTTCGAGCTCGGCCTTGAGCTCGTCGATCTCGCGCTGCTGATGCTGGAGCGAGGCGACGGTCATGCTCGTGTAGCCATAGAGGTCGACACGGTCGCGCGACGGGAGCACCGCGGCGCTGCCCTCGGGCATGTCCTCGATGATGAAGCCGAGGTGGCGCGCGTCGCTTCCGCCCATGCCCTCGGGCGCCGGGCTCTTGTAGCGGTACGTCGCGAGGCGCGTGCTCATCAGCTGATCGTGGAGCCGTTCGGTCCCCTCGGGGTCGACGTACGCGATCTCCCGCTTCGCCTTCGCCGTCGAGATCGGACACCCGACGTTCGGCACG
Organism: Myxococcales bacterium; assembly: GCA_025351875.1. GTDB lineage: Bacteria > Myxococcota_A > Polyangia > Polyangiales > Polyangiaceae > Labilithrix. The sequence goes on along the minus strand of JANXVA010000619.1, from coordinate 10,626 downwards.
TTCCACACGCCCTTGTCGCACCGTAGGATCGGCTGGCCACACTCGCCGGGCTCGGTGAGCGCACACGACTCGCCTTCGGTCGTGCATGCGCTGCCGACGCGCGGCCTCGGCGTCTTGCAGAAGGCCGGGCCGTCGAAGCAGTTCCAGGTGACCTTCGACCTGTCGCAGCAGTTCTCGGTGACGCCCGCGTCCGTGTCGCAATCGCGCTGGGCGACCGGATAGCTCGGGCAGAAGGAGCCGCACGTGCAGGTCGCACCGTCGTACGAGCACGTGGTCCCGGCTGCGTCCGCGGCCTTGGTGCACGCCTCTCCCTCGGGGACCGTGGCGCGCGTCGGCGCGCACTCGGAGGGGTTCGGCTGCACGGCCGGCGGGGTGCTCGGGCACTCCGGCCGGTTCGCGTACGTGGTCGACATCCCCCAGCGTGTGCCGGAGCAGACGCGCACGATGTTGCAGAGCGGGTTGAAGTCGCCGCCGTACTCGCAGAGGAGCCCGTCCTTCGAGCAGGCCTTCTGGTCGCCGGGATCGGTGTCGGGGCACGCGGGGTTGTTCGTGCTCGTCCCGCCGCCGTCGCCCGAGCTCGAGCCACCGTTGGGCGATGTGCCGGATGCCGTCTTTCCCGAGCATGCGTTCGCGGCGACGCCGGCTACGCCGAGGAGGAAGAGAGCGAGGGCGGGCCGGATCAGGGAGCGAGGGTTGGCGAGCATGGGTGCGCAGGAGCAGGCCACATGACTCGATAGAACGTCCAGAAAACAGCCTTTTTGCGCATATCGCAGGGAGTCAGGCCGTGCGGCGGTGTGACGTCTCGCCCGGACGCGGATAGGCTCGGGGCATGAGCACCGCCGACTCCACGAAGCTCCGCATCAACGGTGACCGTCTCTGGACTTCGCTCATGGAGCTCGCGCGGATCGGCGCGACGCCGAAGGGCGGAGTCTGCCGCCTCGCGCTCACCGATCTCGATCGGCAAGGCCGCGATCTGGTCGTCGGCTGGGCGAAGCAGGCGGGCATGACCGTCACCATCGACACGATCGGCAACGTGTTCATGCGTCGCGCCGGCAAGAACCCGAGCCTCCCCCCGATCGCGACCGGCAGCCACATCGACACGCAGCCGACGGGCGGCAAGTTCGACGGCAACTACGGTGTCCTCGCGGGACTCGAGGTCGTGCGCACGCTCGACGATCACGAGATCGAGACCGAGGCGCCCATCGAGGTCGTGTTCTGGACGAACGAAGAGGGCTCACGCTTCGTCCCCGTCATGATGGGCTCCGGCGTCTTCGCCGGCGCGTTCACGCTCGAGTCGGTCTACGCCGCGAAGGACGTCGACGGCAAGACGGTGAAGGACGAGCTGACGCGCATCGGCTACGTCGGCACCGAGGAGTCGGGCAAGCACCCGCTCGGCGCCTACTTCGAATCGCACATCGAGCAGGGCCCGGTCCTCGAGGACGCCGACATCACCATCGGCGTCGTGACGGGCGTGCTCGGCCTCCGCTGGTACGACTGCGTCGTCACCGGCATGGAGGCCCACGCCGGCCCGACCCCCATGGCGCTCCGCAAGGACGCGCTACAGATCGCGACGCGCATCATGCAGGAGACCGTCGCGATCGCGAACCGCTACCCGCCCTACGGCCGCGGCACCGTCGGCTTCGTGCAGGTCTTCCCCAACAGCCGCAACGTCATTCCCGGCACCGTGAAGTTCTCGATCGATCTCCGCAACGTCGACAACGAGCGCCTCGACACGATGGACGCCGAGATCCGCGCGTTCATCGAGAAGACGTCCGCGGAGTCAGGCCTCCCGATCTCGATCGAGCAGGTCTCGTATTTCAAGCCGTGCCCGTTCGAGAAGGGCTGCGTCGACGCCGTCGAGGGCGCGGCCAAGGCGCTCGGCTACTCGCACATGAACGTCGTCTCCGGCGCGGGTCACGACGCCGTCTACATGGCGCGGCTCGCTCCAGCCGGAATGATCTTCGTGCCGTGCAAGGACGGCATCAGCCACAACGAGATCGAGGACGCGAAGCCCGAGCACCTCGAGGCCGGCTGCAACGTTCTCCTCCACGCGATGCTCGATCGCGCGAAGTAGCCGCGCTCACTTGCAGCGCTGGATGACGTTCGCGGTGCTCGCGACGTTCGTGCCGCCAGACGAGGAGCACTGGCCGCACGTGTACTTCGTTCCGGTCACGCCGCAGGCTGTGACGGCTCGGAAGCCGCTCGTCGTCGGGGCGCCGGCGAAGACGCCCGTCGCGTCCACCGCGCATGCATTGATCGAGATGTTCGACTGGCAGTCGAGCCCGGCGTGCTGACCGACCGTGACGCACGTCGACTGGAAGTTGCAGCCGACCGACGGCGAGATCTTGGAGTTGCAGAAGCCGCACCCGATCGTGTTCGCGGGGTACTCACGGGTCTCCTTGGCTTCGGCGCCGTTGCAGTCGTAGTCGAACGACGCCGCCTTGCCCGGGATCGTGTACGAGGTGCTGAACCACGTCGTGCTCGTCTGGTTGGGGTGGACCTGTGCGGCGATGCCCGCGGCTCCGTCGTAACAATCGAGCTTGTTGGCCACGAAACCGACCGGCGCCGGACCAGCCTCGCATCCGTACTTCGCGCGGCCGTTGCCGATGGGTAGCGGCGTGCCGTTGATGTCGCCGTACGTGTCGCCGTCCTCGTCCTGGTAATAGAGAGAGCACGCGCCCGTAGGGCACTCGGGGCACACGCAGGTGCCCACGTTGCCCGCGCTCGTGCACGAAGAGCCCAAGCTGCCGCACAAGCTGTTGCAGCAGACGTTGTCCACGCAGTTGCCGCTCTTGCACTCGACGACCGACGTGCACTTCGTTCCGTTCGCGAACTTCGGCTTGCAGGTGCTCGACGGGCCGTCGCAGTAGTGCGTGGCGAGGCAGTCCGTGTCGCCGGTGCACGTCTTCTTGCAGCCGGGCGAGCCGTCCGCGCACGAGAACGCGGCGCACTCCTCGACGCCGAAGACGCAGTGACCCTTCGTGTCGCAAGAAGCGCGCCCCTGCTCGGTCTTGTTCCCGCAATACACGGAGCCGCACGTGCGCTCCTTGCCGGGGTAAGAGCAGGCGCGCTTGCCGTTGCACGACCCGGCGCACATGTTGTCGTCCGAGGTGATGCCGCTGTCGGGCGTCACGAAGGGATCGGCGGATGCTTCGGCAGACGCGTCGGCAACGCCGGCGTCGGGATCGCCGACGGGCGGCGGGAGAGGCGTCGTCGGGCACTCCTTGTCCGGGTCCTCGCCGTCGGCGACGGGGAGACACTTGCCGGCCGTGCCGGCGAGGTTGCACTTCTCGCAGGTCCCGCTGCAGGCCGAATCACAGCAGACGCCGTCGGCGCAGTTGGCCGAGGCGCACTCGCCGGCAGCGGCGCAAGCCGCACCGAGATCCTTTCCCGCGGGACCGGCCTCGCCGCCGTCCGCGTCGGTCGCGGCGGTGCCGACCTTGAAGTCTTCGCCGATGCACGCCGTGAGGCTGTAACCGGCGACGATGAACGCGGCACAAAGCCCGGCGACGAAGCTTGCCTTCATGCGGCGCATCGTAGCCGAGGGAGTGCCCGCAGACCGCAGGATTCGGCGCCGCTCTCGCGCCTCGATCGGCGTAAAACACGACGATTCCAGGTCTTTCGGCGTTCGCTACGGCCGCCTCGCTAGCGAAGTGCGAATGTGCCAAGAGAAGCGGGTGAGAGTCTCGAGGCGAGAGGCGTTGCGGAGCGGGCTCCTCCTCGGGTCGCTCGCGCTCGTCGGCGCTCCGGCAATGGCGCGTGCGGACGACGCTCCGATCGCCGCACAGGCGCGCTGGCTCGCGGGCCTCGCGCCGCTCCCGGGGATCGAGCCGGGCGCTGAGTGGCAAGCCTACGCGAAGGCCGAGAACGATCGCTGGGCCGCGAGCCAGGCGCGCGTGAAGGCGATGCAGGACTGGTCGACGCGCGAGATCGCTCCCCTGCTCGCGCCCGAGCCTGCGGTGTTCTATCCGTTCGCCGGCCCCGACGCGCTGCATGGCCTCGCGTTGTTCGCGGGGGCGCGGCGGATCGTGCTCGTCGGTCTCGAGCCGCTGGGCGCGCTACCGGCGCCGGGACAGCTCGCTGCCGCCGGGTACTTCGGCCGGCTGGGGGCGGCGCTTGCCGACGTCCACCGGCTCACGTTCTTCCGTACGCTCGAGATGTCGAACGACTTCCAGCGGGAGGGCGTCCTCGCGGCGCTCGTCGCGACGATCGTGCGGATGGGGGGAACGGTCTCGAGCGTTCAGACGAGCACCACGCCTCCCAGCGCACGCATCGACTGGACGACCGCGACCGGCCAACAGCGCCGGCTCGACTACCTGCAGGCCGACCTCGCCAACGCGGGCCTCAAGGGCGCCGCGGCTCCGGTCGTCAGCATGGTCCACGGCCTCGCGCCCTACGTGACCTTCGTGAAGGCCGCGATGTTCCTGCTCGCCGAGCCGCGCTTCTCGACGCTGAAGCAGATGATCCTCGACGACAGCTCCATCGTGCTCCAGGACGACACGGGCATTCCCTTTCGCGCCTTCGACGAGCGCTGGGCCACGCGCCTCTTCGGTCGATACGAGGCGCCCGGCGCCCCCTACGAGGAGCGCGTGCAGCCTGCCCTGCGGACGGCGTACGAGCAGCGCGGGGCGACGGCGCTCGGCTTCGGCATCGGCTACCACGTGCAGGCGGCTCGCTCGAACCTGCTCGTCGCTTCGAAGGGGCATCGATGACCGCGCGGCGGCTCGGAGCGGCGCTCGCCGTCCTAGGGATGCTCGCGCTCGGGCTCGGCGCGCGCGCACGCGCGGACGAGGCGGCGAAGGCTCCGCAGGCCGCGGCGCCCGTGGTGCTCGCGCGCTTCACGACGACCTACGCGAACGACGCCGAGCACAAGAGTCGGGCTTCGAACGTCGAGCTCGGCGCGGAGGCGATCAACGGCAAGGCGATCGCCGCGGGCGCGACGTTCTCGTTCAACGACTCGGTGGGCGAGCGCACGGCGGCGTTCGGTTATGCGAAGAGCGTCGTCCTGCGCGACGGGATGATCGCCGAGGGGATGGGCGGCGGCGCGTGCCAGGTGGCCTCCACTCTTCATGCCGCGGCGCTGCTTGCCGGGCTCGAGATCGTCGCGCGCGCACCTCACTCGCGGCCGAGCGCGTACATCCGCATGGGGCTCGATGCGACGGTCGCCTTCGGGAACCTGGGAATGCCTGCGATCGATCTGAAGCTGAAGAACCCCACCGGCGCCCCGCTCACCATTCATGCGAAGGCCGCTCACGGGACGCTCGAGGTGTGGCTCGACGGCGTCGGCGCGACCCACCTCGACGTGAGCGTGACCAGCGAGATCCTCGAACGCATGACGTTCTCGCGCGTGGTCGAGCGCGACAAGCGCGCGAAGGAGGACACCGTGCGCGTGAAGGCGTTCGGTATCCCCGGCTACCGCGTGAGGCGAACGCGCGAGATCCACGCCGCTGACGGCGGGGTGAAGCGCGATCTCCGTATCGACGTGTATCCGGCGACCAGCGAGATCGTGCAGGTCGCGCCGACGCTCGAGGAGTCGCGCATCCGCGTGCGGGCGGCGAGCGTGGACGCCGAGGGTGAGAGCACGTCCGACGAGTCGTCCCCGAAGGCAGCCCCGACGGTCATCGTCGACCCGAGCGCGGCGCGGCCGCTCCTCGTTCAGCTCCGCCCGTCGACGCGCGTACAGCTCGAAAACAGCCCGTAGCTCACCTTCCGCCGAGCGTTCGGCTCACCCCCGCACGTCGAGGTGCCGCCGCCGTCGGGCGCCTCCAGTGAGTGCTCATGGAATGCTCACGATCCCGCGAACGTCTCGGTACCACCATGGGCGGATGAAGTTTCTTCGGCAGGTCTCGCCGCGCGTCACGAGTCTGGGGTTCGCGCTGGCGATGGGCCTGTGGGCGGGGGCCTCTCCAGCAGAGCCGGCGCGGCTTGCGCCTGCGGTGGGACTCGTCCCAGCGAAGGCGGCCGATCTGAAGCTCCTCAGCGTCACGCGTGCTCAGGACCAGTTCAAGGACAACGAGAGCCTCGTGTTCTACGGCCTCCGCGGCGTCGCTGGCGTCTGCGGGAAGCTCGGCATCGAGATCGACGGCGTCGAGGAGGAGCGCGCGGACGTCGCGTTTCCGTTCACGCTCGTCGTCCCTCGGATCGCCCGCAACTACCCCAAGGCCGAGGGCGCGCACACCGTCACGTTGCACGGGAAGTCTGCGAACTGCACCGGCTCGGTGACGACCACCTTCCACACGCGCAAGACCCCGCCGCTCGACGGAGTCGGCAAGATCACGGACGTGCGCGTCAACGGGTTCGCGACGACCTCTACGCCTGGTCAGATCGAGATCAAGGGCTACGGAAGCTGCCGCTTCAACGTGCAGATCTTCGATCGCGATCTGCCGAACGCCGCCGCTCATCATGCCTACTTCAAGGTCATCGATCACGCGGTCGCGCTGCCCCTCACGCTCGTCGACGTCCCGCTGCTCCCTCCGGCGCGCTACCGCGCCTACGTCCTGTCCTACGAGGAGGCCAAGTGTCAGAGCCAGGGCCCGAACCCGAAGGCCGGCGGATGGTACGTCGATTTTCAGGTCGTCAACGCCGGGTCGAACGGCCAGTCCCCGCAGGGCAGCGGAGGCACGCCCGCTCCCGGTGGTGGTGGTGGTGGCAGCGGCGGCAACAAGCCCGCCACGGGGAAGGTCGTCGCCCTGTCGGTGCCCGGCGGCAGCTTTGCCGAAGACGATCCGCAGAAGCTCCTCGTCGCCGGCCAGGGAGGCTGCGCGCTGGACCTCGCCATCTCGAACAAGAGCTACGGCGGTAGCTACGACCAGACGTCCAGCGTGCTGCCGGTGAGCCTCGATGGCGGCGGCACCACGCTCTACAACGGCACGCACTTCGGCACGCTGGCGGAGGGCTCGTACCACGCGACGGCCACCGGCAAGAGCGGCTGCTCGGGCTCGGCGGCCATCGACTTCAAGGTCACGCCGAAGACGTCGACGAAGAAGGTCCTCGGCAAGCCGACCCTCGGATTCGACAAGCAACCCAAGAGCGGAACTGCCTTCTCGCGGACGAAGGACAGCAACATCTGGTTCAAGGTCACGCTTCCGCAGTCGATCAAGACCGAGCCCAGCGCCTCGTGCTGCGACGTCGAGTTCGACTTCCAGAACGAGTTCGGCGGCTGGCAGCCGTTGCCCGCCACGCCATTCAACGACTCGAGCTACTCACTCGCTGTGACGCAACAGGCCGGTGTCGTGAACAAGAGCGTCACCTACTTCACGAACGGCACTCACTGGCGCATGAAGGTGCGCGCGTACAAGTTCAAGACCGAGTTCGAGTGGAGTGACTGGGTCGAGTTCAGCGTGGACCAGAACTGAGCAGGTCGGCGCCCGCACGGACGATCCGGCAGACCCTAGTCCTTCGTGAGGAGCGCCAACGCGGCCTCCCTCGACGCTGCCGATCGGCGACGCCTTCGCGGATCAGTGGTTTCGCTAGCGGGCGCGCAGGGCCTTCAGGGAGTGAGGCGCCAGACGGCCATCGCGTAGCCGTTGGTCGCGTTGCCGCTGGTGCCGCTGATCACGGGCCGATCGAGCGAGTCGATCTTGACGGACGTTGCGTTGTCGATGAAGGGCGTGCCTCCGTCGCCCAGGCTGCTCGCGGTGCCAGTCGTAGCGAACAGTCCACCCGTGCCGAAGGTCGTGTCGAGCGCGCCATTGGCGGTCAAGCGCCAGGCCGCCATGCTGTCGCCGCCGCCGCCGACGACGACGATGCGACCCTTCGAATCGATCGCGAGTCGGCCTCCGAAGGTCACGTTCGCGTTCTTCGGCGACGGCAATACGGTGAAGCCGTTCGTGCCGAAGGTCGTGTCGATGCCGCCGTTCGGGGTGAGACGCGTCACGTACGCGCGGAAGTGCCCGGCGGCGTCCTCGGTCGACCCGCCGACGACGATCCGACCCGCGCTGTCGAGCGCGAGACCGTTCGTTCCGTCGAACGCAGTCGCGCCCACGCCGCCCCCGACGCCGGCGATCAGCTGGAGGCCAGTGGTGTTGAAGCTGGTGTCGATCGCGCCCGCCGCCGTAAAGCGAACGACGAGCCCCTTCGTCGTCGAGCCGGTGAACGACGTTCCAGCGAGCACGATGCGACCCGTCGCGTCGATCACGATCGCGTCGGCCGAGTCGAACGGGCTCGCCGTCGGGCTCGACGCGCCGTGCTCGGAGAAGAACCCGTTCGGTGCAGCGAACCCCGCGGTGTCGAGCACGCCGGTCGCCGAGTGACGCCAGACACAGAGGTCGATGTTCGACGCCGACACCGTGCTGAAGCCGGCCACCACGAGGTTCCCGGCTGCGTCGACGGTGATCGCGGCGCCGTTGTCGTAGGCGCCCGCGCCGACCGTGCTCGTCGTGCCGTAGAATCCGGTACCGGCCAGCGTGGTGTCGAGCACGCCCGCGGTCGTGATGCGCCACGTCGCCATGTAGTACGGAGCGTTGTTGTTGCTCTGGCCGGTGACGACTGGGCGGTCTTGCGCGTCGATCGCGATGGCCCTCGCCGTCTCGTACGTCGCCGCCGCGAACGAGCCATCCTTCAGCCAGACACCGTTGGTCCCGAACGCGCCATCGATGCCGCCGGCGGAGGTGAATCGCCAGACCGCAGCCTTCGTGTCGGAACCCGCGGACGAGCCGGCCACGACGATGCGGCCGAGCGAGTCGATGGCCAGATCCTCGGCCTGGTCGTACGTGCCGCCGTTCGAGCCGATGCGGGCGATGAAGCCCTTGCCATTGAACGTGAGGTCGAGCGCGCCGCGCGGGCCTGCGTCGACGGGCGCGTCGAGCGCCGCATCGATCGACGCGTCGGGCAACGGAGTCTGGGCATCGCGCTCGGTCCCCCCTTCCCTCTCCGGAAGCGTGCCGCCGTCGGCTGGAACGGACGCCGTCGTTCGGCTCGAGTCGTCCTCGCACGCGTAGATGCTGGCGAGGGAGGCGACGACGAGGAGCTGAAGGCGAGGGCGGGTACGCATGTGATCACCTCTGCGGGGAATTCCAGGGCTGGAACGAGCTCGGACCTGTCCTCATCTTCGGACCTTGCGACGTTCCCCCGCATGAGCGCTGCCTGAGCCTTGCATGAGCAAGGCCGGAGAATGCTCTCGTCGCCGGGAGCTTCCTGGGCTCTGACTCGCTGCTCGGCCGAGCCGAGGTGCTCCTCAGCGACGGCGAGCGGGTCTCTTGGTCCTCGGCGTGGCGAGGCGCGCGACTCCGTCGGCGACGTCGCCGAGCGTATGCGACGGACCCGAAGGCGCCTGGCCACGCGGCCGCGAACGGCGCGATTTGCGCCACCGGGAGGCCGACCAGCGCCCGCGCGAGCACGCACGCGCTTCTCCCCCGCCTTGCACTCGATGTTCACGCAGAAGCGCTGGCCGGGCACGACCGCGGAGCCCGTGCATTCCTGGGTCAAACCGCATTCGCGGAGGCCCTGCTGCCCACACAGCTGCTGGCGCTGCGACTGGACGCCTTGCGCCCCCTTGACGTTGACCCACGTCTGGCCAGCCTTGCAGGCGCGCGGATCTTTCTTCGGGTCGCGGAGGGCTCGACCGTCGCGCTCGACGCGGCCGTGGCGGTCACGACCGGCAGCGCCCCCGCGTCCGTAGCAGCGTCTGCATCGCTTTTGTCCCCGAGCTTCGGGCAGCCGGCGAGGAGCGGTACGGCGAGGACCGCGATGAAGAAGGTCGAAGTGATCGCTCTGGATGCTTGAACGTTTCCCCCGTCCAACTGCACGCCGCTGAGGCTCCATGGCATGGGACGTCGAGCGGGCGGTCGACTCGAAAGAGTGATTTCGCGGCTCTGTCTGGCGCGCGACGTGAAACGGGGGGAAACTGAGGGCCCGGCGTCTCGTGCCGCAGAACCAAAGGACCCGATGCTTATCTCCTCTCGTCGACACGCTGGTCTCGCCTGCGCCGCGTTGCCGCTTGCACTCGCGACCTGTCTCTCTGCCGCGTGCGGCTCGAGCACCAACAACAGCGCAATCGCGGACAGCGGCGCACCGACCAACGACGCACCTCCGGGAGACGCCCCAACGACGGGGTTTGGCTTCACGCCGTCGAACATCGACCTGAGCGGCTTCGACCTCACGAAGCCGGGTGACTTCGTCGTCGACAACGACGAGTGCACAATCCAGTCGGACCAGAGTCTTGCGAGCTGTGGAGATGGCGGCGGCATCCTCCAGTTCAAGCTGGTGACGCAGACCGACGGGACCAAGGTCGGCGTCTACTTCGCGCACTCGATGACGATCCTCGCAGGACAGAACCTCACCATCACCGGACCGAACCCCGTCGTCCTGGTCGCGCTCGACACCATCTCGATCCTCGGCACGTTGAACGCGAATGCGAAGAGCGGGACCGCGGTCGGTGGTGGCCAGACGCAGACGGCGGGCTCCTCCAAGGGGGCAGGGCCCGGCGGTGGCGGCGCGGGCACGCTCCTCAGCGCTGGCGGAGGAGGGTCCTATTGCGGAGTTGGCGGCGCGGCCGCTGCCGAGAGCGGGACGCCGGCGCCAGGAGGCAGCACCTATGGCAACGCAACGATCACGCCGCTCGTCGGTGGGTCGTCCGGGGGTTCGGGTGGGGTCGGCGGTCCGGGCAGCGGAGGTGGCGCGATTCAG
>JANXVA010000609.1 GCA_025351875.1 Myxococcales bacterium | reverse complement strand
CTGGCCATCGGCCGCGCGCTCATGGCCCGTCCGTCACTTCTTCTTCTCGATGAGCCTTCGCTCGGCATCGCGCCCAAGCTCGTCCAGCAGATCTTCGCCGCCATCACCAAGATCGCCGAGGCGGGTGTGACCATCTTGCTCGTCGAGCAGAACACGCGCATCGCGCTCAAGGTCAGCAAGCGGGCGTACGTGCTCCGCACCGGGGAAATTGCCCTCTCCGGAGCCTCGAGCGACCTCGCGAAAGATCCTGAAATTCAAGCGGCCTACCTCGGCGGTTGACGCTCGCGAGGTGAACCGGGGCGAGCACGTCGCTTGCTTCGTGTTCGCCGCATGCTTGATCCTTTTAAGCTCGTCCACACCATCATCGCCAATCGCTACCTGGTGGAAGAGGTCGTCGGCGAAGGCGGATTCTCCATCGTCTACCGCGCCACGCATTTGATCTGGAAGCGGCGCGTGGCCATCAAGGTCTTCAATGCGAAGGGCGTGGTCTCGCCGGCGGAGCGCGACGCTCTCGGCTCCGCCTTCGTGAAGGAAGGTGCGGTCCTCTCCGAGCTGTCGGAGCACTCGTCCGCGATTTGCCAGGCTCGCGATACGTCGACGCACGTCACGGCTGAGGGCGAGCCGGTGCTGTACATGGTCCTCGAGTGGCTCGACGGCGAGTCGCTCGAGACGGTGCTTCTCCGGGAGCGGGAACGCGGCGAGCGGCCCAGGAGCATCGCCGAGGTGGTGCGTCTCTTCGAGCCCGTGGTGGAAGGGCTCGCGTACGCGCATCGCAAGAACATCGCGCATCGTGACGTGAAGCCCGCGAACATCTTCGTCATCGGTGACGCGCGCGGCGAGTACACCGTGAAGCTCCTCGACTTCGGTATCGCCAAGGTCGTCCAGGATCTCCAGCGCGCGACCGGCTCCTTCAACCAGACGCAAGGAGTCGTGTCGTCCTTCACGCCCGCTTACGGCGCGCCCGAACAATTTTCGCGCACGCACGGCGCGACCGGCCCGTGGACGGACGTGTTCGCCCTCGCGCTCATCTTCACCGAGCTGATGACCCAGGAGGCCCCGCTCCGCGGCGACGATCTCACGCAGCTCGCCTTCTGCTCCATGGACCCGAAGCGCAGGCCGACGCCTCGCGCGTACGGGATGGAGATCTCCGATTCGCTCGAGGCCGTCTTGCGGCGCGCCCTCGCGGTCGCGCCCGACGAGCGGTTTCGTTCGACCGGCGAATTCTGGGACGCGCTACGCGGCGCGCTCGCGATGGAGCCGATGCGCGTCGCCGCCGACTCGAGTCGTACGGCCTCCAGCGCGAACCCTGCGCTCACGGCGCTCGCGCCGCCCGACTCGAGCGCGCTCACCGGACAGATGCGCCAGAGCCATCCTGGCTACGCCCAGGATCGCCTGAGCGCGACGCCGCCTGCGCCGCCGATGCCCAACGCGACGGCCGTTCTCTACAACACGAACCGGACGATGCCCACGCCTGGCCCGGCGATGATCACCGGGAGCCACCACGTTCGGCCGCCACCGGCGAACACGGCCGGGCTCTTCGCTGTGCTCGGTGCCGGTGCGGTGCTCGCCGCCGGCGCAATCGCCGCGGGCGTCTACTTCTTCGCGATCCGCGGCAAGGACGCGACGACGAGCCCCGTCGCGAGCGCGAGCGCTTCGGCCGCCCCGGTTCCGATCGCTCCGCCCACGTGTCCGCCTGGCATGGCCACCATCCCGGGCGGGAAATTCTTCATGGGGTCGGACGACAAGAAGGACGAGGAGAACGAGCGCCCCGCTCACCAGGTCACGCTCTCGCCGTACTGCATCGACCTCACCGAGGTCACGGTGCTCGCCTACAAGCAGTGCAGCGACAAGGGCGAGTGCAAGCGCGCGCCGCGCGAGAACGAGTGGCCTGGCATCAGCGCGCGCGAGCACAAGGTCTACGACCCGCTCTGCAACATCCGCGACGTCGACGCGCGCGGGAGCTACCCGGTCAACTGCGTGGACTGGGAGCTCGCAGACACGTTCTGCAAGACGAAGGGCGGACACTTGCCGACGGAGGCCGAGTGGGAGTTCGCCACGCGCGGCTCGGACGGTCGCAAGTATCCGTGGGGCGACAGCCCGCCGAACGACGGCACGCGCCTCAACGCATGCGGCAAGGAATGCCTCGCGTGGGGAAAGAAGTTCAACGAGGAGGTCACGGCGATGTACTCGGCCGACGACGGCTTCCCGACCACCGCGCCCGTGGGCTCGTTCCCGAAGGGCGCCTCGCCGTTCGGGCTGCAAGACGTCGTCGGCAACGTGTGGGAGTGGGCGTCGGACTGGTACGCGCCGTACACCGCCGAGGCGCAGGTGGACCCGACCGGTGGCACGGGCACCGACCGCGTGCTCCGTGGCGGCGCGTGGAATGGCGGCGATCCGGGCTGGGTGCGCCCGACCTACCGCTTCAAGAGCCCGCCGACGCTGCGCAGCCACGGCATCGGGTTCCGCTGCGCCATGGAGCTCAAGGTGAGCTCGCCATCACCGTGAGCTCGCGCACGGCCCGCAAGTTCGGTCCCTCGATCGACGCCTCGAAGACGACGTCGTAGTTTCCGGCCTTCGGCGCGGGCACCGTCGCGCGATACACGCCCTGTCCGTGGTAGGTCACCGTGAGCGGGATGCCGTCGGTCGTCGCGCTGTGGTCGAAGAGGGTCATGCGCGCATCGGCGATCTTGGAGTGCGCCGCGCCAGCGGTGACGTGCGCGACCATCTCGACACGCTGCCCGGGGTGCGTGAGCGGGATCGCGTCGAAGAGGACGCGCGGCCTGCCGGTCGTCGGGCTCGCGTCGGCGCCGAGCTGCTTCACCTCGTCGTCGTACTGGCTGAGGAGGAGCGCCGCGGAGTGATCGGTGGGGTCGAGCGCGGTCGCGTCCTTGGCGAGGTCGCGCGCGCCGCCCACGTCACCGCCATTCTGGGCGACCATCGCGCGGGTCACGAGCTCCATCGAGGCCGTCGAGCGGAGCTGGAGGAGATCGACGTCGTTCGGCCAGCGCGCGAGGCCGGCGACGACGAGATCGCGCACACAGTCGCCGGGGGGCGTGATGTACCGGCTATCGGCCAGCGCAGCGCGCGTCTTCGCGACGTGCGCGTCGTGTGCGACGTCACCGCGGCGCGCCAGGTACTGCACCGCGAGCCCGGCAAGCGCAGCTCCGAGGAGGAACGCGAGCAGGATGACCGCGACGGGGTTACTTCGCCGCGGAGACTCCACCGGCGGCGCCGAGGCGGAAGAGGCCGCCGCATCTCGCTTCGGGCCCGCCGCTGCGCCCGACGCTCGCTCGTCGACGATCGCGAGCGTGCGGTCGGGAGAGGAGAGCGACGATTGCCCGGGTGAAGGGGTCACCACGTAGTGGGGGATCGCGAGCTGCGCGACGCCGTCATCGAGCGTCGGATCGAGGCCGGGGCTCGGCACGTTGCTGAGCCGCGCGAGGACCCCGACCTCGGAGATCGAGATGTTGGCGTCTCTCGCGGCCTGCGCGAGCTGCGAGGCGAAGGTGCGCGCGTTCGCGGCGCGGCGTGCGGGATCCTTCGCGAGGTTGTCCATCACCACCTTCACGAGAGCGGGATGGAGGTCGGCGGCGCGCGCGAAGGAGGTGAGGGGCGGCGGTGCCTCGTGGATGTGCTTGATGAGCAGCCCGACCGGCTCGGCGTCGAACGGCGTCCGGCCGGCGAGCATCTGGTAGACGATCGTTGCAAGCGAGTAGACGTCGCCCGGGGGACCGACGTTCGCGCCCTGCGCGCCTTCGGGAGAGATGTAGCGCGCGGTGCCGAAGACGAGGCCGGCGGCGGTCTGCATCGACTGCTCGCCGACGGCGACCTTGGCGATGCCGAAGTCGAGGACCTTGACCCACTCGCCCATCTCGGCACGCCGCACGAGCATCACGTTCTCGGGCTTGAGATCGCGATGGACGATCCCGCGCACGTGGCCCTCGCCGACGGCATCGCAGATCTGGAGCGCGATGGAGAGCGCGCGCGCGGGCGTGAACGCTCCGCCCACGGCGCTGAGCGCCTGCGCGAGCGATTGCCCGTCGAGGTATTCCATCACGATGTAGAGCGCGCGGTCCGGGAGCTGTCCGGCGAGGTAGACCTCGACGACGTGCGGGTGCTGAATCTTGCTCGCGATCTTCGCTTCGCGGTGGAAGCGCTGCACGAGCTGGCTGTTGCCCGACATCTCGCGGTGGAGGATCTTCACGGCGACGTCGCGGTCGATGCCGCGCTGGTGAGCACGATAGACGCGGCCCATCGCGCCGACACCGGCGACGCTGCGCAGCTCGATGTCGCCCGAGATCACGGTGCCGATGTACGGATCGCTGTCGGGCCCGAGGTCGTCCTCGGCACCGAGCCTCGTGCCGTCCTTCGCGCAGAACGCGGCGTCGTCGGTGTAGATCATCCCGCATCGGGAGCACGTCTTCTGTGCGAGCACCGCGGCCGTGGACACGTTCGCGATCCTACCTCATTCAGCCGAAGCGGAACGCGGTCTGGCGCTGCGCTTGCGCCTGGGCTGGCAGGGCCAGCTCAAGGCAGCGCGGATCATCGTGTTTCACGTCATTCACCCACGTCGAGACGGGGACGACCACGAAGCGCTCGGCCTCGCCGAGGTCCAGGATCTCGCGGGCCTCCTCGGGCGGCCCCGCGAGCCAGCGGTCGCGAGCCTCGGCGTCGAGCACGACGGGCATCCGATCGTGGAGCCGCGCGACGGGGCCGCGCGCCGCGGTCGTCACCACCGCGCAGGTCTCGAGGGGAGCTCCGTCGGGCGACTTCCACGAGTCCCACACCGCCGCGATCGCGAACGGCCCGCTCTCGGCGAGGTGGATGTAGTGAGGCTGGCGGCTCTTGCCGGTGCCGCTCCACTCGTAGAAACCGTCGACCATCACGAGGCAGCGACGGCTCTTGAACGCGTCGCGGAAGGCTGGCGCTCGGGCGACGGTCTCGGCGCGGGCCTGGATGCAGCGGCCGGCGATCTTCGTGTCCTTCGACCACCAAGGGACGAGCCCCCACCGGAGGCGGGCGAGCTCGCGGGCCCCGGCGGCGGTCCCACTAGAGGAGAGAGGCTGGCGGACGACCACCACGTCCTGACCTGGGGCGACGTTGAAGCGGGGCGGACCGGCGAGGTGAGCGACCGAAGCGGTCGGGATCTCGAACATCGCCGCGATGTCCTCGACCGACGACACGAGAATCGCCCTCCCGCACATGCCTCTGACCTTAGCGCTCCGATCCGCCTCGATCCCGATCAACACCCGATCCACCCCTGGATCATGTGGTCCGCAGGAGCAGTACAGCACACCTGGAACCACACCCACCCCCTCCCGGAAGTGCCTG
>JANXVA010000599.1 GCA_025351875.1 Myxococcales bacterium | reverse complement strand
GTGGCCATCGGGGCGCTGACCCGCGACCGCGAGCTCGAGCGCTCCGACCTGATCGCCGGAGAGCATGATCGCCTCCGGATCGTTCATCTGGCGGACGAGCCGGCCGACGTCGTTGGAGAGCGTCGCCGAGAAGAGCATCGTCTGCTTCGACTTCGGGAGCTTCTCGACGATCGAGTTGAGCTCTTTTTCGAAGCCCATCGAGAGCATCTCGTCGGCCTCGTCGAGGACGAAGATGCGGATGTTCTTGGTGTCGAGGGTGCCTCGACGGCAGTGATCGAGCACGCGGCCCGGCGTGCCGACGACGACCTGCGCGCCGCCTTCGAGCTGCTCGATCTGCTTGCCCATCGGGGCGCCGCCGTAGATCGGGCAGACCTTGACGCCCTTGTACTTTCCGAGGTTCTCGAGCTCGCGGCCGACCTGGAGAGCGAGCTCGCGGGTCGGCGTGAGGATGAGAGCCTGGACGTTGGCCTGGCCCTTCTTGATGAGCTGATCGACGATCGGCAGACCGAACGCGGCGGTCTTGCCGGTTCCGGTGCGAGCCTGGACGACGAGGCTCTTGCCGCGGATGGCGGGCTCGAAGACGGCGAGCTGAACGGGAGTCGGGTTGATGTACCCGAGCTCGTCGATGGCCCGGCGGACGTCCGCGCTCAGCGGAATCGCGTCGAACGTGGGGCGCTCTTCGGGAACGGGAGGCGCCGCTGATTCGGGCGAGGGAGCTGAGGCGAGAGATTGTGTCATTCGTGGCTACCTTATAAACGAGTCGACCGCGCGACGCACGGGTCCAAGCTCGTCGGTTTGACGGCGAATCGCGCCTTCGGCGGCACGATC
Source organism: Myxococcales bacterium (assembly GCA_025351875.1). Lineage (GTDB taxonomy): Bacteria > Myxococcota_A > Polyangia > Polyangiales > Polyangiaceae > Labilithrix. The sequence goes on along the minus strand of JANXVA010000599.1, from coordinate 1,815 downwards.
GAGACGGGCGACGGACGCCACGGCATCGATTCCTCGGGAGTCGCCGGCGCAGGCCTGGACGAGCTCACCATGCTTGGGGCCGTCCCATTCGGGACTCCGCGCGGTGCGATAGCGACGTTCGGCGTCGCCTCGGTCGGTCGCGGTCGCGGCCGCGGCGACGCCACGATCCACCGCGAGGGCGAGCGTACGCACGCCTTCGGCGCACGCCGGCGGGACCGGAACGGGGGCGGGCGCAGCCGCGCCGGGGGCGGGCTCCGAGAGCACAGCGAAGGCGATCTGGAGCGTGCTGGACACCACGAACGCGGCGGCGCCCACGCTGAACACGGCATAGATCGCGCTCGTGATGCGCTTGGGAGAAGCCACGCGAGGGGTGTAGCGCTCGCTCGCCGCATGCGTCAATGTCGCCGGTATGAGGAGCGGGACGAGGAGCCTGGAAGGTCGAACGGCGCTGGTGACGGGCGGAGGCACGATCGTCGGCCGGGCAATCGCGCTCGCGCTCGCGGCCCGTGGCGTCAGGATCGTGGTCACGGGGCGTGACGAAAAGGCGCTGGGCGAGACGGTTGGCGAGGTGGTCCACGGCGGCGGCAAGGCGCGCCATCTCGCGGGCGATCAGGCCGATCCCGCGCACCTTGCCGCGGCCTTCGAGCGGGCCAAGGGCGTGTTTGGACCGCCGGACATCGCGGTCGTCGCCGAGGCGTCCGGCGCGGAGACGGCGCTGAATGCGCTCGCGAAGCACCTCGGATCGCCAGGTCGTCTCATCGTCGCGCTGGCCGGGGGGGCGGGGGGCTCCTCGCACGTGGCGCTCGCGCGCGAGATCGCGCTCGCGGTGGGCGACCGAGCGATCACCTGCAACGCGATCGTCCTCGATCCGACCACCGAGGAGGATGCCGCAGCCGATGCGGCCGAGCTCGCCGTCTTCCTCTGCACCGCCGCCGCTGACCGGATCACTGGCCAGGCGATCGGAATCGGCTGACCTGCCGGTAAACGGTGAGGCGCAGAACGACGCTCGCACCCGTAAATGGTTGCGAACATCAACGCGTTGCGACGTCTCGCGCCGACCCTTGACCAGCTCGCGAGCGGACCCATATAGTTCCTTCAAATACTTTTGAAGGTTCCGAGCTATATGACGCTCCGACACGCCGCCGCCACCCCATGACCTTCGCCGCCGCCATCACCGCGCTCCAGGAAACGGCCGTCCCCGAGCGCGTCGGCGATCGCTCGGCGAGCCGGCTCGCGGACGTCCGCGCTCTCATCACGCGCGACATGGCCGACGTCGAGGCGCTCATCGGCAAGCACGTCGAGGCCGGCGTCGCGCCCGCGACCGACTCGGCGAGGCACCTATTCGAAGGTGGCGGCAAGCGTGTGCGCCCGATGGCGCTCCTCCTCGCTCACGCGTGCTGGTCGCCCGTCGACGACAAGGCGCGCGGCCTCGGCGCCGCTGCCGAGCTCGTCCACATGGCGACGCTCCTTCACGACGATGTGATCGACGACGGCGACCAGCGCCGAGGTCAGCCCACGTCACGTCGCATCTGGGGTAACGCCGTCAGTGTGCTCGCCGGCGATCTCTTGCTCGTCGAGGCGCTTCGGCTCGGCAGCTGCGCCGCGCCGGCGACCTGGCAGGAGCTGATCGCGACGCTCGGCCTCCTCGTCGACGGTGAGGTCGTGCAGCTGCGCGGTCGCCTCGCCGTGTCGCTCGACGAGGCGACGTACTTCGACATCGTCCGCGGCAAGACCGCCTCCCTCTTCGAGTGGGCACTCCGCGCTGGTGCCCGCGAGGGCGGCGCTCCTGACGCCGCCGTCGAGGCGCTCGGCAAC
>JANXVA010000573.1 GCA_025351875.1 Myxococcales bacterium | reverse complement strand
GAGGCCTCGTCGTGGATGCTCGACAAGCTCGCCGCGAAGCCGCCGCCGACCGACGAGTGAAGCGCGAGCCCGGCGGGTCAGATCGACGAAGACGCCAATTTCTCGACCTCGCCGGGCGCGGTGGGTACATTCCGGATCCTGGAAACCCCCAATCGTCGGGTCGCTCCCCGTCTCGGTTCTTCGGTTCGCATCCTGTGGTCGATCGTCGGTCGACACGACCTCCAGATCGACCGCCTTCGTGACGTGAGCGCCTCGGGCGCGCGCATCTCGACGGAGTCCGTCCCCAAGATCGGCGAGGAGATCCGCTTCGACCTCCTCGATGACGACGGGGAACGCCTCGCCACCGGCCTCGCGCGCGTGGTGTGGGTCGATGTCGCTCGCGGAATGGGCATCGCGTTCCTCGCGCTCGGCATCGACGGCGTGCTCATCGCGACGCTCGGCGTACAGGCCGACACCTCGAAGCTGGCACCACCTCCGTTGCCCGGCACGGTAGGCGGACCGCCACCTCTTCCCGGCGAGCACATCCTCTCTGCCGCCGACGACGACGTCGACCTCGACGAGACCGCGCCCCAGATCGAGCCCCTCGCCGTCAGGCGAACCGGGATGATCATCGGGATCGATCTCGGCACCACCAACACGTGCGCGTCCTATGTCGAGGACGGTCGCGCGAAGATCATCCCGGGCCGCACGGGCTCGAACACCATCCCGTCGATGATCACCTTCGATCCGGACGGCAGCTTCCACGTCGGTCAGCGCGCCGCAGACCGTCAGATCCTTTACCCCCTCCGCACCGTCTACGGCTCGAAGCGCCTGGTCGGCCGCACCTACCGCGCCGAGATCGCCGCTGACTTGCAGGAGCACTTCGCCTACCCGCTCGCGGAAGCCGAGGGCCAGCGCTTCGGGGCACGGATCGACGACGCCGTGATCAGCATGGACATGATCGCATCGAGGATCCTCGAGGAGGTCGCCAGCACGGCCGAGGCGCACCTCGGCGTTCCCGTCGAGGCGGCGGTCATCACGGTGCCGGCCTACTTCTCGGAGGTGCAGCGCGAGGCGGTGCGGCGCGCGGCAGCCGAGGCGAAGATCGTCGTCCACCGGATCGTCAACGAGCCAACGGCCGCCGCAGTGGCCTACGGGCACAAGCAGACGAAGAAGGCGCGCGTCGCCGTGTGGGACTTCGGCGGCGGCACGTTCGACTTCTCGGTGGTCGATCTGAGCGAGGGGCAGCTCGAGGTGCTCGCCACGGGCGGAGACAACTTCGTCGGCGGCTCCGACTTCGACGACCTCATCGCTTCGCATCTTCTCGTGGAGTTCCAGCGCGCGGAGGGCCTCGAGCTCGACCCCGATCCGCAGCAGATCGCGCGCCTTCGCGAGGTGGCCGAGGTCGCCAAGCGAGCTCTCTCCGTGCAGACCGAGTACGTCGCCGAGCTCGCCGAGTTCACGCGCGAGCCGACGCGGACGCTGCGCGTCGAGGTGACGCGCAAGCGCTTCGACGAGATCACGGCCAACCTCGTGCTGCGCACCGTCCACATCGCACGCGAGGTGATGAGCGCGGCCAAGCTCACGCCGAAGGACATCGACGACGTGCTTCTGGTCGGCGGCAGCACGCGCGTCCCCGCCGTACAGAACGCCGTGGCGAGCCTCTTCGAGCGCCGTCCCAGCAAGCGCATCAATCCCGACGAGGCGGTAGCGCTGGGCGCCGCGCTGCTCGCCGACGAGATCGGTTCCGCCAACGCGCCGACCCTGCTCGACATCCTGCCGATGAGCGTGGGATACGGCACCGCGCGCCTGCTCTTCGTGCCCATCGTGATGCGCAACAGTCGCCTGCCCATCACGCGCGAGGTCACCGTCGATGCCGACCTGCTCGGCTCGGTGTCGATGCCGCTCTTCCAGGGCGAGTCAGGAGACGTCTCGCGCAACGAGTACCTTTGCTCGGTCATGGTGGAGGATCGCGAGCTCCAGGACGGCGGGCGCGTGACCTTCCGCCTCTCCTTCGACGAGCACTGCGTCATGGCCGTCGACGCGCGTGACGCGCGCACCAATCGCGCCGTCGTGACACGGCTCGACCGAACGCGCGGGCTCGACGACATCCTGAGCGACCTCGGAAAAGCCGAGGCAGGCGAGCGCCCGGCCACGGCGAAGCCCTCCGCGGATTTCGCGGTCGAGCCGGATCCGTGGAAGCTCCCAACCTCACCGCTGGGCAAGGTGCTCGGCAAGCTGTTCAAGCTGCTCGGTCGCTGACCACTCCGCGCCAGCGCTCGCTCGAGAGCACGCGCCGCTTCAGCGACCGCCGCGCGCGCGCCCTGTCGCGCGACGGTAGACCGTGATGATCGGGACGCCGTCGTGCGTGAGCACGTACGCGGGTGTGGACGACCGGTATTCGGTCCAGATGTTGTAGTCGACCTCGTTCATGTGCTGCTCGTGGTGCACGATCGACAGCTCCGCATCGGCGGGGCTGCCCACGCCGCGCAGCGTCTCCGGAAGCCGCTTCTCCTCGATCATGCGCGACCAGGACGCCCACGCCGTGTCCATGAAGTAGAGGGTCTCGCCGGGCTTCGAATTCTCGGCGAGCCACGGCGCGAGGCTCTGCGTCGTGAACCCCCAGAACTGGCGGTTCAGGCCGAGATCCGCGCCGCCCGCCGTCCCACCGGCGAAGGGCACGTAGCTCGACAGCCCGAACGGATGCGAGTGGACCGTCGTCGCCAGAGCGCCGCCGAAGGCGCACGAGACCACCAGCGCCTCCGCCATGAAGAGCCGCGTCGCATCGAGTGTCTTCCGCGCGGTGATGAGCGCAAGGACGCGAGTCCAGACCAGGTCGAAGCCGCGGCCCGCGAGGATCGCGAGGAAGGGATAGGCGGTGATCCAGTGCTTCGTGCCGCCGAAGATCGGCGTGCGCGGCAGGACGAACGGCCCGAGCGCAACGGCGATCGCGAGGAAGATCAGGAGATCGGTGTGGAGCCGATCGCGCGCGGGCGCCGCCTTCGGCCACGGGAGCTTCTTGCCGATCGTCTCGCCGACCCACACGAACGTGCGCGCGAGGACGACGCGGGCGCGATCGATCGCGCCGACGAGGAAGAGCACGAGCGTGATCGTCGGCACCGTCGCGGCGATCATCACCGGCATGTACGCCTTCGGCGAGGGCGGCCCGAAGTACGTCTGGCCGAGAAATTCGATGTTGTAGTAGTCGTGATGCACGTGAAAATTCACGTACTCCTGGACGCGCGGGAGCGTGTCGTTCCAGAGCCAGGGCCAGAGCAGGACGAACACCGCGGGTCCCACCGTCGCCATCGCGATGAGTGACGTCGGCACCGGGATGCGCGAGCTGCGCGCCGCGTGACGCGACATCGCATGCCCGTGCGCGACGAGCGCGTGCGGGAGAAAGACGGCCGGCAGCATCCACGCGTTGTGCTTCGTCTCGAGCGTGAGGCCGTAGACGAGACCGGCGAGGAGCGCCCAGCCGAGCCCGCCCTCCTTCTCGGAGCGCCAGTAGACGTAGATGCACGTGACCCACATCGCCATGATGGGCACGTCGAAGCAGGCGAGATGCGCGTGATAGAAGACGCGCGGCATGAGCCCGAGCGCGATCGCCGCGACCACGCCCGCGCGCCGCGAGAACGCGCGCGCGCCGAACATGTACGTGACGTAGAGCGCGACGCCCATCATCAGCATCCCGGGAAAACGGAAGGCCGTGCTGTCGTCCGCGAAGACCTTCCACTTGTCGTGCAACAGCATGTGCGAGATCGCGAACAGGCTCTTCATCAGCGCCGGGTGCTCGTGGTTGTTCGACCAGATCCCGTCGATGCTCCCGCGCTCGATCGCGCGCGCGGGCGTGTCGAGCAGCATCGCGAACCAGCGCTGGTAGTCGGACGACGCCCCGAAATAGAAGCCCTCGTCGCGCGAGAAGCCGAGGCTCCGCGCCGTGGCGAGCAGCCACACGACGTACACCGAGGCGATCCCGCCGCCGATGAACGTGTCGAGATGCGCGCCAACCCAATGGCGAGCGCCCGTGCCCCGTTCGGGCGTCGCAGGGGGCTTGTCCGCCGCAGTGTCGTCGACCGACGCCGTGTTCGAGGCGGCCTCGTCCTGCTTCTGCGCGTCGTCCTCGCGACCGGGATCGGGCGGATCCGTCTTGCGCTCGCGCGAGCCGTCGTCCTTCTCCTCGGTGTCGTCGCTCATGGTCCGACGTCCCTCGTGTCCGCCTCGAAGCAGTAGGACCGCGGGCCCTGACCGGTGACCTCGGCGACGAGCTCACCCTTCTTCCCGACGAGCTCGGGCGTGGGGAACTCGAAGGCGGTCCAGCCGGCGCCGACACGATGAATGTTCTGCCCGATCGGACGACCCTCCGCGGAGAACGCGACCTGTATCCGCTCGGCGCTCGGCGTGCGCTCGTTCAGCCACTGCACGCCGGAATGACCGTGCAGCGAGGTGCCGAAGTCGACGTTCGAGAACTTCATCCGCAGCGCGCCGTTGCCGCCGGGCGGCGACGCGAAGAGGCAGAGGTGCGGATGATGATCGAGGGCATGCAGCACCGCGAGCCCGACGTAACCGCCGCCGGTACAGACGAACTTGTCGCCGGGGACGGCCGGGCCTTGCGGGACGCCGAGCCCGCCGGGCTGGCCGGGACCGCGCTGCCAGGGGCACGGCGTCTCGGCGGCGCCGTCGAGACGAGAGACGGTCACGCGGTCAGGCCCCAGGAGCTCGGCGAGATCGGCGTGGAGCCTCACCGGGTTCGGGTTCTCGTAGAGGCCGACGGTGACCTTGCCGACCTTGCGCTCCGAGAGCTTCTTCCAGCCCTCGAGCTCGGGGCGATGAGCGCCGCGGATGCCGACCTCGAAGGTCCGCGCGAACCGCGACTCATCGGGCCGCGCCTCGCGTTTGATGCCGGCCATGTCATCGCCGAAGAAGCGGCGGCCCAGCGGATCGGCCCAGAAAGGCGCGAAGAGGACGAGGTCGTCCGCCTTCAGCTCGGCCTTGATGGAGTCGCGTGCGACCGTCCAGTCGGCGTCGGGAACGACGTCGTCGGTCGTCTGCTTCACATGCAGGACCAGCTCTACGACGCCGACGAGCGGGACGGCGGCGAGCGCGCTCGTCAGGAATGCGAGGACCTTCTTGTTCAAGGCGCGCGAAGCTTACCGCAGATGCGCCAGGATCGAGGGGAACGAAGGCAAAGGACGCGCGGAGGGGTGACAGGGACGGACGCCTGTACTAGTAGCGGGCTCGATGGCGAGGACCTCGGGACGCACGAATGCATCTGGCGAAGCCGCCAGCACCGTCGGACGCACGACCCGGATCCGCGGCCGTGTGACGGGTGATGGCGATCTCCTCATCGAAGGCAACGTCGAGGGCGACATCACCGTTCGCGGCGACCTGACGGTTGCCGAGGGCGGCCGCGCGCACGGCGCGATCGAGGCGAGCGCAGTCACCCTGCGCGGCGAGCTCGACGGCGACGTCCGCGCGACAGGCGCCGTCCGCATCGAAGCGGGCGCCCGCGTCCGCGGCGACATGCAGGGCGAATCGGTCTCTCTCGAAGAAGGCGCGGAGTTCGTCGGTCGTCTGGACGCTCCGTTCGACCTTCCGGCCGAGCTGAGTGGCACGCAAGAGCGCGGACGACGGCGCTGAGCGCACACGCGCTCAGCGAGAACGTGAACACGGCGGAGGACGACATGGCGAGCACGGTCATCGGCGCAGGCATCACGATCGAAGGCGAAGTCACGAGCGACGAGGACGTCGTCGTTCAGGGCACGCTTCGCGGCAAGCTCGTCGCGAAGGACGCAGTCACGGTCGAGCACGGCGGCGTGGTCGAGGCCGACATCACGAGCGGCCCGGTCTCCGTCGCCGGCTCGGTGACGGGCAACATCAGCTCGAACGACCGCGTCGACCTCCAGAACGGCGCGAAGGTCGTGGGCAACGTGAAGGCCACGCGCATCACGATCGCCGACGGTGCCCAGTTCAAGGGCAACGTCGACATGGACGTGTGACATGGCAACCGGTCACGCAACCACAGTCATCGGAAGCAGCTCGTTCGTACGCGGGCGCGTCACCGGCAGCGGCGACGTCGAGATCGCGGGCCGCGTCGAGGGTGACGTCACCTGCTCGGGCGACGTCCTCGTCGACGCCGGCGGCCTCGTCGCCGCGAACATCAGCGCGCGTCGCATCGTCATCCGCGGCGCGGTGAAGGGCGACCTCACCGCGGAGGACGCCGTCATCCTCGAGGCCGGCGCACGCGTCGTCGGCGATCTCCGCGCGCCGCGCATCGCGATCGCGCAGGGCGGCCTCGTCCGCGGTCACGTGCAGACCGGTGCAGCAGGCGCCGCTCGTCCGCGCGCGGCCTCCGCCGCAGCTTCCCGCGCCACTCCGTCCAACGAGCGCGTCGCCGCGAAGTCCGTCGCGCGCGTCGAACTGGCCCCCGCGAAGAAGCAGGCTCCCGCGCCCGCCGCTCGCGCCGCGTCATCCGGCAACAACCACGCCGAGACGCGAGAGCGTCCGAAGGCCGCGACCCGCGTGGGTCCCCCGCCGCCCGTCGTGCCCGTGCTCAAGAAGGGCACGAAGGCCGTCGCACACCACAAGAAGCGCTGATGAGCGCGCGAATGCGCGGGGAAGAAGCTCGCGCTCGGCTGCGCGAGCTCCTGCGCGACCGCTCCTTCGCGCGAAAGCGCGTCGTCCTCGCCTCCGGCAAGGAGAGCGATTTTTTCATCGACTGCAAGCAGACCGTCCTCACGGCCGAAGGTCACGCGCTCGTCGGCGAGCTCATGCTCGACGCGCTCGCCGAGCTCCCCGCGTGTGACGCGCTCGCCGGCGTCGAGCTCGGTGGCTGTCCGCTCGCCAGCGCCGTGTCGCTCACCAGCCACCTCCGCGATCCCGCGACGGCGAAGGACGCCGTCTACGTCCGCAAGGACGCGAAGGAGCACGGCAGCAAGCGCGTGCTCGAAGGGGATACGCGTCTCGCCGCGGGTGCGTCGCTCGTGATCCTCGAGGACGTGACGACGACGGGCGGCTCGACGCTCAAGGCCGTGGAGAAGCTCCGCGGCGCGGGCTACCGCGTGGCCGGTGTGATCGCGCTCGTCGATCGCCTCGAGGGCGGCCGCGAGGCGATCGAGGCCGCGGGCCTTCCGTTCGTTGCACTCTACACGCGTCGCGACTTCATGCCCGACGCGTGAGGCCGCCTCCACACATCGACGATCCGCTCAGGGCTTGAGGCCCGCGCCGAGAAGGTCGCCGATGTCGCCGGAGGGGGCCGAGGGAGCCGGCGCGCGCTCGTCATCGCCACCTGCGCCGCCGCCGCCGAGGTTCTTCGGAGCCTGCGAGACCGGGGGCGCGGGACGGCGCGGCGGCGGAGCCTGGAACCGCGGCCGAACCGGCGGCGGAGCGGGGCGCGCGGCGACCGGCGGAGCCGCGGGGAGCGCGGCGGCAGCAAAAGTCGGGATGGGCGCGGCCGCGGGAACCGCAGCCTGCATCGGCGGAGCCATGGCAGCGACCAGAGGCGCAGCCTGGAATGGCTGAGCAACGGGAGGCGCGACCTGCGCGACCTGCGCGACCTGCGCGGGAGGCGCGATGGGAGCGACGGTCGCGACCGGAGCGGTGAGCATGGGCGCGGCCGGGAACTCGCCCTTCGGCGCAGGCGAACCGTCGAAGAAGCCAGTGGCGAAGCACGCGAACGTGATGCCGAACGCCGCGCCGGCGACGAACCACGCGAAGCGTCCGACCTTGCTGGCGGCGGGGGGATCGAGCTGCGCGCTCATCGGGCCGCGCACCGAGTCGAGCCCGCGCGACATGCCGGACGCATGCATCGGCGTCATGTAGCGAGGGTCGCGCGCGTGCGGACCCGACTGCTGCAGGTACGAGCCCGCCGGCTGCGAGGGCATCGCGCTCGGGTGGACGTGCTGTGCGTGCGCGGGCTGGTGGAGCTGCTGGGGCGGCTGCGTGTAGTGCGGCTGCGGTGGCGGGTAGTACGCCTGCGGCTGCTGCGCGACGGGATACGGAGGGAGCGGCGACTGCTGCGCCGGGACGTACTGACCCTGCTGCGGAGCCATCGCGTGGGGGGTGCCCCAGGCGTCGGGCGTCGCGGTGCGAATCGGCTGCACACCGACGACGAAGGCCGGGTGCATCTCCTCGGGGAGACGAGGCGTCGGCGGGATCATCGGCTCTTCGAAGTCGACGTCGTTCTGCGGCGCGGGCTCGGGCCAGCCCTGCTGAGAGGGCTCCGCGCGATCGCGGCCCCACTGCGCGGAGATGCTCGCGTCGTCGTACGCGGGAGCGGGCGCGGCGTACGAGCTCGCAGCGGGCGGCACCGGCCGCGAACGCGGTCCGGAGTCTTCGCGGCGACCCCACACGTCGGCGTCCTGGTGCGCATAGCTCGGCGCGGGAGCGGGATACGAAGGCTCGCCGTACGAAGGCTCGCCGTACGCAGGCTCGCTGTACGAAGGCTCGCGGTAGGCGGGCGCGTCGTACGCGGAAGCATCCTTGGCGCGACGAACGCTCGCCGACTCGTGCTCGTGCCCGCCGCGCCCTTCGGCGTGCAGCTGCGTGACGGGATCGCGCTCGGAGAACTCGCCCTCGTAGGTATCGTACGGGTGGCGGACCTCGAGGGACGGAAGCGACTCGTAGGCGACTCCGAGATCTGCGGCTGCGGGCGTGTGCGTGGTCTCGGCGCCACGACGAAGCTTGTCGAGCAGTCCGTTGTCGACCGCGCGCGCCTGCGTCTCGTCCTCGAAGGACTGCGGCACTTCCTCGGGACGCTGGCGGCGAAGGGTCGTGGCCTGCTCGAAGGGCACCGTCTCCGGTCCACGGGTCAGCGTCGCGGGCTCGACATGACCCGTGACGGTCGGCATCTCGACGCGATCGTCATCGCGCTCGGTCGCCGGCGCGGGAAACGCGGCGACGTTCGAGAGCGGCGCCGCGGTCACCCGGCGCGGAGGCGACGGCGGAGGGGGCGGCGGAGAGGGACGGACCGGACGGATCGACGGACGAGCCGAGGCGTCGCGCCCCAGGGTCGCCGGTCGAAACTTCGGGAGCATCCCTCGTTTGGCCATGACTGCCCCGAGACGCTGCACGTTCCGTGCTCACTCCGGTCTGCCCCGTTCCGCCGACGCGACCTGGATCGGGGCCGCCCCGAGCCCGTTTGCCCGCGTCCCCACCTCACCCCTGGGATCCGCGCGGATCCACCCGTGGGTCCATCCTGACCTCCCCCGCCGGTGCGGCAGACGCCTCGGAGACCTTGCGTGGACGGGTTGGCTACCTGTCGTCGGCTAGGGCGTGGTAATCATGCGTACATCGTGCTCGCGGACGCCAAGCGTATCGACGTGCTGTCCGACTCGACGGGAGAGACCGCCGAGAAGGTCGTTCGAGCAGCGATGCTCCAGTTCCCGCACTCGGGCGCGCAGCTTCGCTTGCACACGCGCGTGCGCACGAAGGAGGCGGCGCGGCCGATCCTCGAGCGCGCGGCGCGCGAGGGTGCGCTCGTCGTCTTCACCGTCGTGAGCCCCGAGCTCCGCGAGTACATCCACGCCGCGAGCTACGAGCTCCGCGTCGAGGCGCTCGACTTGATCGGCTCGCTCATCGGCAAGCTCACCGTCTATCTCGATCGGCAGCCGATCAACACGCCGAGCGGGATGCTGCCGCTCTCGGACGAATACTTCCGTCGCATCGAGGCGGTCGAGTTCACCGTGAAGAGCGACGACGGCAAGGAGCCGCGCAACTTCAAGAAGGCGGACCTCGTCCTCGTCGGCGTCAGCCGCACTTCGAAGACGCCGCTCTCGACGCTCCTCGCGCAGCGCGGTCTCAAGGTCGCGAACCTTCCCATCGTGCTCGGTGTCGCCACACCGCCGGAGCTCGAAGAGGCGAACCAGGAGCGCATCGTCGGCCTCACCATCGGCCTCGAGCCGCTCGTCGACATCCGCAAGGCGCGCCTGAAGCAGCTCGGCATGAGCGTCGATGCAAACTACGGTCTCAAGGATCAGGTGAAGGCCGAGCTCGAGTACGCGCAGGGAATCTTCCGCGCGCACGCGGGCTGGCCCGTCATCGACGTGACCGGCCGCGCGATCGAAGAGACCGCCGTGATCATCCTCGAGTCGCTCAAAGAGCGCGAAGAGGCAAAGGCGATCGCGAAGTCGATCGTCTGAGCGACCCTGACGGAGCGCCCTCCCTTCAGCCAGGGAGCAGCTGCATCCGCGGACCCGTCGCACGCATCACGGAACGCGCGACCTGAGCCTCAGCGCGATCTTCACGATCTCGTCGCTCGCGCCGCGGAGGCCGGCCTTGCTGTCGCTCTCGACGAGCGCCTCCAGCTTCTCGGCGCTCGCCACGTCGCCCTGCGGCGCGAGATGGTCGATGGCCTGTCCGATCGCGAGCCGGACCGACGCGTCCTTCGTGCTCGCGAGCTTGGCGACGAGCGATGCTCGCGTCGCAGCGTCTCCGTAGATCGCCGCCATCCACGCGGCCTTCACGTGTCCCATTCGCGCGGCGGGCGGCGTCGCGGGGGCGGGCGCGTCGAGCGCGAGCAGGTAGCACGCCTTGTCTTGCTTGCAGCGATCGAGGACCGTGAGCGCGCTCGCGTACATGTCCTTCTCGATCGCGTTCCCGGGGATCGCGCGAACCGCGCTCCCGACGGCCTTCGAGGTCGCGGTCGTCATCAGCTTGATCGCGCAGGGCAGCGCGGCAGGCACCATGGCGTCGGCGGCATCGCCCTTCGCAGCGGCGGTCTCGTCGAGGAGCCACTTCGTGAGCGACGGGTCGAAGAACCCGGCAGCCGCCTGTGCCATGATCGCTCGGGCGTTACCGCCTCCCATGAGCGCGACCGTCGCGTTCGGGTCGACCTTCCGGTACGCGGCGAGGAACGCCCTCACGGTGCTCGCATCGCTCGGGAAGAGCGTGAGATCCGTCGCGAGGATCGCTCGGTTGTCGTCGGTATCGGCCTTCTCCAGCGCCGCGAGGATCGCCGCCCGGCCCGCGGGCCGCGAGATGTACGCGAGCGGCTCGGCGACGCGTGGGAGGTAGCTGTTGCCTGGATACGCGCTCGCGAGCGCCACCAGCTCCGGGTCGCTGCCCGCGAGCGCCGCGATGAGCACGGGCTCCGCCTCCTTCGGCATCTTGGTGAGCGCGAACCGCGCCGGGAAGATGAGATCGCTCTTCGTCGGCGTGAGCAGCACCTTCACGAGCGGCCTCACGCCCGCCGCGTAGCGAAGGTCGCCGATCACCCGCACCGACGTCGCCTGCCAGAACTGGATCTCGTCGAGCCCCTGCTGGGGGTCCTTGGGATCGGTCACGGGCGCCGCGAGCCTCTCGACGGCCTTCGGTCCGAGCGACGGGTGCTTCAGCGCCGTCACCGCCGCGACGAGGTCCTTGATGAGGCCGATCGACTTCGGGTTCTTCGAAGGGCGGAAGCTCGTGAAGCAGCTCCACGCCGCCGTGGCGAGCGACTCATCGGCGGGGCCGTAGGCGGCGAGGAGCCGCGCGACGCCGAGCGCGGCCATCCTGGTCTCGTCGAAGTTCCGTCCGGCAGTGCATTCGTCGAAGGCGCGCACGTACGCGGGGACGGCCTGCGCATCGAGCGAGTACGCGAGCGCCTTCAGCAGGTCGAGACGCGTCCCGTTGTCGACGTCCGCACCGTTGAGGTACGCGGTCGCGAGATCCGCGACGGTGACGCCACCGTTGCGCGGGCCGGCGCCCGAAGAGTTGTAGCGGTCGAGGCACGCGCGCGCCTTCGGCCCGTCGCACCGCCCAGCGGAACGCAAAGCCGGTGCGGGCGCGTCGACGAGCGCAGCGCCCGAGGCGCTCGAGGCGGCCACCGTCGGCGCGGTCGGTGCGGGCTCGCCACCGCACGCGCCGAGGGCTGGGAGCGCGAGCGCCCACAGGGACCCGAGGAGCCTCGAACGCTTCATCCGTCCGAGGCTAGGGAGGTCCAGTGCCGGCGCCTCACTTTTTCTTGCGACGGGGGTCCCCGGGCCGGCTCTACAGGGCGGAGTCATCAACAAAATGCGTATCGCCCTGCTTTCCACCGCGCTTTTCGTGTCCTTTTCCCTCGTCGCCTGCGCCGGCTCCGAGCACGTGGTCGTCGGCCACGCCGGAGACACCACGGGCGGAGACACCTCGCCGACGGCTCCCTCGGTGACCGATGCCGCGTCGTTCTGCTCGGCGATGTGCGGCCGCGAGCAGTCGTGCAACAAGACCATCGACTCGCAGACCTGCGTGAACGAGTGCACGAACGCCAACGCTGCCGTGTTCCCTCGCCTCCGCTCGGACGTCGTCGATCTCGTCGTCGCGTGCTTCGACGGCAAGGACTGCAAGACCGTCCTCGACGGCGAGTTCCTCGGTGCGTGCACCGCGGACGCCATCGCGACCGTCGCCCCGTCGACGTCTGCGGGCTCGTTCTGTGACTCGCTCGCAGCCGCGAAGAAGAACTGCAGCGGCTCGCAGAGCACCACGAAGGCGCAGTGCCTCAACTCGGCGAAGCTCTACAGCGACCTCGCCATCGCGCAGGCGCAGAACTGCGTGAAGCGCGGCTGCTCGGAGATCGACACGTGTGTCTCCGCGGTCTTCGGGTCGCTCGGCGGCGCCGGGACGACCACGACCACCACCACGACGGGCGGCAGCTGCTCCGGGAAGTTCACCGACCTCGGATCGTGCACGACGTGCGCGCAGACCTCGTGCTGCAGCGAGGCCACTGCCTGCTACGGCGACTCGCAGTGCGCGAGCATCGTGCATGCATGTTACACGCAAGGCACGAGCTCGTCGGCATGCTCGCAGGCGTACTCGGCGGCCAGCTCGTCGTCGCAATCAAGGGCGTCGACGTTCTTCAGCTGCTCGTCCTCGAAGTGCGCGAGCACCTGCCAGCTCGGGAACTGAACGCCGCTCCCTAACAGCC
>JANXVA010000470.1 GCA_025351875.1 Myxococcales bacterium | reverse complement strand
GCTCGCGATGAAGAAGAGGGGAGCCGAGGTCTTCGACTACGGCAACAACATCCGCGCCTGCGCAGTCGAGGCCGGGTGCAAGCGCGCGTTCGACATTCCCGGGTTCGTGCCGGAGTACATCCGCCCGCAGTTCTGCGTGGGCCGCGGACCGTTTCGCTGGGTCGCGCTCTCGGGCGACCCCGAGGACATCGCCGTCACCGATCAGGCCGTGCTCGACGCGGTGCCGAACGATCCGGCCCTGCGCCGGTGGATCGAGCTCGCGAAGGAGCACGTGAAGTTCCAGGGGTTGCCGGCGCGCATCTGCTGGCTCGGCTACGGCGAACGCGCCAAGGTCGGCCTGGCGTTCAACGAGCTCGTTCGCACCGGCAAGGTGAAGGCACCGATCGTCATCGGTCGCGACCACCTCGACTGCGGCTCGGTTGCGTCGCCGAACCGCGAGACCGAGGCGATGAAGGACGGCACCGACGCGGTCGCGGACTGGGCGATCCTCAACGCGCTCGTGAACACGGCGTCCGGCGCGAGCTGGGTGAGCTTCCATCATGGCGGCGGTGTCGGCATGGGGATGAGCCTGCATGCGGGCATGGTCGTCGTCGCGGACGGGACGCCGGAGGCGGCGAAGCGGCTCGAGCGTGTGCTGACGAGCGACCCGGGCATGGGCGTCATCCGTCATGCGGACGCGGGCTATGAAGAGGCGATCGCGTGCGCGAAGGACAAGGGCGTTCACGTCCCGCACCGCGAGGTCTGAAGCGCCCTTTTTTCGACTCGGGACGCGTAGGTTGTGGCGAGGCGGCGGCCCGTGCTCTGATCTCTTCGTGCGCTTCACCTTCGCTTTGCTCGCAGGCTTCGCTGCCCTCGCGTCTGCTGCCGCCTGCTCGGACGAGTCGGTCACACCGACGCCCGTGCCCGTCGTGAAGTCGGACGGGGGCAGCTCCGGTTCGTCGGGGGGGATCGACAGCGGGAAATCCAGCTCTCTCCGTGTCGCGAACTTCAACGTGCGTCGCTTCTTCGACGCCGTCTGTCAGAGCAACGACTGCACGAGCCCGACGAGCTTCGAGGAGGTCGTGACCCAGGCTGCGTTCGACGCTCGGGTCGCGCAGCTGGCGGACGCGATCGCGAAGATCGATCCGGACATCATCACCCTCGAGGAGGTGGAGACAGAGGGCTGTCTCGACGCGCTCGCGGCGAAGCTCGCCGCAAACGGCAAGACCTACCCGCTCGTGCATCTCGGCGAGACAGGGTCGAACGGCAGCGTCGACGTCGGCATCCTTTCGCGCGGCACGCTGGGCGAGATCAAGACGCACCGAGACACGCCGCTCGTCGAGGCCAACGGCACGAAGACGACCTTCACGCGCGAATTCCTCGAGGTGAGGATGACGTTTGGCGCGCAGGCGGTCGTCATGTTCGGCGCCCATTTCCGATCGAAGGCGTCCGACGATCCGGCGCGCCGCCTCGCCGAGGCGAAGGCCGCGCAGGCGATCGTGGCGGGCGTCGGGGCCGAGCTCCCCGATGCGCTCGTCATCCTCGGTGGCGATCTGAACGACACGCCTGGCTCCGAGCCGATCAACGCGATGGACCTCGGCGGCGCCCTCGTTCGCGTCGCGAGCGACATCCCTGCGGCGATGCAAGGCACGTATTTCTTCCAGGGCACGGACCAGGCGATCGACCACATCTACGTCGTGAAGGCCCACGCTTCGAGCTACGTGCCGATGAGCGCGACGGTCTACCGCGACTCCGCCAAGGGCGGCTTCGGTGGGAGCGACCACGGGGCGCTCGCCGCCGATTTTTCGCTCGACTGAGCCTCAGACCAGCGGCGCCGGATACGACGACAGCCCGATTCTCCGGCCGTCGGGGTCGCGGACGTAGAGCGTGAAGTCCGTGGAGCCTTCGATCGCCACGCCGGCCCGCGCCAGTCTGTGCGTGTAGAGTGCACGCGTCTCGGGAGCGACCTCGAAGGCCACCAGATCCATGGCTCCGTGGGGAGGGGAGGGCTCGAAGGGCTCGGCCAGCTCGAGCATCAGGAGAGACCCTCCGGCGTCGAGCCAGACGCTCCGCGTCTCTGTCCGGCGCACCACAGCCAGGCCGAGCGCGTGCACGTAGAATCGCTCGAGCTGCGCGAGGTCGCTGGTGCGGAACGCAAGGTGATGGACGCGCATCGCGAACAGGCTAGACGGGTCGGGGCGCGCTCGGCCAGTGACTGTGCTACTCCGGGAGTCGATGCGGAACGTCGTCGTCGCCACGCATGGACATTGCTTCGATGGAATGTGCTCCTCCGTGATGTTCACGCGGCTGATGCGGCACATCCATCCGGGTGAGGAGCTCTCGTTCACCTACCGCGCTCAGGGCTACGGCCCGGGCTCCACGGGCGTCGATCCGGCCATCTTCACCGGCCAGGAGAACGCGATCCTCGATTTCCGGTTCTCCCCGTCGCCCCAGCTGACCTGGTACTTCGATCACCACGTGAGCGCGTTCCCGTCGCCGGCCGACCGCGTCACCTACGAGGAGCGCTCGCAGAAGGGCGACTCGCGGACGATGTTCCACGACGGCGCCTACGGCTCGTGCACCAAGCTGATCGCCGACATCGGGAGGGCGGAGTTCGGTCTCGACACGTCCGGCGAGAGCGAGCTGATTCGCTGGGCAGACATGATCGACACCGCCGGCTTCCCGAGCGCGGAGATGGCCGTGGCGAGGTCGGAGCCCGTTCTCCACCTCATGACGGTGGTGGAGCACCAGGGGAACGACGCCTTCTTGCAGACCATGGTCCCGCGTCTCCTCGAGGAGCCCCTCGAGGAGATCGCCCGCGGTCCCGACATCGAGGCTGCCTTTGCCCCGCTCGCCGCGCAGCACGAGGGCTACGTCGAGCTCGTGAAGAAGCACGCGACCGTGAAGGGGGACGTGGTCATCGTCGATCTCAGCTCGGTCGTCGTCGATGTCGCCGCGAAGTTCGTGACCTACTCGCTCTGGCCGGACAGCGCATACTCGGTCGTCCTCAGCGTCTCGCCATCGAAGTGCAAGATCTCGATCGGCTACAACCCGTGGTCCCCGATACCTCGACGGCACAACATCGCCGCCATCTGCGAGCGGCACGGCGGCGGTGGGCATCCGGTCGTCGGAGCCATTTCCCTCCCAGCCGACCAGGCGGAGCGCGCGCGGAAGCTGACGAACGAGATCGCCGAGGAGCTCGCCGTCTGAGCTCGTTTGGCTCCTACGATCCCCGCTCGACGCGCGGCTCCGTCGTCGTTCTCGGTCATCGGGGCGGGCGAGGCGAGGGGTGGCCCGCGGAGAACACGCTGGAGGCGTTCGAGCGCGCGATCCGCGAAGGCGCCGACGGGGTGGAGCTCGACGTGCGGCTCACCAAGGACGGCGTCGCGGTCGTCTTCCACGACACGACCCTCGCCCGTGCCACGGGCGGCGCCGACGTGCGCGCTGTGGACCGCGTGGTGTATTCCGCCCTGCCGCCGATCGGCGGAGGTCTCCGCATCCCGCGCCTCGTCGAGGTGCTCGATGCGATGCGCGGCCATGTCGTGAACGTCGAGATCAAGGCGGACGTCGCGCCGATGTCGATGCTCGGCAACGTGCCCGATCGCGTCCTCCTCGTGCGAGCCGCGGCCGCCGCCGTGGCGGAAGCACGCCACACCGAGGTCGTGTTCTCGTCGTTCGATCCGCTCTCTGTCCTCGCGCTCGCCGTCGCCGCACCGCGTGTCCCGCGCGGGATGCTGGTGGGAATGAAGACTCCACGCGCCGCGACGGCCTTGCCGCTCGCGCTCCGCTACGCGATCGTGGCCGCGCACCTCGACGAGTCGCTCATCACCGCCGCGCGTGCCGGGCGCCTGCTCCGCTCGAAGTTGCGTGTCGTCGCCTGGACGGTGAACGATCCCGAACGCGCGAAGGAGCTCGTCGCGCTCGGGACGAGCTGGCTCATCACCGACGCACCAGCCCGCATCCTCGCCGCGCTCGCGCGCTAGCGAAGGAGGGCTCGGATGGTCAGTCGTCGCATGTGACGCGCTCGACGCGCATGCCCGCGGGTGGGGGCTGCGTGAACAGGCCGTCGGTGAGGGGCGGGTTCCACGTGACGTCCTCGTAGCGAAAGAGGACGTCCTCGTCCTTGCCCGGCACCTCGACGTGGATGCGACGCGGCAGCTCGGCCTGGCACACGGGCCCGCTGACGGGGATGGGCGGGTCGATCCCCTCGGCATCGACCTGCGGCTTGCTCATCGTGGTCGGCCGGTGATCGTCGAGGGCCGCGTGGTAGAGCACGATGCCCTCCTGCCGGACCTCGACGTCGACGACGCGCATGCGCTGCTTCTCCCAGGGGAGCGCGAAGTCGCTCGGGTGGGGCGCGATGTGGATGATCTCGGCCGCGTTCCGTGTGCTCTGGATCGTGACGACGTAGTACCCGCCGCCGCTCCACGCGATCGTCGCAGCCTGCGGCTCGTGCTTCAGCACGGGCGCCTCGCCGCGGAGGAGGGAGACGAGGACGTGGCCGGGCATCGGCACCGTCGTGAGGCGCGCGATGTTGCAGGCGCTCGCCGGGCCGTAGAGGAAACGCTTCTCGCGCATGTCGGCGAGCGTGAACTTGGTGGTGTCGGCGGCGAGGGTGGCGACGACGCCGCTGTTCATCGGCCCTACGATGTCCATGCGAAGGCGTGCGGGCCAGAGCGCGAACATGAGCAGGTCGCCGCGGACCCGTCCGCCCTTGCCGAAATGGTCGATCTTCGCGCTCGCGTGGATCCCGAGCCCGCAGTCCTGCGTCGCGTGGAGGCGCTCGAGCGCCGCGCGGGCGTCGGGCACCTGCGAGACCGGAGGGCGCGTCCCGCACGCCGTCGTGCCGAGGGAAGCGAGGACGACGACGAGAGCTCCGGCGCGGGTCATGGGCCCTCGTCCTAACACAGGTCGACTGTCCGAATTCCGGACACTCACGCAGCCCATAGTGTCAACAAAGGGTTACATGCCTTGCACACAATGCGCGGAAATCTGCGCAAAGCTCGTTGGCAGGGACGTTGCTCGAGGCACACCATGAAGAACTACGAGGGGCGTGGGGTTCGCAGCACGACGGCGACACAGGGCGGCGGAATGTTCTGAGTGCTATCGGGTCGGAGCTCGGGGGAACGGCGCTACGCGGTGATCTTCACCGGGCCGTGATCGTCGCAGTGTCCTCCGTGCGCGTGGTGCAGGTGGTCGTCGACGACGTAGTCGGTGTGGTCGCCGTGCGCGATCGCGTCGTGTCCGCACGCCGGACCGTGAACGTGATCCTTGTCGTGGGTGCAGGAGCCGTGCGCCGGCGTGCATGCCGCGGGATTCGCGCCGCCGACGGCGAGCGTGTGCTCGTCGACGTGGCCCGCGTGCGCGTGGTGCAGGTGCCCGTCGTGGAGGAAGTCCTGATGCCCGTCGTGCTCGACGGTCCTGTGGCCGCAACCGGGCCCGTGCTGGTGGTCGTGGCCTTCGTGCGTCTTGTGATTGGACATGGCGTTCTCGGGTCTTTCTCTGGTCAGTCGTCGTGTTTGTGCTCGTGCACGTGACCTTCGGCGGCGTGCTCGATCGCGTTCTGGATGAGATCGCTGACGTGCGAGTCAGCAAGCGAATAGAAGATGTGCTTTCCGGCGCGCCGCCGGGCGACGATGCGCTCGGCGCGTAGAAGGCGGAGCTGCTGCGAGACCGTCGAGAGGCCCACACCCGCAGCGTCAGCGAGCTCGGTCACGCACCACTCGCCGTCGCAGAGCCGATAGAGGAGCTTCAGGCGTGACAGGTCGCCTGCGGCCCGGAAGATCGCCGCGGCGCGGTCGAGCTGGTCGTCGCTCACCGTCGTCTGCCGCGCGCGTCGCGCGTGCTCCTCGGGACCGCACTGGCCTTCAGCACGTCCCTCGGCGACGGGCTTCGACGCTGCCGCCTTGGGAGCGCCTGCGCCGTTGGCTTTGGAGGAGGACGGGGGACGATTCATAGTCACTTCACCACTTGATGAATTGTTATACTGTACGGCCAGCCCGAATCAAGGATCTTCGGGCCGTAAAAATCGCTCGAAAAACGCGCGATGCGCGGCCGGCGGACCATTAACGCCCCCTCCGAGCGCTTGTGCAAGCGGTAGCCTCGCGCCGGCATGAGCAGCCCCCTCGTCCGCCCGCTCGAGAATGCCTGGCAGGCGATCCTCGACGCCGTCCTGCGGCGCCGAGGCGCCCCCGTCACGGCGGACGTCGACGCGCTCGCGCCGCGCCTCATCGAGCTCTCGCGCGCCTACAACGCTGGGCTCGCCGGCGACGGGGCGCGCGCCGTCATTCCCCTCGATGCACGCATCGCGTTCTCTTTCGCGCGCGACGTCCCGAAGGGCGCGGGCGCCATCCGCGAGCTCGTCCTCAGCGGAGCGCTCTCGCTCCCCGCGGACCGTCCGCTCCGGATCGTCGATCTCGGCGCTGGGCTCGGCGCGATGACGTGGGGGATTGCCCGCGCCCTCATGACGACCGCCGGCGCCTCGCCGCCGATCGATGCGCTCCTCGTCGACGAAGACGCCGACGCCCTCGGCGCCGCCGAGGCGATCGCGCGCGAGGCCGCCGCGCATCCGGGCCCGCACGTCCCCGCGCTCACCGTTCGCGCGCGCAAGGAGCGGATCCTGGCCGGAATGAGCCTACCCGAGGCGGACGTCGTGGTCCTCGGACAGGTCCTCAGCGAGCTCGATGTCGCGATGGATCCCAAGGAGCGCGTCGCCAAGCATGCAACGCTCGTCTCCGATCTCCTCGGACGCGTCGTCGCGCCAGACGGTGCGCTGGTCATCGTCGAGCCTGCGCTGAAGGGCCGCACGAGGCACCTCCACGCCGTGCGCGACGCCCTCGTCGACCGCGGCACCACGGTCTTCGCGCCCTGCCTCCATGCAAAGCACTGCCCCGTCCTCGCCGCCGAGGGAGATTGGTGCCACGAGGATCTGCCGGTCGATCTGCCCCCGTGGGCGGTGCCACTCGCGCGCGCCGCAGGGCTTCGCTGGCAAGGGCTCACGTTCAGCTATCTCGTCCTCCGGCGCGACGAGCGGCGCCTCGTGGCCGAGCTCGAGCACCGCGACGAGGCGTCCCGCGTGCACCTCCGCGTCATCTCCGAGCTCCTGCGATCCAAGGGAAAAGCCGAGGTCTTTGCGTGCACCGCAGCAGGAGCGCGCCTCCGGATGAGACGGCTCGACCGCGACGCCCGAGACGAGGGACCAGGCGCCATGGCGACCCAGGCATGGTCGCACCTCGGCCGCGGAGACGTGGTGACGGTTCACGGTGGAACGGACGCCGCCGCACCACCCGTCGACGAGCGCGGCCGCGTCTCTGGCGCCGCGCACGTTGACGTCTGGCCGTTCAGGAAGTAGCTGGGCTGCATACGAGACGAGCCGGGGGGCGCTTCAGTGAACACGAGGAGACCGCGCCGCCATCATGAAGGGGCTCTACGCCATCGTTGATACGAAGCTCCTCGCGGCGCGCGGGATGGATCCCGTCGCGTACGGTCGTGCCCTGCTCGAGGTGCGGCCTGCCGCGCTTCAGGTGCGCGCGAAGGACGTGAGCGCCCGCGAGATCCTCGCGATCCTGCGGGCCCTCGGCCCGATGTGCCGCCAGCTCGGGGTCCCGCTCGTCGCCAACGACCGCGCGGATCTCGCCGCGCTCGCCGGATGTGACGCCGTCCACATCGGTCAGGAGGATCTCCCCTACGAGCTCGTGCACCGGATCGCGCCGCAGCTGCGCGTGGGCATCTCGACGCACGATGTCGCGCAGCTCGAACGCGCGCTCGCGTTCAAGCCGACCTACGTGGCGTACGGTCCCATCTTCCACACGTCGACGAAGGCGAACGCCGACCCGGCCGTCGGCCTCGAG
>JANXVA010000509.1 GCA_025351875.1 Myxococcales bacterium | reverse complement strand
TGTAGAGGCCTTCGGCCTCGTCGAAGGTCGACGGATCCTCGTCGAGCGTGCTCGCGCGCATGTAGAGGTCGTACGCCGAGCGCGCGCGTGCGCCGGGGGTATCGGGGCGGAGGAGGCGCACGACGTCGCTGCGCAGACCCTCGACGCGGAAATCCATCACCATCTGGCCGCTGATCGGCTCGAACGTGCCGTCCTCCGCCTGGACGACGACGCGGCGTCCGTCGCTGACGATGCGGAGCTCCTGGAGCGGACGCGTGACGCGCGGCAGGGCGCGACGGAGCGCACCGATGGCCGTCGCCACGTCCTTCACGCGGACGTGGCTCGCAAGCAGGTCGTGCGTGGCGCGGAGCGCGATGAGATCCTGGAACGTGTACGCCTTGCGACCGTTGCGGGTCGCGCTCGGCGCGACGATCTCCGCCTTCTCGAGGCTACGGAGCTTCGCGGGCGTGAGGCCGAGGAGCTTGGCGACCTCGCGCGGCGAGAACACGTCGGTGACGGGCTCGCTCGTTCGCTGGCTCTCGGGCGGCGGCGCCGGGATCGACCCCGGAACGCGCGCGCCGTTCGCCTTCGGTGCATCCGCGTGCTGGATGCGTCCGCCACCGGGGCCGAACGCGACGTGGATGACTTCGCCGCCGCGCTTCTTCTTCCGCGCGCTCTTGGGTCGGCGAGCTCCGGGAGAGGGCGGAGTTTTGGACGAGTTGGGCATGCTTGGAGGCAGGTTCGTTTCGAGAGTCGTCATGGCAGAGTCCGGCTGACCCTCCTCCTCTCTATCAAAGGCGCCTGCACGTCGACGTCAATCCTCAACCCGCGTGGATCTTCAGAGAAACGCAGCTCGCATACGGTTCGACCGAGCATGCCCGGCGCGCGACTCTGTGCTTCGCGCGTCGCACAGCGGAGCGCGTGCACATGGACATGCACGTCTTTCTCCGCAAGAGCGCGAAGGAACGCCCGTTCCTCCACAGGCGTCTCCACAGGTAGTCCCAAGATCAGGCTCGTCGTCCCGTACCAGACGCGCCCGTGCCTCTCGTCCTTGACGCCGCCCTCGCTGACGGCGTCGGCGAGGGCGAAGAGGTCGCGCCAGCGTCCTTCGGTCGTCCGTACGAACGGACCCGATCGCTCGACGAGGTCGGGCATCCGGGCCTTCCTGATACTCGGCCCGCGACGCGCAATCACGAAGCGGATCGTGACTTGTCGGGGCGTGTGCGCGCAACTTCTCGGCGCGCGTGTTTGACGTGCTTGCGCGCTAGCGAGCAGGTGCCGCGAGCAGGCGCTCGGACGGCGCATCGAGAGGCACGGCGATCGACTCGACGTTGATCCCCTGCGGCGTCGATTCGATCCACGTTGCGTGCGCGACCAGCGGGCGGCCGCCGCTCGAAAGCGAGGGCGGCTCGGGCAGCCCGTCGGGGGCCTCACCGATGCTGCCGACGTTCACGATGTGAATGTCGCCGAGCATGCGATGGAACGGCGTGTGGCTCATCCCGCAGACGATGACGTCCGCGGGGTCGTCACCGATCAGCGCGTCCACCTCGTCATCGGACATGTCGAACGTGAGCGACTCGGCGGGGTCGAGCGGCGAGCCGTGTACGAGGAGCAGCTCTCCGCCGTCCTCGAGGGGAACGCGAACGTGCGTGGGGAGCCGCTTGATGCGTTCGAGGACCAGGTCACCGAGCTCGGTGCGGACGGCCTTCATGCGCTCGATCATCGCGCGCTCGTGATCGCTGCGCGGATGGAGGTTGGCGGGGTCGAGCGTCGCCAGGGCCTTGTCGGAGACTCCCTGCACCATGACCGCACCGGCCGCGGTCAGGCGCCGCCAGGTCTCGAGCGGAGCGGGCCTCGGGAAGACGATGTCGCCTGCGACGAGGAGCTTGTGGAACGCACGTTTCTCCGCCGTCGCGAGCACTGCGCGAAGAGCGTCGAGGTTGCCGTGGATGTCGGAGACGCAGAGGAGAAGCATCGAATCGGCCGCATCCTAGCAGCGGTGCGTCCAAACGCGAGCGTGACGACTCGAGGCCGCATTGCCCGAGCTCAGCCGCCTCAGAGCGCCTCGCGGAGCTCGCTGACGATCGTGCGCACAGCGTCGATGCGCGCCTCCGGGGACGTGCCTTCCTCGATGCGCCGGACGATGGCCGAGCCGACGACGACCCCTGCCGCCTCGGCAGCGGCGACCTTCGCGGCTGCTGCCGAGTCGATGCCGAAGCCGACGACCGTCGGACGCGAGGTCAGCTTCGCGACGTGGGCGGCCTGTCGGCTCGCCTCCGCGAGCACGTCAGTCGCGCCCGCGCCTCCGGTCACGCCCATCATCGACACGTAGTAGACGAACGGGATCGGAAAGCGCAGTGCGACCTCCGCGATGAGCGCGATGCGCTCCGGCCGGCTGGTCGGTGCGACCAGCGGGATGACCCCCATCCCGCGCGCGGCGGCGCGTGTGCGCAGCGACTGCGACTCGTCGAGCGGGAGGTCGACGACGAGAAACGCGTCGACGCCGGCCTCGGCCGCGAGCGAGACGACCGTCTCCTCGCCGCGTACGAAGAGCGGGTTGTAGTACCCGAAGAGGACGATGGGCGCAGCGCAGCGGGCGCGGACGGCGCGCGCGACGCGCAACGTTGCATCGAGGCCGCCGCCACTCTTCAACGCGCGCTGGCTCGCACGCGCGATCGCCGGACCGTCAGCGGTGGGATCGCTGAAGGGCATGCCGAGCTCGAGGACGTCGGCTCCGGCCTCGGCGCATGCGACCGCGAGATCGACCGAGCCTGCCTCGTCCGGATCACCGCAGCAGAGATAGGCGACGAGCGCCTTGGTATGCGGACCGTCTCCGGCTTGCCCCAGGGCGCGTCGCGCGAGGACGTCATCGATGCGTCCCATTTCAGAGGAGCCTTTCGAGGAGCGTCTCGAGATCCTTGTCGCCGCGGCCGGAGAGGCACACCACGACGGTGGCCGGCCTCTCGAGCTTCTTCGATACCTCGGCGGCGATCTCGCCGAGCTTGGCAAACGCGTGCGACGTCTCGAGCGCCGCGAGGATGCCTTCGGTGCGCGCGACGAGCGCGACCGCGGCGAGGGCCTCGTCGTCCGTGGCGGAGACGTACGACGCGCGCTCCGAGTCCTTGAGAAATGAGTGCTCTGGCCCCACGCCTGGGTAGTCGAGGCCTGCGCTGATCGAGTGCGCTTCCTGGATCTGACCATGCTCGTCGCAGAGCACGTAGCTCTTGGACCCGTGGAGGACGCCGACGCGGCCAGCCGTGAGCGTCGCGGCGTGCTGGCCGCTCGGTACGCCGTGTCCGGCCGCCTCGACGCCGTAGAGCCTGACGCTCGGATCACCGAGGAATCCGCGGAAGAGCCCGATCGCGTTAGAGCCTCCGCCCACGCAGGCGACCGCAGCGTCGGGAAGCTTTCCGGTACGCGCGAGCATCTGCACGCGCGCCTCCTTGCCGATGACGCTCTGGAACCGAGCGACGAGCTCGGGGTAGGGGTGAGGCCCGGCGGCGCTGCCGATGCAGTAGTGTGTGGTGCCGACGTTCGTGACCCAGTCACGGAGGGCCTCGTTCATCGCGTCCTTGAGGGTGCGTGAGCCGGACTGGACCGGGATGACCTTCGCCCCGAGGAGCCTCATACGGCCGACGTTGGGCGCCTGGCGCTTCACGTCCTCCTCACCCATGTAGACCTCGCACGGCAAGCCGAAGAGCGCGCATGCGGTGGCCGTCGCGACGCCGTGCTGTCCCGCGCCGGTCTCCGCGATGATGCGGGTCTTGCCCATCTTCGTCGCCAGAAGGATCTGGCCGAGCGCGTTGTTGATCTTGTGCGCGCCCGTGTGGCAGAGGTCCTCGCGCTTGAGGAACAAGCGCCCGATCACCGTACCCCCGGGATCGATCGCGCGAGCCAGACGGACGGCCTCGGTGAGCGGCGTGGGCCGCCCGACGTAATCGGCGAGCAAGCTCTCGAGCTCGCTCTCGAATGCGGGCGCCATTGCAATGCGCTCGACGGCCTCGGTCAGCTCGTCGAGCGCGTGGATCAACGTCTCGGAGACGTAGCGACCGCCGTATTCGCCGTACCGGCCGGCGCCGAGAGGAGGTGACTGCTGCACGGCGTCGAGCGTACCAGGTGTCCCAGCACGTGCCGCGCCTCTCATGCGGCTTCTGTCGCGCGAGGTCTACGCTTCTTCTGTCCCGTTCGCGCGGAGGCGGAACGCTCGGGCTTCGACGAGACGTCGAGCACCACGAGCGCGAGCGCGCGCGGCGTCGACCGGAGCGAGCCCAGCAGCGCCTGTCGGTCGACCTCGAGCAACGTGGCCCAGACGTGCCGGCAGCGTGCGGGCCCGAGCACCTCGGCGGCGCAGGTGCACGCGGCCGCGAGCCGGTCCCCGTCGACACGCAGGCGCACGTCGAGGGTGCGCTTGCCCTTCACCTCCGCGTCGAGCCCCGACTCCGACACCTTCGACAGCGCCACGCGGCGCCGCGTGAAGTAGCGAAAACCGCGCACGCACGCGAGCGGCGCGAAGCCCTGCGCCACCCGGTCGGCGATCGACACGGGCCGTGCGCGCGCGGCAGGTTCGGGAGAAGGAGCAGCGTCCGGCGTGGCGAGAGGGCTCGTGGTCATGCCCGCATCGCCAGCGACGCGCATGCCAAGAGCGCCGGCGAACGATTTCGCGCGCTTGCCGGGGCGCCGGGGTGTCCCGGACAGTTTCGAGGTGTCCCGCGCCACCCCGCGCACCCCGATCTGAAAGGTCCGCTCGATGGGTGACAGAACGTTCTACCGGAATGAACTGTTACCCATCGAGATGGACCGAACCTGGGTTCAAAGGGCCGCGCACGCTCGGCGACGAGGTCTACTTCCCGCTGCGAGCGCGCCGTCGTCCCGCGATCCGGCGAGAACCACCTCGTGTCCGACGCCAGAGCGCGGCGAGCCATTTCGCAACGGAGGCGCGCTCGGCGACGGCGCCGCGCTACGTCGTCACTGCTCGCGTGTCTCGCAGGCATCGCGCGTCACGCGGTGCCGGTAGTCGAGGAGCCGCCGGACCATCGGCGCGGGCGGCGGGCAAGGACAAACGCCCTTTTTGGCGCGGCACGGCGGTGGCCTCTTTCGGCGCTACGAGGCGACCAAGCGCGGCATCGGAGGGCCCATGTTGTTCCGGAACCCGGCCATCCTTTCCTTCCTCACCCTCGCTGCCCTCGCCTGCGGTCCAAGCGCGCTGCCGCCAGTCCCCGCTTCGGTCGAGCCGGCGGCGCCGAGCACCGCGGCCAAGCCCGAGGCACCGCCCGCGCCGCCCGCCGTCAAATCGGGGCCCGTGAGCGCGAGCCCGCAGATGAAGTCCTTCAAGCTCGGCGCCTTCACCGTCGTCGCGCTCCGTGACGCGACCTTCGTGGCCGCGAACGACAACAAGGCCATAGGCGTGGGCCTCACGCCGGAAGCGGTCGCCGCCGAGCTGAAGAAGGCGGGGCTCCCCGAGGACCGTATCGAGCTGAACGTCGGTGCGCTTCTCGTGAAGACCGGCAAGCAGGTCGTGCTCCTCGACAGCGGCCTCGGCGACGGCCCGAAGGGCGCGCTTGTCGAGAGCCTCAAGCTCGCCGGCGTGGCGCCGGCCGACGTCACCGACGTACTCATCACCCACAGCCACTTCGACCACGTCGGCGGGCTCGCGACCGGTGACGGGAAGCTCACCTACCCCAACGCGACCATCCGCATGTCGAACAAGGAGTGGACGGCCTTCAAGGCCAACGCCGACCTCGCCAAGCTCGTTGCCGTGGTCACCCCGAAGGTGAAGGGCTTCGAGCCGGGCGCCGAGGTGGTCCCCGGCATCACCGCCATCGAGCTCTACGGCCACACCCCCGGCCACCTCGGCTACGAGGTGAAGTCGGGCAAGGAGCGCATCTTCGACCTCGGCGATCTCGCGCATAGCTCGGTCCTCTCGCTCGCCAAGCCCGAGTGGACGATGGGCTTCGACGGCGACGGCCCGCTCGCCACGAAGGTGCGCCGGTCGCGCCTCGAGGCGCTCGCCAAGGACAAGGAGCTCGTGTTCGCGCCGCACTTCCCGTTCCCCAGCATCGGATACGTGAGCGCCAAAGACGGTGCGTTCGCGTGGAAGGCTCAAGTGCCCGGCGAGTGATTTCTTCGCGCCCGCTCGCGGCCACGAGCGTGATGCGCCGAGCTGAACACTCGGTCAGTCGGGCCCATCGACTGGGGCCGAATGGCCACGCGCCCGGCCGCAAGACGTGGATGTGGCATCCACCATCGTGCGTCAGTGGCATCTCCTCACGCTGCTCCCCAAGGGACCTCGGCGCATCGACACCGCCGCGCTCGAGGCGCGCCTCGAGGAGCGCGGTATCGCCGTTCATCGGAGGACCATCCAGCGCGATCTCCTCGAGCTCGCGACCGTCTTCCCGATCGTCTCCGACGAGCGGAGCAAGCCTTACGGCTGGCGCTGGGCCGACGACGCCGAGCTGCTCTGTGCCATCCCCGCGCTCGCGGGCGCGCGCCAGGGTGTTCCCGAGATCGACGTCGTCCTTCGGGTCCGCCGCCCGGCCGTCCGCGCGATCAGCGAGGGCCTTCGTGGCCCCGAGGGCCAGGCCCGCCACGTCCAGGTAGCCAGCGGCGATGCCGACGCCGAGCTCGTCGAGGTGTCGGCACGCGTACCGGATGCCTGCGCACTCAGGCGCTGGCTCTTCGGGTTCGGCGACGCCCTCGAGGTGATCGCGCCGCTTCATCTCCGTGCCGAGCTGGCGGCGAAGGCCTCGCGCATCGCGTCGGTTTACAATGGCACCGTGTGAGATGCATCCGCGCCCGACTGGGCGTATCCCTACGAGTTCATCTCTTATCCAGCCCTGGTGACAAGGAACGTCATGAAGCTCTTCTCGGTGCCTGTCTTTTCTGGTCTCGTCCTCGCGCTCGTCGCATGCGGGGGCACGTCCTCGGCGCCTGCGACCCCCACGTCCGCCGTGCCGACCCCCGCGCCGGCGGCCCTCGCGGCGTCGAACGAGCAACACGTGAAGACCGTCGAGGTCCCGGCGGCGATCCGCGCGTTCGTCGATGCGCCCGACCGCGACGCCGAGGACAAGAAGCTCGATGCTGGCCGCAAGCCGGCCGAGCTTCTGGCGTTCGCCGGCATCAAGCCGGGCATGAAGGTCGCCGACCTCGCCGCTGGCGGTGGCTACACGACCGAGCTGCTCGCGCGTGCCGTGGGCCCGACGGGCGTCGTCTACGGACAGAACTCCCCGTTCATCATCGAGAAGTTCGCGGAGAAACCCTGGACTGCGCGCCTCGCAAAACCCGTCAACAAGAACGTCGTCAGGGTGACGCGCGAGTTCGAGGACCCGCTCCCGCCCGAGGCGAAGGACCTCGACGCCGTCTTGATCGTCCTCTTCTACCACGACACCTTCTGGATGAAGACCGACCAGGCGAGGATGAACGCAGCCGCTTTCCGCGCGCTCAAGCCGGGGGGCGTCTACATCATCGTCGACCACAGCGGCCGCGCCGGCACCGGGACCACAGAGGTGCAGTCCATCCACCGCATCGAGGAGTCGGTCGTCCGCAAGGAGGTCCCGCAGGCCGGCTTCAAGCTCGCGGCCGACGCCGAGTTCCTCCGCGCGCCCGACGACAAGCGTGACTGGAACACTGCGCCCTTCGCCGCCGCCGAGAGGCGCGGGACGAGCGACCGTTTCGTGCTCAAATTCGTCAAACCGTGACGCAAACCGTGAGGTAGGTGCGAGTGGGCGGCGCTCACGAACGACCTGGCACGAGGGCGCGTGGAAACTTTTGACCCGGTCGAGCGTTCGATCGGGCGATGGAGCATTCCGATCCGCAAACGCTCGACAGCGTCTACGCAGCGCCCGGGTCCCCGAGCGCGGACGCGGTGAGACTGAACGCTGCCACACGGGCAGCGAAGCTCCGCGCGCGTGCTTCGAAGCTGCTGCTCTTCTCTCTGGCCGGCTTCGGCCTGTCGATCGTCGCCATGGCCGTCACCAGCTCTGCGGGTCTCGGCACGATCCTGTTCCTCGGCTCGGCGCTCGTCGCGTTCGCCGGCGCGGGCCATAGCGTCGCCGCGCTCACGACGGGCCTCGGCGCGGCGCCCGGTGGCGTCGGCATCGCGAGCGCGGTCGGGCTCGTCTTCGGTAACCTCTTCATGACCGGCCTGGGCGCGTTCGCCGCGCTCCTGTCGACGATGACGTTCACCCGCGGCCGCCAGATCCGTAGCCGTGGACGGATCCTCCTTCCTCCCATCGAGCAGGGAGACGCGTGGACCGGCGCGGGCCTGTCGTCCTCCGGCCCCATCGGCATCGTCGACACCGACGACGAGGAGACCCGCCGTGCTCTCGCGGCTCAGTGGCGCGAGAACGGACGCACGGAGCACGCTTCCGTGGCCGCGTTCGCCAGGCTCACGCTCGATCTCATGGCCCTCGGCGCGCCGCCCGATCTCGTGGCGGATGCCAGCCGCGACGCGCTCGACGAGATCCGCCACACGGAGCTCTGCTTCGGTCTCGCGCGCGCCATCGATGGGAGCTCCGAGAGCCCCGGCGCGTTCCCCGAGGCGGCTCGCGCCCGTATGCTCCCACGCTCGCGAACGCTCGCGCTCGCCCAGCTCGCCGTTGACTCTCTCGTCGACGGTGCGCTTCACGAAGGGGTCTCCGCGCGCATCATCGCGAAGCTCGCGCGGCGCTGCGAGGCACCCGCGATCCAGACCATCCTCAAGGAGATCGCCGCCGACGAAGGCCGCCACGCGCGCCACGGCTGGGACGTCGTGCGCTGGTGTCTCGCCGAGGGTGGCCAGTCCGTCGCGCATGCCCTCGAGGGCGCGCTCCGCGCGCTGCCGAAGACGATGTCGTCGCCGATGCCCGACGCCGCACGCGACGGGCGCTGGGAGCGCTGGGGGATCATGGGCGAGGAGCTGGAGGCCGCGGAGCACGAGGCCACGCGCGCCGACCTCGAACGCCGCGTGGGCGAGGCGATTGCCGCAAACCGCTCGCGTCAGTCGGCCTTCGGATACGGGAACGTCTCGGTCGGCTGAGTCGGGACGATCATGTCGAACTTGCGGACGTCGAGCGCGATCCGCCCGTCCGGCAGCTCGGAGAGGACGTCGGCCGGGCGTGCGCCCCAGACGATGTCCTTGCTCTCGTAGCGGCGACGCGCGTGAACGGGCTGCAGTGACGTGTCGTCCGTGCCCACCACGCTTGCGGTGATCTCGAGCTCCTCGAGATTGCACTTGTCGGGGGTCATGCCGAAGATCGGGCTCTTCTCGTCGATGACGTGCATGACGGTCCAGGACCGGCTGAGCGCGAGGGAGCGCTCTCGCGCGAGCGGCAGGTCGACCATTCGATAGAAGGTGACGCCCTCCTTCGTGATCACGGTACGGGTCATGATCACGCGGATGGTCGCCTCGAAGATGAGGCTCGCGCGGTCGTTGCCGACGCGGAGCATGACGGTCGGTACGCCGTCCATCGGACCGATGCAGACCTTCGACGTGAACACGAGACGCGAGGTCGTCTGCGAGAAGCGCGCGAACACGATTCCGGTCGCGAGCGCCGTGAGGATGACGCCCGCGATCGACTCGATCGTGACGAGCGTGTTCGCCCCCGTCGAGGTTGGGTACATCGCGCCGTAGCCGACGGTTCCGATCGTCTGGACGCTGAAGAAGAACGCGTCTCTCAGCGAGCCATCACGCGCGCCGGTGATGCCACCCACCTCCAGATAGAGGACGGCGAAGACGGCGTTCGTCGCCAGGAAGAGCCCGGCGATGGTGAGGAGCACGCCCGTCCATCGCATGCGGAGGAGCGAGTGATAGGCGTCGCGGAGCGGGTGCGACGTTGCGCCCACCACGACGATCCCTTCTTCCTGGAGCGAGCCACGGGCCACGCGCCACATTTCCCCGTCGACAGGGGCGGAGGTCAACTTTCCTGACGAGCTACTTGGGCGGGATGACGATCGACCCGGTCTTGACGATCTCGAAGTCGGAGCCCTTCACCCCACCGAGCTTCGAGATGAGAGCGTCCATCTCGGGCTCCCATGCGTTGTCGCTCTCGCCACTGACGTACCAGTTGGAGCCGTTGTCCGCGAGGATGAGTCCGTACTTCTTCATCGCCGTGGTGAGGACCTTCGAGGCGCCCGTGAACGAGGAGTCGTCGAAGCTCGCCTTGAGGCGCACGCGCATTCCCATCGGAGGGAGCGAGGCGTCGGCGTCGCCGGCGGCGTGCGTGGCAGGGTGGATGTACGCCTGCCGCGAGCTGGCCATCGTGAAGCGGAGCGCGTGCGGGATCTCTCCGCGCTTGATCTCCTCGATGCGTACGAGTCCGGGGAGAACCGCGAGGCCTGCTGCGTCGGCGGACGTCCAGCCCTCGGTGCGCAGCGCGTTGGAGTCGAGCTTCCAGATCGCGCCGCTCGCGGCGGTGAACCCGCTCCCGCTGGGGTTCTGTGTATTATACAATTCGTAGAGAACGCAGTGGTCGGGCGCGCCGTCCGTCGCGAGGAAGAGAACATGCCGATCGCTTGCCGGCTTCGAGCTGGTGCCGCCCTCGATCTTCGCGTCGAGCGGGATCGGGTAACAGAAGGGACCGAGCGCGCAGGCGAGCGGGTCGCTCTCGTCGGGTCCGTAGGTGGTGTTCCACGTGATGCGCGCCGGCGCGGCGGCTTTGCCGACGGTTATCGGGATGCCGTAGTTGTCCGTCATCGTTCCCCAGTCGGGGTGCATGCCGGTGCCGAGCGCCAAGCCAGGCATCACGCTCGCCATGAGCTCGGCGTCGAGAGGCTCCGTGTCGACGGCCCGGTTCCACGCGTTGTCGGTCGGGAAGATGCGGCACCCGGCGTGCATGCCGCCCGGACCGGCCACGCCGCCGCTGGTCGTTCCGCTGGTCCCGCTGGTTCCACTCGTTCCGGAGATTCCGCTGGTTCCGCCGGTTCCGCTGGTTCCGCTGGTTCCGCTGGTTCCACTCGTGCCCCCACTGGAGCCATCGCTGGAGCTGCCGCACGCCACCGCCGCACCCAGCGCCCCGCCGACGCCGAGGACCGTGAGCACGGTTCCGATTGAAGAGCGCATCGCGTTCGACCTCCGAGTCCGAGCGTAGCTTGCCACGTCGCGTTCGATCCAAGCAACGCGGCGCGCGAGCGGCCGATGGTAGGTGAATGAGAGCCTCGACGCCGCGCATCGAGACGAGGTCAGAGGCGACGCTCGACTGCCATACCGACGCGATCATGCTG
>JANXVA010000439.1 GCA_025351875.1 Myxococcales bacterium | reverse complement strand
GCAACAAGTGGTTTTACGACGATACGAACCCGCGCAACGCTCTCGCGCGAGAACGCCCGGTGCTCGCCGACTGCGCCACCGGAGCGCTGCGCGGCTACGAGTACATGGCCTTCCGCGACGGCCGCTGGCGCCTCCTCGCGCATCGCCACACGAGCGCGTACTTCGCCGAGCTCTACACGGACGACTCGCGGATCGACGACCTCTGGTACCAGCCGTCCGTCTATCGGACGAACAGCGGCCTACGCAGGCATCGTCGCGTGTACCCGATGCTCAACTTCGCGCCGTATCCCGACGGCCGCTACACGCAGCACCAGATCGGCCGGGAGATCCTGAAGGTCTGCAAGACCGTGCGGAACCACGGTTACCTGGGGCTCTACGAATGGCATTACCCGCTGCCCGCCGGCTCGCCGCGCCTGAGCGGAATGATGCACGCGCTGAATGCGTGCACGAGGCGATGACCGGGTCGTCGCTACTCGCGGCGATAGCGACACATCGAGCCGTTGGCCTCGGTCGCGACTCCGTCGGGCTCGAACCCGGCGCCGAAGACCGCGTCCACGACCAGGGCCATCCCGAGATCGCGAGGAACCGGCTCTCCACCCATCGTGAGAGACGCTGGGACCCAGAGCTCGAACGCTGGCGACTCCGCCGCGAGCGTGGCGATCTGCTTGCGGAGCTCCTCGACGGACCCGTTCGACGGCTTCATGGAAGCTCATCCTAGCGGTACGCGATCGCGAGTGCGAGCAAGGACTCGAACGTCCAACGGGGCAAGGGTTTAGTCTCGAGCGAGCCGCCCGATGAGTACACCTCCGACAGTGAACGAGACGGGCGGTGAGCGCATAGGCGAGGTGATCTCGAAGCGTTACCGCATCTCCGCGCTCCTCGGAGAGGGCGGCATGGGCGCCGTCTACCTCGCCGAGCACATGCACATGAAGAAGCGCTTCGCGCTCAAGCTCCTTCATCCGGCGATGGCGGGGAACGAGGAGGTGATCGAGCGGTTCCGCCGTGAGGCCGAGGCCGCCGCACACCTCGACCACCCGAACGTCGTCGCCGCGACCGACTTCGGCCAGACCGACGACGGCTCGTTCTTCCTCGTCCTCGAGTACATCGACGGGACGTCGCTGCGCGAGGTGATCGAGGGCGGTCCGATGCCCGCGGCCCGGGCGCTGCACATCGTGCGGCAGATCGCGCTCGGGCTCGGCCGCGCTCACGATGCCGGGATCGTGCACCGCGACCTCAAGCCCGAGAACGTGATGCTCGTCCGCAAGGAGGACGACGCCGACTTCGTCAAGGTGCTCGACTTCGGCGTCGCCCGCATCGAGCCGCAGGCCGAGCGCGAGGGAAGCGACCAGCCCCTCACGCGGCTCGGAACCGTCGTCGGCACGCCGGCGTACATGGCGCCCGAGCAGGCGCTCGGCGAGAAGGTCACGCCTCGGTCCGACCTCTATGCGCTCGGTATCGTGCTCTACGAGCTGCTGACGGGGAAGCATCCGTTCGACGGCGACCCGATGGCGATGCTCTCGCTCCACCTGGTGGCGCCGGTGCCGGCCATGGCGGTGCGCGCACCGGGAGTCGTCGTTCCCCCGGCGGTCGAGGCGCTCGTCCGTCGCTTGCTGGAGAAGGATGCGGCGGCCCGCCCTGCGAGCGGTCGGGAGCTGGTCGACGCCACCTACGCAGCCGCGCTCGACAGCGGCGTCGCGCTGCCCGCCGCGGCGCCGCCGAGCGAGCCGATGCGGGTGGCTCGCGCACCTTCGAGCCCGGACCTGCCCACGGCGAAGCCGAGCGAGACCCTCGATACGAAGACGGAGAGCGCTCCTGCCGTGACGCCGCGAGCCGAAGCTCTCGAGCGATATCGCGCGCTCGCCAAGCGGGTGCTCGCCCGCGCGGGTGCCGAGCTCGACCCGCTCGTCACGCAGATCGCCGCCGCCCTGAAGCTGCCACGACGCACCGTGATCGCCGTCGCCGTCGGCTTTCCGCTCGTCGTGCTCGTCCTCGCGTTCGCGGCCGTGACGCTCGTGGCTGCGCGTCCCGCGGCTCTGACTGCGCCGGGCGGTGTCGTCGCGAGCGCGAGCGCTTCCGCGAGCGCGGAGCGGAAGGTGGCGCCTTCGCCGGCGCTCCGCTCCGCCGCGGCGAAGGGACCGGCAGCCCTCGAGGCGCTCGCCGACGAGTTCCCCGAGGACCCGGCCGTGCTGCGCGAGCTCGCGTTCGCCTACGACGGCGCGGGGCGTACGTCCGACGCGCTTCGCGTGATCCGACGGCAGGTCGACGCCGGCGTTCCCGTCCCGCGCGAGCTCGTTCGCGTCGTGATGCGCGCGGCTTCGAAGTTCGAGACCGCCGACGACGCGTTCAGCCTGCTCGAGACCAAGCTCGGCGCAGACGGCATCGACGCGCTCCTCGAGCTCTCCGAGAGCAAGGACATCCCGCCGGCGACGCGAGCCGCTGCCGCGAGCAGCCTCACGAAGCCGGCGGTCCGTGCGAACGCGACGGGCGCGACGGCATTCTTGCTCGACCTGACGACGGCGTCGGGCTGCGAGGCGAAGCGCGAGGTTCTCGTGCGCGCCGGTGCGCAGGCCGACGGTCGCGCGCTACCGGCGTTGAACGCGCTCAAGAACACGCGCGGCTGCGGCCGGCGCGGCAAGCAAGACTGCAACCGCTGCTTGCGCGGTGACGATACGCTCGACCGCGCGCTCACCGCGGCACGCGAAGCACACTAGCGCGCGCTCAGTGGACCCGGCCGGGCTTGCCGATGACGGCGACGCCCGCCACCACGAGCACGACGAGGATCACGCCGCCGATGATGATGGCGGTGATCGCCCCCTTCGACAGCCGGACCGGCGCGGGCTTCGCGCCGAACCAGGGCGCGCTCGGCAGGTCCGCGAGCGCCGAGGCGGCCCACGTGACGTTCGTGCGCAGATCGATGGGCGTCGGTGCGGACGCGACCAGCTGCACTGGCGCGCTCGGTCGTTCCTGCGCACCAGCGGACAATGGCGTCTGGGCGACCAGCGCGAACACGACGAGAGCAGCGATCGAGGAGCGAGGCTTCACGAGGAGAAGTCTAGGCCAGATCCTCGGAGCGACCGAGTAGGCTGAAGCTCTCCGCGAACGAGGAAACCCATGCCTGACTTCAGCACGCTCTCGATCACCAAGGATCCGTCGAATCCACGCGTCGCCCGCCTGCTCCTCGACCGGCCGAAGCGGCTGAACGCCATCACCGACGCCACCCCGCGAGAGATCCGTGCTGCGGTCGACTGGGCGAACGCCGACGAAGAGGTCCACGTCATCGTCGTGGAAGGCGCCGGCAAGGGCTTCTGCGGGGGCTACGACCTCGAGTTGTTCGCCGAGAAGCACATCGACCACCCTTGCCAGCAGGAGCGGCAGCCCTGGGATCCCATGACCGACTACGCGGTCATGAAGCGCAACACCGAGGACTTCATGAGCCTGTGGAAGAGTCCCAAGCCCACGATCGCCAAGGTGCACGGCTATGCCGCCGCCGGTGGGAGCGACATCGCGCTCTGTTGCGATCTGCTGTTGATGGCCGAGGACGCGCGCATTGGTTACATGCCCACGCGCGTGTGGGGCTGCCCGACGACCGCGATGTGGACGTACCGGCTCGGGCCGATGCGCGCCAAGCAGCTCATGTTCACGGGCGACACGATCGACGGCACCACCGCGGCACAGTGGGGCCTCGCCACCGAGGCGGTGCCCGTCGCGGGTCTCGAAGAGGCCACGATGAGGCTGGCCAACCGCATCTCCGGCGTGCCGCGCAGCCACCTCGCCATGCACAAGATGGTGGTGAACCAGGTGATGCTCGCGATGGGGCTCGAGCAGAGTCAGCAGATGGCGACGCTCTTCGACGGCATCACTCGCCACAATCCGGAGGGGCTCTGGTTCCGTCGCTACGCGCAGGTCGAAGGCTTCAAGGCAGCGGTGGAGTGGCGCGACAGCGGCCGACCGATCCCCGAGGGCGACGAGGCGCGCGATCAGGTTCGCGAGCTGGAGGCTCGTATCGCCGCCAAGCCCTAATGGCCGCGTGTGTGACGAATTGCCACGCGCGCCCGTTTCGCGCGCGGCGCGCGGAGAGCACCTGACGATCGGCACGTCGAGTGCAAGCCACGTCGATCACTCCGAGTGCATCTAGCGTTGAACCGAGCAGCTCCAGCGGCGTCCCGTGCGTGGCGCACCACCACACGGGCGTTGTCACGCGCGCGCCGATTCCTCGGCCGAGCGCCGAAGTGGCTACGCATCCCCGTCTACGTCCTCGTCGGCGGGTTCGTCCTCTACCTGCTGGTGGCGAATGTCATCCTTCGTACCCGGCTCCTCCGCGGGTGGATCACCACGGACGAGGCGGCGTTGAGGCTCGAGTATCGCTCCGCCTGGACGCTCTATCCGGGTCACGTAGCGGTTCGCGATCTGTCGCTGCGGTACCAGGACGGGAACGTCCAGATGCTCATCGCGCTCGACCGCGCAGCGGTGAGCATCGATCTGTTCGCGCTCACCAAGCGCACGTTTCACGCGAGCAAGCTGACGGCAGAGGGCGTCACCTTCCGGATGCGTCAGAAGGTCGAGAGCGTCGAAGGTCAAGAGGAGCGGATACGCGCGTTCCCGCCCATCGACGGGTATGCGGATCCGCCGGTCGAGCACAAGGTGGAGAAGCCGCCGATCCCCGACGACCAGTACAAGCTGTGGACGATCGATCTCCCCGACATCTCCGCTTCGCTTCGCGAGGTGTGGACGATGGAAGTGCGCTATCGCGGCCCGGGAACGGTAAACGGAGGCTTCCGCCTGAAGCCGCAACGCTCGGTCCACGTGCTCCCGTCGGTGATGCTCACGCAAGGCGGCCTCTACTCGCTCGGGGATCGCGATCTGATCCGCGGCGGTGACGCCCGAATCGACGCCCAGCTCGGGCCGTTCGACCCGCGCGTGCCGGATGGCGTGGAGGTCCTGCGCTTCCTCTCGGGTGGGATCCATCAGAACGGTGAGCTCGTGCTGTCGTCGATCGCCGCGACCTACGTTCCGAAGCGCGCCGACATCGACGTCACGGAGGGAGCCGGCCCGGTCGGGCTGGACCTCGACCTCGTCGCGGGCGTCGTCCAGCCGAGCTCGCGCTTGACGTTTCACACGGACCACGTCGCGGTGAGGGCGCCGCCCGTCGCGATCGACACGGATCTGAGCGTCGCTGCGCACGTGAGCACCGCGGCGGACAAGTCGGCCATCGTCATCGAGACGACCGTCGACCACGCGGCGGGTACGCCGCTCGAGGTGCGCGGCGCGCGCGCGATGGTCGACCTCGGAAACGCCGACCTGGCCGCGCCGTTCGTGCTCGCGCGGGCGTCGGCCGCGGTGACCTCCGGACACTCGCCAGACCTCCGTGCCTGGCAGCATTTTGCGCCCGAGAACACGTCGTTCGACGGCGGGAGCGCGACCTTCGCCGCACGCGGTGAGCTCCACGGCGGCGCGCTCGAGGGGCGCCTCGACCTCGCGCTCGACAAGGCGCGCATGACCATCGGTACGTTCTCGTTCACGACGAGCGGCAAGGCGTGGTCGAACGTCGTCAGTGAGGACATCGACAAGGCGGTCGCGTTCCCGGGCTCCGGCGTCGATCTTCACGACGTCGCGCTCCGGCTCGAGAGCGCGCGCACGACCGGGCTATGGGTACGATCGCGCTTCCAGAACGCGACGCTCGCGACGACCGGGGCGGTCGGCTTCGACTCGGACATCGGTGTGGATTCGGGCCCTGGTGACCGCACGCTCGAGCTCTTCACCCGGCTCGCGAAGCTCCCCGACATCGCAGCAGAGGTCGCCTCGGGCACGCGGCTCACGGCGTCGCTGCACCTGCGCGTGCGACCGTCGCTCATCGCGCTCACGGTGCAGAAGGCGAAGAACGGTGCGCTCGAGACCCGCGGCCGCGTGCAGAAGAAGACGGACGCGGCGCTGAGCGGTGCGTTCGTCTTCAGCTTGGGGCCGATTCACTCCGGCCTCCATCTCCACGACGGCGGCGTCTCGGTGGTCCCGCTCGCCGGCGGCCCGTGGCTCGACGAGAAGCTACGAGAGCACTGAGCGCTCTCGCCGCCCCGGGCTATCGTGGGAGACGCGATGGGTGGCCAGCTCGAGATCGCGGGAAGCGACGGTCCGCAGCGATGCTCGTTCTGCTCGAACGAGGCTGCCGGTCCCTGCGCGTCGTGCGAGAGGCCGGTATGCGGCGACTGCTGCACGCTCACCGAAGGCGGCGTACGCACCTGGGCGATCTGCCTCGAGTGTGACCGGAAGAAGGGGCGGTCGCTGTCCGGCGCGTGGGGCAGCTTCGGCCTCTTCCTCGCCGCCATCCTCGTCATCCTCGCGGCGGCGGTCGCGGCAATGGCGTGGACCGCGTCGCCGTAGTCGCGGTCACGTATCAGGTCGTTCGGGCCGTAACGACCCGTCCGCCCGCGCGACCTCGAGGGGCGGTCTTCCAAATTCCGGCGCCGGAATTTTGGCGAAGTATCGGGAAAAAAGCCGCCGTTCTCCCCGGTCGCCAACCAAGAGCCTCAGCGTCCGCGGACCTCGCGGGCGATGGCCTGGAGGACCTCGCGGAGCTTCTCGATCTCGCCGGAGATCTCCTGGCGCTCCTTCGGCCCGAGCTCGCCGTGGAGGGCGCGGACCCTGCGGAGCACGCCAGCGCCGTCGAGGCTCTCGCGCAGCTTTCGCATGCGGCCCATGAGGACGGGCCCCGTGATCCGGACTTGCTGCGCGCCCCCGCCCTTGGCGAGGATCTCGCCGACGTACGCGCGCGTCTTCGTCTGGGTGAGCTTGAACGACGTCACGTGGTGGGCGGCGTCGCGGAGGCGTCGCTCGTCTTCGAGTGGGAGGAGGAGCTCCTTGCGTCCGGCGTCGAGGCTGCGCCAGGACTCGTCGGTGATCCGCTTGTCGTAGGCGGCGACCTGGAGCGCCACGTAGAGCATCCGGCGACTGATGCGGAGGCTCGGTCCGCCCGACCTTCGTACGAGCTCGAGCCATACGGGGTTCTTGGTCTTCTCATCGAGCGCGGAAGCCGCGTCGTTGCCGAAGACCGCCTGCAGGAGCCAGCGGCCGTACGCGGCGACCTTGGACTCGACGTCGTCGGCCAGGTCCTCACCGAGGCGGACCGCCTCGTCGAAGACGCGCCTCTGCGGCGTACTGAGGTGAACGGGAGCGCCGTTGTGCTCGGCGCGAACGAGGGCAGAGGGGCGCGTCCGCGCCTTCGTGATTCGCTTGGCCATGCCTCGGAGCGTCGCACGACGCGGCGGACATTTCGCGCCTGTAGCGACCAATCAACCTCAAAAGATCGTTCCTCCTGCCCCGCGCTCCTCCACGATCCGCCACTCGCCGGCCCGTCGCTCGAGGACGAGCACGACGTCGACGCGGGTGCTCGCCCCGTCCTTCGTGCGATTGAGGGTCACCTTGGCCTCGACGCTCTCGCCCTCGCGGCCCGGCAGAGGTGCGGTGGTGATCGTGCCGAGGGTCTCCGCCTTGTAGTCGTACCCCGCGCGGGCGACGAAGAGCTGCTTGGCGCTGGTGAGGTCGTTCCGCGCGCGAGGCTTACCGTCGACGAGGACGCTCGCGTCGTAGAGCTCCTCGAACCCCGCGCTGGTCGTGTG
Organism: Myxococcales bacterium; assembly: GCA_025351875.1. Classification (GTDB taxonomy): domain Bacteria; phylum Myxococcota_A; class Polyangia; order Polyangiales; family Polyangiaceae; genus Labilithrix. The sequence continues at coordinate 14,174 of JANXVA010000439.1, read as the reverse complement.
CGCCGTCACCCAGCGCTGCGCGAGCTTCTGCGAACGCGTCGGCGCGTACTCCACCTTGTTGATCTCCGACTGGGCGATCTCTCCCTCGATCGACGAGTTGCGGATGTACTCGAAGGGCTGAATGGCGTCCTTGCGGTCGACGTCGCCGAGGACGGCCGTGAGCCTCTCGGTCGCCGCTTCCAGATCGCGGCTGGCTCGTGCCGACGCGAAATCCCGGTCCCGCCAGCCGTGCCGATGGCTCGCGGCCCTGCGGAGCGCGTCGCGCTCGTCGAGCAAGAGGGCGGCGACGCCACGACGGATGCGCTCGTCGTCGTGATCGAGCAGCGGGAGCAGCGAGGCGGCGCTCTCGGCCTCGCTCGCTTGCTCCTCGATGTTCACGAGCGCCTGGTACTCGTGGGCCATCACGCGGGTGACGTTGACGGGGGCCGAGATCCGGTGCGTCGGCAAGAGGCTGAAGCCGAGGAGCGCGACGACCAGCGCATCGAGCTGCCTGCGCAGCAGCCACACGAACGAGTGACGCCTCAGGAGCTTCACGCCGACGAGGACGAGACCGAACGCGACCACCGCGGTGCCGAACATGCCGAGGATCCGGACGTTCGAGAGACCGCTGGTCGTGATGTGGATCGCGAGCCGGCGGAACGTCCCGCCCGCGAGGATGATGCCCTGCGCCAGCCAGCCGAACGCGAGGAGGCGCGCCATCTTTCCGCGGGTGTCGTGGGCCAGTGAGCCGCGAAACATGACCCCGACCACCACCGTGAGCAGCCCGAGCGCGAGGGTTAGCCACGCCGCACCTTCGTGCGCGTACTTTTGCTCGCTCACGCCGGGAGGCGGCGCGCCGGCCCAGAGGTAGGTCACGTCGAGCGCGTTGTAGACGAAGAACACGAGGTTCAGCGGTATGAGCGCGTTGCGCGCGACGACGAGCGCGCCCTGCGTCGACATGCCGGTCGTGTCCGCTTCTTCGCGCGCCGACGAGCGGCGGATGGCCGGCCGCACGAGCAGGACCGCGCCGAAGAGCATGAACAGCCAGGTCACGACGCGCACGGGCGTGGGCACCCCGAGCAGCCGCGTGAGCCCGCCGAGCCACCGCGCGACGAGCGGGTTCGCGAGCGCGAAGATCGTCACGAACGTGGACACGAGCACCGCGGGGATGAGGACGTGAGAGACGCTCCGCGGCCCGTCCTTCGTCGAGATCAGGTGCTTGCGGACCCCCGAGACGACGGCCTCGAGCCGCTGCGGGATGGTCACGAACGTCGACCCGAACGAGGCCGCGATGTCGGTCAGGAACGTGGACCGGTTGCGCATCGTGATCGCGAGCGCGAAGACACCGAGAAGGCCGAGCAGCACCGCGCCGACCCCCGGCGCGAACGCGCAGCGCGCCGCGATCGCGACGAACATCGCGACGATCGCGCCGAGGCGGAGCGTGAGCCGCCGCGCGCGCGCCGCCACGAGGACAATGGCCGGAACGGCGACGAAGAACGCGGCTACGCCGTAGCCGCCGACGCTCAGGTCCTTGCCGCTCCAGAGCGCGAGATCGGCGACCGCCACCAGCGCGAGCGCCGCGAGGAGCTCGCGCGGCCGCGCGGGCATGGTCCTCGGCGTGTGCGGCGCGGCGGGCGGCTCCCAGGGCGGGATCGGGCGGTATGGAGAGGCCGCGTGCGGCACGTAAGGCGGGCCAGGGATGCGCGGCGGCGCGGGATCGGGGGCCGGTGGAGCGGCCTCTGCCGAGAGCGCGGGGGCGGGAGGGGAAGAGCTTTGCATCACTCCTGGATCGAGACACGCGGCAGAGCCTTAAGCTTCCCCGCGTGGCCCGAACGGTCTCGAACCCGGTTGAACGGTCGATTCCCGCGCCTGCGCCGACCCCCGGCCCGGAGCCGCTCAGAACGGGAGCGGGTTGCCGCGCTCGGCGTTGTCCAGCTGGAAGAGGCAGCTCGAGTCGTTCAGGATCGTGCACGCTCTACGGCAGTTCGCGCGCTCGCAGTTCGACGAGCCGCTGTTCGGACTGAAGCTGCTCGCCGACGTGCACGTCATCGTCTTCACGGTCTTGGCGGCCGTCTGATCGTTCCCCTTGAAGATCACGGCCTGCGCCGAGCAACGGCCCTGCGCGTTCTGCTTGAGACGCGCGAGCCGCTCCGCCTCCGCGCTGGCCGCTGCCGCGGGGGCAGCCGGTGCGGCCGAGGCGGGAGCTGCTGCACCCGGTGACGCGCCCGCGTCCTTCTGCGCGCCCGCCGCGGGAGTCGCAGGCGACGTGCCCTTCTTCGGAGCGCCGGGAGCGCCGGGGGCGGCGGCGACCGACGGCGCGGTCGTCGCTGGGGCGGTCGCTGCCGGCGCTGCCGCGGAGGCCACGGCGGCATCGGCCTGGACCTGCGCGTCCTCGCCTGCGCCCTTCTTCGAGACGAAATACGCGGCGCCGCCGCCGACGATCGCGAGGAGCAGCACGCCCGCCACGACTCCGAGGATCGCGCCGAGCGCCGAGCTCGATCGCCGTTGCTGGATCGTTCCGGGCCCGACCGCGCCAGTGTGGTGCTGCCAGGGGCCGGGCGTCGCGCCATGCTGAGCGCTGTTCGCGTGCTGCACGTAGCCCGTGTAGCCAGGCGCCGCGTTCGCGCCGGGCGGCAGGTTCGAGTTGTACCCGGGCGGAGAAGGATTCGAGGCGGACGAGCCCGTCGACGTGAGGCCGTGCCCCGACGGCGCCGGCGGCGGAAGGTACGACTGCGACGCGCTCGCGACGACGCCGGTGGTCGCGAACACACCGCCCGCCGCAGCCCACGCAGGATCGGTCGGCGCGCCGTGACCGCCACGGACGACACGGGCCACACGCGCAGCCGAGAGCCGGCCACGCTCCGACGCGAACGGGGCGAGGGCATCGGCCAGCGCGGCGACGTCCGGGTAGCGACCGCTCGGATCCTTGTGGAGGCAGCGCTGGATCACGGCCTCGAGCTCGGGCGGCGCCGCGGAGCGCTTCGTGCGCAGCGAGGTGGGAGGATCCATCGCGATCATCGCGTAGAGAGCGGTCACGCTCGGTGCCTCGAAGATCGGCGCGGCCGTGAGCAGCTCGAAGAGGATCGCGCCGAGCGCCCAGATGTCCGTGCGGAGGTCGACGTTCTTCAGGCTCCGGACCTGCTCCGGTGACATGTAGAGCGGCGTGCCCATCACCGCTTCGGTCGAGGTGAGGTTCGGCGCCGCCTCGTCGATCGCCTTCGAGATGCCGAAGTCGAGGACCTTCACGCATGACGCGCCGTCGGGCGTCCGCGTGACGAAGAGGTTCTGAGGCTTGAGGTCGCGATGGACGATGCCGAGCTTGTGCGCCTCGCCGATCGCCTCGCATGCCTCGAGGACGTAATCGACGGCCTCGTCGATCGGCAGCGCACCTCGTGCGGCGAGGAGCTGCGCGAGATCACCGCCGGCGAGGTGCTCCATCACGATGTACGAAGCGCCGTTCGGCAGCGTACCGACCTCGAAGACGCGGACGACGTGCTCGCTCTGGATCGATGCTGCGGCGCGTGCCTCGCGGAGAAAGCGTGCGTCGCTGTCGTCCTGCGACTTGCCCGGCGCGAGGAACTTGATCGCCACCCGACGGCCGAGCGAGATGTCCTGCGCGCCGAGGACGACGCCCATGCCGCCCGTGCCGATCACCGACTCGATGCGATACTTCGCGGCGACGACGTCGCCGGCGCGCGGAAGTTGATCGATCGATGGCCGCACGCTGTTCATGGCTCACCTCATCCTAGCAGGCGACGCGCGTGCGGTTCACATCCGGATCGTCTGCACCTGGATCTCGAACGCCTTCAGCGGTGGGTGAGCGGCAACCAGCGCGTCGAGACACTTCGCGCCGAGGCTCGTGATGGCGGGGTCGAAGTCGTCGGCCTCGTGGCAGAAGAGGACGTTGATGATCCCGTCCTGGTCGACGATGCTGCCGAGCCGGAACCGCGACGCGCGTGGCGCATAGAGCGCAGCCTTGCCGACGTTCTCCTTCAGGAACGTGTTCGCGAGGGCAACCGCCTTCGCGCGCGAGATCGTCGCCTTCGGCTTCGGCGGCGCCTTCTTCTCCTTCACGAAGATCGTCTTCTCGTGAGGGACAGCCGGCGGCTTGTTCGCCTTGGCCGGCTTCTTCGGCTTCTTCACGATCGCCGGCGGCGGCGGCTTCGGCGGCAACGCGCGCTTCTTCTTCGCCGCCGTCTTCGGCGTCGGCTTCTTCACGGGTGCCTTCTTCTTCGCGCGCTTCGCTGCCATCGAGAGCGAAGGTATCAGAGTCCGCAGCGCGAGCACCTCGCCCGTCGCGCCGGTACGATCGGCCGATGGCGACGACACCCTGCCCCCGCTGCGGCACCGAGCTCGGCTCGCTCCTCCGAGGGCGGCGACGTGCTCGTCTTCCTCGATGCGCTCCTCGACGCGACCGACGAGCTCTGAGGGAGCTTTCTTCCCTCGGAGCACGAGGCGGTCAGGGCTTGCCCTTGCACTGCGTGACACACGACTGCTCGGCGACGCAGTCTGCGTCGGCGGTGCAGTCGGTGGTGAGCTGCTCCTGGCAGGCGCCGCCCGTGCTGATCGAGCCCTGGAGGCACGTGTTGCACGTCGCGTCCGCGCTCTTCGGGGTCGCGGCGCAGATCGTGGATGCGCAGTCCGCCGAGCAGGGCGCGCCGCCGTCGGCCCCGGTGCCCTTGCAGGCGCAGGCGAGCAGCGAATTCTGGAAGATCGTGTACCCGGACTTGTGGTTGGCGATGCAGCACGTCCCGCACGCCTGCAGCGTGGTCTCCTTGCCGCAGGCCGTGTCGTCGGTCGTCGTCCCCGTGCCGGTGTCCCCGCTCGTGGTGCTCGAGTCCTTGCCGCCAGAGCCCGTCTCCTTGGTGCCGGCCTCTGGAGATGCCGCGTCATCGCCGGCCACGGTCGTGGTGCTGGAGCACGCGACGACGAGGCCGGTGAGGGTCACGATCGCGGAGAGCCCGAAGACGACGGCGCGCTTTTCCATGGCTGAACTCCTGACATTGGAACCATCCGACGGCAAGTCGTCCGCTAGAGTCCTCGGGCCATGCCGCGACGGACCTCGCCTCTACCGGTGCTCCTCCTCGGGGCCCTCGCTGCGGCGTGCGGGCCGAGCGCCTCGCGCCCGCTTGCTCCCGCGGAGGGAGCGCCGGCGAGCTGCCTCTCGATCGCCGCGTGGAACGACATGCACGGCCAGCTCGGCCCGGACGAGGTGCAGCTCGACGCGACGCGTGTGCCGGCCGGCGGGGTCATCGCGGTCGCCGATCAGGTCGCGGCGCTCCGGGCCACGACGGACGTGGTCGTCGTGCTCGATGCCGGCGACCTCTTCACCGGTCCCCTCGACTCGACGGTCGCCGAGGGGGCGCCGATCATCGATGCCTACAACACGATCGGCGTGGACGCGGCGGCGCTCGGCAACCACGAGTTCGACTTCGGTCCCGTCGGGTACGCGCGTGTCACGGCGCCGCCGAACGTCGGAGACGAGGCGGGGCCCGACGGTCCGCGCGGCGCGCTCCTCGCGCGCATGGAGTCCGCGCACTTTCCGTTCGTATCGGCGAACCTGCATCGTGCGAACGGCAAGCCTCTCGGCTGGCCGCGCCTGCGCGGGTCGACGCACATCACGCGCGGCGGCTTCGACGTCGGCGTCGTCGGCTACACGACGATCGAGACACCGACGACGACGCTGAAGCCCAACGTCGTGGGGCTCACCTTCGCGGCGAACGCCGCCGCGTCCGTCGCCGCCGAGGTGCGTGCGCTTCGGGCCGCAGGCGCCGCGCCGATCGTGCTCCTCGCCCACGCGAGCCTCGACGGCGACTTGCCCCAGCTCCTCGACGACGCGTCCGACGCCGACGCCCAGGGGGCTCGCCGAACCGGCGAGCTGGCGACGCTGCTCGACGCGATGCCCGCCGGGGATCGCCCCGACGTGATCGTCGCCGGCCATCGGCACCAGTGGATGCTCGGTCGCGTGCGCGGCGTCCCGATCGTGTCGAGCGACCAGCACGGAGTCGGTCTCTCGCGCATTCGCTACTGCCGCTCCGCGAGCGGTGGCGTGCCTCGCCTCGAGCGGATCGAGCGGCGCGTCGCGATGGCGTCGAGCACGCCTTCGTCCGAGCTGGGTGTAGCCGTTGCCGCCGCCGTCGCTCCCTGGCAGGCGAAGGTGAAGCGTGAGGCGGAAGCGGTGATCGCGACGCTCCCCAAGCCGTGTCTCGCGAGAGCGCTGAACGGTACGGGCCTCGTGGAGCAGGTGGCTCGCGGGATCGCCGAGAGCGTCAGCGTCGCGGCCGCGGCGCCGCCGGGCGTGCCGGTGGTGGCGCTCATGAACAGCGGAGGAATCCGCGCTCCGCTGCGTGCAGGCGCGCTGCGCTACGGCGACGTGTTCACGACCTCACCGTTCGAGAACGGCATCGCGACCTGCGCAACGACGCGAGCCGGCCTCGCGCGCGTGCTCGCCAACGCGGTGAGGCCGCTCGAGTCTCGTGAAAGGCTCCCGTTCGGGATCGCCGGCGCGAGGGTCACGCTGAGGCGCCTCGCGGACGGCGGTCTGGCCGTCGAGGGGGTCGCGGTCGAAGGCGACGCCGCGCGCGCGAACGTCCGTGACGACGACCCGATCTGGATGGCCATCCCCGACTTCATCTTGTGGGGAGGTGACGCGCTCCTCGAGGGCGTCACGTGCGCGAGCACGGCGACGTCGCAGCTCCGCGTGCGCGACGCCTGGCGTACGGTCATCGCGCGAGAACAGGCCTGCGACGGCCCGCCGAAGAACGTCGTCGTCAAGGGGCCCTGAGCTACTTGGGTGTCCACTGGCAGGCGGTCGCCGCGGAGGCGAGCACCGCGCGCAGGCCCGCGCTCGGCTGGGCGGGGTCGAGGGCGCAGAGCGCCGGGTCGTAGGGGACGCGCTGCCCCTCCTCGCCGTCGCAGCGGCACTGACCGGGGCCTGCCGCGCTGCAGTCGATCTCGAAGTGGAGCTCGCCGCAGTCGGCCCAGAAGAAACACGTGGGCGCCGTTCCCGTCAGGGAAATCTTGCTGCAGATCGAGGGGTCCTTCAGCTGCCCGACGGCCCTCGAGCCAAGCGGTTTGCCGCACCACGTTGGCTCGGCGCTGCTGGCCGCGGCGGCGAGCCGGGCGGGCTCGGCGCGCGCGCGGCGACGTACCAACCACGCACTGCCCGCCGCGAGGGTGAGGACGACGAGCGAGCCGGCGACGAGGACTGTGCCGCGCGTCATGATTGTCGGTCTCATGCAAACGAGCGCGCCCCTGCGCAGCTTCCAGGATACTCTCGACGGCCGAATGAACAAGCAGCGCTTGGTCGTGGGGACACTCGGTGCGTGCAGCATGATGACGGCGATCGCGGTCGTCGGCTACGGATGCTCCTCCGACAAATCATCGGACACGGGGACGGACCCCGACACCGGGACCATCCCCCGTGTCGACTCGAGCACGCCCATCGATCCGCCCGCCGATAGCGCCGTGGCCGACTCCGCTCCCGCGCAGGTCTTCAAGGCGTACGCCGCGATCACCAGCACGACCCTCGCCGGCGCCGTCGCGGCCGGCAACGCGACGTTCACCGAGCAGAACGGCGAGGTCACCGTCGTCGTGAACATGATCGCCGCCGATCCCGTGAGCACGATGCACGGCATCCACATCCACCAGAACGCGTCCTGCGGCGACAACGACAGCGGCGCGGGCGGCGCGATCGTGAACGGCGGCGCTGCCGGTGGTCACTGGAACCCGACCGACGCGGGACACGGATACCCCGCCGCGGCCGTCCATCACGCGGGTGACATGGGGAACATCTCGATCGCCGCCGACGGCAAGGGCACGCTCACGCTCCTCTCCAAGGAGTGGACGGTGCAGCCCGGGCCGAAGTCGGTCGTCGGCCACGCGCTCGTCTTCCACATCCGGCAGGACGACGGCACGTCGCAGCCCGTCGGCGACGCCGGCACGCGTCCGGGTTGTGGTGTGATCGGGACCACTCCTCCGGCGGCGTGTCTCGACGACACGCTCGTGGGCGCCGCCCCGACGTGCGCGACGAGCTGCACGACGCAGTGCGCGACGATCAACGCGAACTTCAAGAAGGGCGTCGCCGCCGATGCCGTCAAGGCGCTGACCACCGCGCAGTGCACCGGAAACAACGCCGACGTGGCGACCTCCGCGTCGGTCTCGAAGGCGTGCGCGGACGGAACGGCGAAGGCCTTCTGCGACGCGCTCGTCGCGGGCGGCTGCACGGTGGGCGCGTTCCCGTCGTTCGGGGCTGAGTGCCTCGCACTCACGAGCGCGCTCTCCGGAACGGGCGTGGGAGGGGTCGGTACGGGCCCGACGGCCGGACGCAAAGCGCTCTTCGACTGCATCAACAACCCCGGCAACGGCCTCACGTGTGCGACGTGCATGGCCTTCGTGAAGGGCAAGAGCTGACGCTCTGGTGAGATAAGCTAGACCCATGCGCGCATGGTCGGTCGTCGTGGTCGGGCTCGGGGTGATCGGCTTCGGGGCTTCGGGCTGCAAGAACAAGGAGCTCGAGGCGAGGCTGGTCGCGAGCGAGGCGAAGGCCGCTGCGAGCGAGGCGCAGGTCGCCGCGTGCAGCGCGAAGAGCGCCAGCCTCGAGGCCAGGCTCGCGGAGCAGGAGCGCGCGCTCGCCGCCGCCAAGGGTCTGAGGAGAGCCGCTACCTCTTCGGCGAGAGCTTGAGCTTCTCCACGGCCGCCGCGAGGGTCGTGCAGTGCTCCGTGAGCGCGGCAACGTCCTGGCGATCGGCCGCGTCGAGCGCGCGAGCGCCGGATGAGCGGGCCGCCTCCATCGTCGCCGGGTCGAGCGTGCTCATGTTCGCGATGAAGATCCGGTCCATCTGGAACAAGAGGCTGTCGACCTCCTGCTTCTTGCTCTCGAGCCCCTCGTTCGCGCTGCGCTCCAGCGCGTAGCGTCTTCCTGCCTCGATCATGCCGGCCATCTCGTCCTCGGTGAGGCCGGAGCTCGCCGTCACCGAGATGGACTGCTCGACGCCCCTCTCGACGTCCTTCGCGGAGACCGACACGATGCCGTCGGCGTCGATGGCGAAGGTCACCTCGACCGCGACCGACTTCGCAGGCCCGCGGCGTAGCCCGTTCAGCTCGAAGTGGCCGAGCGGCTCGTTGTCGTCCGCGATCTCGCTCTCGCCCTGCATGACGATGAACTTCACGCTCGTCTGGTCGTCGCGCGACGTCGTGAACATCTTCTTGCTCACCGCGGGAACGGTCGTGTTCTGCGCGATCACGCCCTCGAACTTGCCGCCGTGGGTCATCACGCCGAGCGTCTGCGGGGTCACGTCGAGGAGCAGGAGCTCTCCGAGATCGTGGACCTTGTCGACCAGCGAAGCGCCGAGAATCGAGGCGCCCAGCGCCACGACCTCGTCGGGGTGCACTCCCTTGCCGGGCTCGCGTCCGAAGAACTGCTTCACCGCCCGCTCGACGCCGCCGACGCGGGTCATGCCGCCCACCATCAGGACCTCGTCGATGTCCTCGCGGCTCAACTCCGCGACGTCGAGCACCTTCTGCATGAGGCTCACGGTGCGGTCGACGAGGTCGCGCGTGAGCCGATCGAACTCCTCGCGCGTGAGGCGCCGCCGGAGGTGGAGCGGGTCGCCCTGGGGCGTCGAGGCGATGAACGGGAGGTTGACCTCCGCCTCGCTCGCGCTCGAGAGCTCCATCTTGGCGCGCTCCGCCGCGTCGCTGATGCGCTGGAGGGCGAGGCGATCCTTGCGCAAGTCCAGCGCGTGCTCGGCCGCGAAGCCCTCGACGAGCCAGTCGACGATCCGCGCATCGAAGTCCACGCCACCGAGAAATGCGTCACCCGCGGTGGCGATGACGTTGAACACTCCGCCTGCGCCGATGTCGAGCAGCGAGACGTCGAAGGTGCCGCCGCCGAGATCATAGACCGCGATCGTCGTGTCTGCTCCTTTGCCGAAGCCGTATGCGAGCGCCGCTGCGGTCGGCTCGTTGACGATGCGGATCACGTCGAGACCGGCGATTGCTCCGGCGTCCTTGGTGGCCTGCCGCTGGTTGTCGTTGAAGTAGGCGGGGACGGTCACCACCGCCTTCGTCACCGGCTCCCCGAGGAAGGTGTCTGCGACCGCCTTCATCTCGGCGAGGATCATCGCGGAGAGCTCGGGGATCGAATATTTGTCGCCCTGGAGCGTGACGCGAATGTCCCCGTGAGGGCCCTCGACGATCGTGTACGGCGCGGTGTTGCGGACCACCGCAGCCTCTTCGGAGTCCCAGGTTCGACCGATCAGCCGCTTGACCGCGTGGGCCGTGTGCTCCGCGTTCGTGATCGCCTGGCGCTTGGCGCGGTGGCCGACGAGGCGGCGCTTGCGCTCGGTCAACGCGACGACGGAGGGCGTGGTCTTGTAGCCGTCGCGGTTGGCGATCACCGTCGGCACGCCGTCCTGCATGACCGCGACGCACGAGTTGCTCGTACCAAGGTCGATCCCGATGACCCTTTGCATGCCCGCAGCCTTTCGATCCTTCGAGGAGGTCCCTCCCTAATGGTACTCGATGCCACTATCCTTGGGGCTGCATGGCCATCAATCGCGAAAAGGTGCTCGAAGCGGCCCAGAAGCACATCGAGAAGCAGAAGTACGACAAGGCGATCGTCGAGCTCAGACGGGTGGTCGACGCGGAGCCGAGCGACGCCCGCACGCTCCACAAGATCGGTGAGCTCCAGGCCAAGCAGGGGCTCTACCCCGAGGCCATCAACACGTTCGAGACGGTGGGGAAGCTCTATGCCGACGGAGGCTTCTCGCACAAGGCCGTCGCCGTCTACGCGCACATCCGCGAGCTCCTCGCCCAGCGCGTCCCGCAGCTCGCCGTTCGGTATGGGCACATCGCGCCGAAGCTCGCGGACCTCTATCGCCAGATCGGTCTGACGAGTGAAGCGCTCGCGCTCCTCGTGGAGGTCGCGAACGATCTCCAGCGGCAGCAGAAGACCGCCGAGGCGCTCGCGGTCTTTCGCACGATCGCCGAGCTCGATCCGACCAACCCGCTGCCTCAGCTCCAGGTCGCCGAGGCGCTCTCCCGCGCGAAGGACCTCGACGGCGCCGTCGCCGCGTTCAAGGCGGCCGTCGCGCTCCTGGTGCAGTCGAACCGGCGCGACGACGCGATCCAGGTCATCGAACGTCTCCTCCAGCACAGGGCCGACCCGCCGCATGCGCGCCTCGGCGCGGAGCTCTATCTCTCGCGCAACCGTCCGCCTCACGACGCGATGCAGGCGCTCGCCAAGCTGCAGATCTGCTTCCAGCAGAACCCGCACGACGTGGAGGTGCTCGGCCTCATCGCGCGATCGTTCGAGATGATCGGCCAGCGAGACAAGGCCGCCGGCGTGCACGCGGAGATCGCTCGGATCCGTGCTCGCGGGTGACGCTCGCGCTCCGACGATCAGCGCAGCGAGCCCTCGAGCGCGCGGATCCAGCCGGCCTGGACGGGGTGGCCCGTGAAGCGCCCGAGTGGCAGCCGGAGTGGTCGACCACGAGGCGAAGGCCCGAGCGCCCATGGTCTTCGCCGAGCGACTCCATCCCGCCGGCGTTCGCGGAGCGTCCGTGCGCCAGCGTGGTGTCCTCGGCCCACACGAACGCGATCTTCTTCAGTGACGAGATCACGTGCGCGTCGAGGCCGCCCGAGCCGCCGTCGAGGTTCGCATACACGACCTTCCGACGTGGAGCGCGCGCAGACGCGCAGCGAGGAGCGCGTCGACCCACGCGGCCGAGCGACACCAACCTCGACGCGCTGATCTCCAGCAGGTGGTGCCGAAGGGGATCATGGATCGCGAGAGAGCGGTCGTTTCGACGTCCCGGATCCAGGCGGAGTTGCCAGCGTGGTCGGAAAGTAAGCTGGTTACAGGGCCTTATCTTGTGGTGCGAGGCTTGCTTACACAGTTGCCATGACTCCCCGGCGCATCCCCCTTCGCTCGCTCCTCCTCTCCTGTGCACTCCTCGCCGGCTGCGCCGCCGAGCCGACCGACGACGGCGAGAGCAGCGACAGCGATCTCTCGATGGGAACCAAGGCCTGGGATGCGACCGCAGAGACGGAGTGGTCGACGTTCATCGCGGGGCTCGGCAACGCGCGCGAGGCAGGCCGCTGCACCACGCTCGCTCAGTGCCTCAACGACCCCACCATCAACAAGTACAAGGCGGCCAGCGACACCGACCTCAACGTCTTCGCGGACTGCTCGAAGGTCGGCATCGGTCTCCGCGGTTACTTCGCGATCAAGACAGGTCGCCCATTCAAGTACATGAGCGAGGTCGAGGGCGACCGCCCCGCCAACCTCGCGCCCGGCAAGGAGCCCGACTTCCGCTACACGGCCAACAACCACCCCATCGCGTGGAGCACCGCCAGGAGCGCGCCGACGATGCAGGGGCTCTTCAACCGCATCGCGAGCCTCTACCACTCGGGCTTTTACCGGATGGGGCCGAGCGTCGAGAACGACGACACGTACCCCATCGACATTCGCCCCGGCACGGTGAGGCCAGGCACCGTGTACTACGACCCCAACGGCCACGTGCTCCTCGTCTACAAGGTCGACACGAACGGCACGGTCCACTTCATCGACGGTCACCCGGACAACTCGCTCTCCTATCGAATCCTCACCACCGACCTCGCCGTCGGCGGGGTGAACCAGGGCGGCGGCTTCCGCAACTTCCGCCCCGTCGACAGTCACACGCTCGCCTATGCACCGAACGCGAGCCTCACCGATCTCGGCTCCACGCAGTACGGCCACGGCGCGGCCTATGCGGAGTGGGTGCGCATGCAGCTCTCGGGCGGCCAGGCGCTCGCGCCGGCGGACCAGTTCACGCAGCTCGTCGATCAGCTCTGCACCGACGTCCAGACTCGCGTCGGCGCGGTCGATCTGGGCAAGCCGCTCGCGACGGGCGCGCTCGGCGATCTCCCGGCGAACATCTACGGTGCCGACGGCGACTGGGAGTCGTTCTCGACGCCCGGCCGTGATCAGAGGCTCCGTTCGAGCTTCCGCGGCCTCGTTCAGTTCATCAACGCGACGGCGGGCACAGCCCAGGGCCACGCGCTCGTCGCGACGTACACGAACCTCTGGAAGCAGCGCCAGGCGTCCTGCAAGGTCACCTACACGAGCTCGACGGGCAACCCGGTGAAGCTCACGCTGAACGACGTCCAGGCGCGGCTCTTCCAGCTCTCGTTCGACCCGTACGAGTGCGTCGAGATGCGCTGGGGCGCGACGCCGACCAGCGGCGCGGAGTACGCGAGCTGCAACACGCAGGACGCCGCGCACGCGCAGCGCTTCAAGGACGAGCAGTCGCTCCGCAACATCATCGATCGCCCGGCCGCCGGGACGCCCACGCCGATCGGCTTCGGTCCGGCGGCGCACGAGGACGTCGACGTCCCCGCGCTGCTCGCGCGCCTCGCGCGCTAGTCGCTACGGCGGGCTCGTGATCGTGAACGCCTTCCCGACCGACACGGGGGCGCCGGAGAACGCGCGGATGCTGGCGCCCTTGAACTTCGCGGCGACGCAGCTCCCCGTCGTCCCGTCGGCCCGTCGAGCCTGCGACACGTCTGGACGTCGATGCCTCCGAGGGCAGCCGCCGCCGCCCCGCGGTCGAAGGGTGTGCCGTCCGGTGACGGGTCGTTGCGCTTCACAGGCTCCGTCGCTGTCGACAGCGGCCCTGCGGCGCCCGTGCCCTGGTAGGCGAGCACGTTGCTCTCGACGAGGGAGCCGTCGGCGAGCTCGCCGTAGAGCTGACCTCCGCGAGCGGCGTCTCGGCGCGATACGGGACGGCGCCCTTGGCGGGATCGTCAGTGGGCAACGTTTGAGCGTAGCACCGGGCGGTGGCGCGTCAGGCGGGCGGCGGAGCGCCGAGCCGACGCGCGAAGAACGCGAGGATCTCGTCGCGCGCGGCGAGCGTAGGCTCACCCGCTTCGTCGACCAGATGCGCGGTCACGACGCTGTGTGGGCTCACGACGACGTGCTCGAAGAACGGCGCGCAGTCACGGTTTGCCGCGCTATCGGGCAGCACGCGTGCGACGAAGCGACTCCCGAGCGCCTCGGAGTACGCAAGGAAGCGTTGCGCCGTGCAGAACGGGTCCCCTTCGAACCGGTAGGCGAGGACGGTCAGGTCCTCGCGCTCGAGGCGCGTCCGAACCGCGACCAGGTCGCCCGGAGCGATGTGCATTCCGGCCGGGTCGTTCAGCGGGAGCGTGGG
>JANXVA010000379.1 GCA_025351875.1 Myxococcales bacterium | reverse complement strand
TGCAACGGCGAGTGCCAGGGCGAGTGCGCGGGCCAGGGACAGGCGAGCGGCGGCGGGGCGAGCGCGGCCGGCCATTGCGCCGGTCAGTGCAAGGGGACATGCCGGGGCACGTGCTCGGCGGACTGCCACGGGAGCTGCTCGGTCGACTTCAAGGAACCGAAGTGCGACGTCGCAGTGAAGGCACCGAGCGCAGACGCGCGATGTTCAGGAAGCTGTAGAGCGCACGCAAATTTGACGGCGCAATGCACGCCCCCCCGCGTGGAGGTGCGCGCGAGCGTCGAGACCGGCGAGATGGGCAAGCTCGTCGCGACCCTCCGCGCGAACCTCGGAGCGCTGATCACGGCGGAGATCGCGTACGGCGCGCGAATCGGAGCGGACATCCAGACGCTCGTTCGAACCGGGGCCGAGCTTCCGCAGGCCTTCGGCCAGATCAGCGCCCACGCCGGCGCGTGTGTTGCCGCGGCCGCCAACGCGTGTCTCAGCGCGCAAGCCTCCATCCACGTCAGCGTTCAGGCGAGCGCGAGCATCAGCGGCAAGGCTGGCGTACACGGCGGCTGACGTGGTCAGTTGAGCGCTGACGTCGAATTGCCGATATTTCGCGGCTCTCTCCTTAAGAGAAGCCCGCTTCGCCACGAGAGCGCATACGCTGTCCGCAATGACCATCACCAGCCTCGCATCCATCGGATTCGCCGCAATCGTCGGCATTGCCGCGTGTACCCCGGCGGCCGCGGAAGTGAATGCGGAGCGCACCGCGGCTTGCGCCGACCGCACGAACAACATCTCGTGCGACGCCTGCTGCCAGACGACCATCGACAGCGTCATGGTCAACAACGTCTGCACCTGCAAGGGCGTCCCGAAGCCCAAGAAGTGAGCTGCTAGCGCCTCGACGGCGCTTTGCGGCGGGTCGTGGACTGGTCTTCGGTGGCCCCGCTGCCACGGGAAAAATCCAGTCGCGCGCTTCTTGTCACGGACTGACTTGCGCGATCGCCGATCCCGCGTCATGCCATGCGCGACCTCGATGGAACTGGCCTACGCCGCCCACTCCGCGCGCTGCGCGTTGCTCCTCGACGCCGAGGGCATCTGTCGCTGGTTCCTGCTGAAGGTCGAGGACGAGGGCGTCTCCGCGACCGCGAAGAGGTGCATCGGCGCGCAGTTCGTCGCGACGCTCGACCCCGACGCCCCTGGGCTCCTCGGTCCCGATCCCGAGGTGGGCAAGAGCATCCTCTTCGCGCGCGTCGATGACGGCCGCGTGTCCCTGGTTCGCTTCGGTCCCCTCGTCCAGTTCGACACGCTCGGGCCGTCATCGCGCATCGACGACCGCGAGACCCAGCACGACCTCTCCGACGGCGACAAGATCGAGACCGCCGCGTTTTCGCGCGCCGTCGTGGTCCGTGCATCGCGCCGCGGCATGCTCCCGCGCCGCGGCTGAGCGGAGCTTCAGAGCTCCACGGCGTCGATGAGGCTCTTCAGGTAGACCTCGTCGGGCGCCTTCGACTCCTCGGTGAAGGTCGAGAACCGGAAGGCGTGGTTGTCGTGGACGAACACGCACGACCAGTGACGAACGCGGTCTCCGCCGCTGAGGATGAGGTGCCGCACGACGATCGCGGCGTCCTCGCCGTGGCACTTGCCGTCACTTCGTCGTTCTTCGCCCACGTACCGGGTGCCGTCCGCGCCCCAGCTCGTGACACTCCCTTCGTGCCAGACCTGATCGAGCTTCCAGACGTCCAGCGTCGAGGGCCTGCCCCACGAAAAGAAGGAGAGCTTCTCGTAACCCGCGTTCGCCTCGAGCCAGAGGACGCTGCTCCCGGCGCCGAGTGGCCGATCGCTGGCGCGGAAGTTCGCGGGGTAGTGGACGGTCAAGAGACCGTTCGCCGTCTTGAGCGTCTGCATGTTCGGTAGGCGCCCTTCAGCCTGCGCCACTGCGGGGCGGTCCCCTCGCGATGGGGTGCGATAGCTCCGTCCGAACGCCAGCGTTCCGGCGATGCCGATGCCCACGATCGCCATCGCGAGCTTGCCCCGCGCGCCGAGCGGCCGTTCTCCTGCGCCGAGGAGGTCGGGCGCAGGCGCGTCGACGGGCGGCGTCGCCGTGGTCATCGTCACGCCGTCGACGACGAGCCGGCAGCCGTCCTCCTCGAAGAACACCCGCATGTCCTTCGCCCCGCGATAGGCACCGTCGTCCGCGCCGTGCCGCCGGACCTCGTGACCGTCGGGCTTCAGACCACGCGACGAGCGCGAGACGAGATGCGTATCGAGGTAGACCGACTCGGTCCCCGCGGCGTCGACCTTCGCGACGACCTTCTCGCCGCTCGTGAGGTCCCAGTCCCATTCTCCTTCCACCCGCCGAAGCTTAGGAGACGAGTCGGGTCGTGATACGCTCAATCGCTTGCAGTGGGGGCGCTTCATCGCTGCGTCAGCTGGCGTGGTCGCTGCGACCGCGTGCGGCGCGTTCGGTTCTTCGGAGTCCGCTGTCGCGCTGCCTGACGCCGAGGCCGCCGACACCGCCACGGGACCCGACGGAGCCGTGAGCCACGACAGCGCGGCTGCGTGCGAACCTCTCGATCCCTCCGCCGACTGCCCCGCGGGCCGCCTGCGTTGCGAGCCGGGGGCAGGCTGCGAGCACGACGCGCTCACCGACAAGAACAACTGCGGCGTCTGCGGCCGCGTGTGCGAGTCGACGTGCGTGAACGGCGGGTGCGTCCCGTTCAAGCTCGACGACAAGGGCACGGGCTCGGGCCCCCACCGCGCGCTCGGCGCCGACGCCACCAGCGGCTACTGGGTCACCTCGGACGGGACCGCCTGGCAGGTTCCGCTCGATGGCGGCGGGACCGTCGGTCTCGGAGCGTCGATCGCCGGCACCGGGAGCTTCATCGACGTCGCGATCGACGGCAACACGTTCTTCCTCCTCGCGACGGGGAACGTCACGCGCGCGACGGTGGGCGGCCAAGCGAGCAATGTCGTCCAGGGAATCAGCGCCACGGGACGCGGACGCATCGTGATGGACGGACAGCGCGTCTACTTCACCGAGGGCCGCGACCTGGGTCAGGTCGGCTCCGTCCGCAAGGACGCCGCCGGAGGGCTCACCGCGCTTGCGACGGGGCAGCATCGCCCGGGCGATCTCGTCGTCGGCGACGGCGGGATCGTCTTCGTCAACCAGGCGACAGCGCCCGCGTCGGACGGCGCGATCCTCTTCGCGCCCGCCGCGCAGGCCGGGACCGCGCTCGAGAAGATCCCTGGCCTGTCCCAGGTCGGTGGCCTCGTCGCAGACGGCGGCGTCGCGTTCTACACGCTGCTCGACAAGGGCGAGATCTGGACCTTCGATCTCTCCACGTTCAAGCCCGCGCTCGTGGTCGGTGGGCTCGCCATGACGGAGCACATCGCCGTCGACGCGACGCACCTCTACTTCACCGGCATGCCCACGCCAGAGGCCACCTACGGGATCTACCGCGTCCTGCGCTGCGGCGGGCGCGTGACTCCGGTGACCACGAACACGCGCGGAGGCGCGACAGGCATCGTCCTGCGCGATCCGTACGTCTACTGGTCATCCGCCGGCGCGTTCTACCGGACCTCGAAGTAGCTCGGTTCCAATACTGATACGCTCGTCCTCGTGGCGAAGGACGCAGCTCTCACGTTCGCCGTCGTGGTCGGGCTGCTGGTCGCGGCAGGGCTGCTGAGCGCCGAACAGGCGCGCGACGCGAGCGTGCGCGAGGATCGCGAGCGCGCGCGCCTGATCCGTAGCCGCGTCGGCAGGCCCATGAAGGGGCGTGCTGCGGCCGACGCCGTGGTGCACCCGGCCGAGGTCCTCGTCGCCATGGATCTCGTCTCGCCCGGCGACGAGCGCCGCAAGATCACCGAGCGCGTCATCATGGAGGTCGTCGCGGCCTCCGCCAAGCTTCCGTTCATCGAGCTCGATCCGCTCAAGATCGACGCGAAGCTCGCGCCGCAATTTCTCTCGCGCCCGTTCGCGCGAAGGCACACGGCGCTCGTGATCGGCGCCGACGGCAGCACGGTGACGGTCGCCGTCGCCGATCCCTATGACCGCGGGCTCATCGACGACCTCGTCAACCACGTGAAGCGTCGTCCGGTGCTCGTGGTGTCGACGCCCTCGGACATCCAGCGGCTCATCACCGATTTTTACGGCTTTCGCGGGGCGGTGGCGGGGGCCGAGGAGCAGGTCCAGAGCGGCGTCGACATCGGCAACCTCGAGCGCTTCGTCAAGCTGAAGAGCGTCGAGGACATCGAGGCCAACGACCAGCACATCGTCAACGCCGTCGAATATCTCCTTCACTACGCGTTCGACCAGCGCGCCTCCGACATCCACATCGAGCCACAACGCGACCAGTCGATCGTCCGGATGCGCATCGACGGAGTGCTCCACAAGGTGCACACGTTGCCCAAGGTGGTGCATGCGGCGCTGCTCTCTCGCCTCAAGATGCTCGCGCGCATGGACATCGCCGAGAAGCGGCGCCCCCAGGACGGACGCATCAAGACCGAGCGTGGCAGTCGCGAGGTCGAGCTCCGCGTATCGACGATCAGCGTCGCGTTCGGCGAGAAGATGGTCATCCGCGTGTTCGACCCGGAGAACCAGCTTCGCGATCTCGGCGAGCTCGGGATGACCGACGCGCAGCTGGAGCAGGCGAGGGCATTCCTGGCGCGTCCGACGGGCCTCGTGCTCGTCACGGGCCCGACCGGCAGCGGCAAGACGTCGTCGCTCTACGCGGCGCTGCGCGCGGTGGCCTCCCCCGAGGTCAACGTCGTCACCATCGAGGACCCGATCGAGATCATCCTCGATTCGCTCAACCAGGTGGAGGTCCAGCCGAAGCTCGGTCTCACCTTCGCGGAGGCGCTGCGCCACGTTCTCCGCCAGGACCCCGACGTCGTGATGGTCGGTGAGGTGCGCGACGGCGACACCGCGACGATCGCGACCCAGGCCGCGCTGACCGGCCACCTCGTGATCGCCACGCTGCACACCAACGATTCGGCGACCGCGATCACGCGGCTCATCGAGCTCGGCGTCGATCCCTTCGTCCTGTCCTCGACGCTCGTCGGGGTCATCGCGCAGCGGCTCGTGCGCCTCGTCTGCACCGACTGCCGCGTCGAGACGTTCCTCACGCCCGACCAGATGAGCATGATCGGGCTCGACGTCGACGCGCTCGTCGCCTCGGGACAGGAGCCGCAGCTCATGGTGGCGATGGGCGAGGGCTGCGTGAAGTGCCGTGGCACCGGGCTCCTGCGCCGGATCGGCATCTTCGAGGTGCTCACCATCGACGACAAGATCCGCAAGCTCATCGTCGGGCGCTCGGGGTCGAAGGACATCCTCGCGCAGGCGCGCAACGACGGGCTGATGACGCTACGCGAGGCCGCGCTACGGAAGCTCGGCAAGGGCCTGACGACCTTCGAAGAGGTCCTCCGGGTGACGGTCGAAGGATGAACGAACCGCAGTCTCCCGAGAGCGATGCCGCGCACACGTTCGTCCGTGAGCTCCAGCGCGCCGTGAAGGCGGGCTTCACGCTCCTCGTCGTCCGCACGGCCGAGGAGGCGCGCGCACGCCAGCTCATCGCGCGCGCGTGCGGTGGCCTGCCCGTCGTGTACTGGACCGCCGCGTGCGGCACGCCGCTCTCCGAAGCGCTCGAGGCAGCGAGCGCGGGCGAGGCAAAGCGCGTCGACGTCCTCGTCGACGTGCAGGCCCATCTCGCCGATCCCGTCGTGCTGCGCATGCTCCGCGAGGTAGGCCTGGGGGCGCGGCGCGCGATCGTCGTGCTGCTCGCGTCGGCGCTCGACCTGCCCGCGGATCTCGAGCGGGAGATCGCGACCATCGATTTGCCGCTGCCGAACCGCGAGGAGGTAGGGCAGCTGCTCGACGCGACCGCCGAGCTCGCGCCCGCGCCGAGCACGACCTTGCCGCCCGGCTGGGACCGGGAGGCCTTCGTGCGTGCGGCTGCCGGGCTCACGACGTGCGAGGCGTCGCGCGCGTTCCGTCTCGCGCGCGCCGAGACCGACGCGGGCGCCGCGCTCCGTCGCGTCATCGCGGAGAAGCAACGCGGGCTCGGTCGCACGGCGACCCTCGAGCTCGTCGACGACGACGTGCCCCTCGCAGACGTCGGCGGTCTCGATGTCGTCAAGGCGTGGCTCACGTCGCGCGTTCGCGCGTACGGCGCAGAGGCCCGCGCCTTCGGGCTCCCGGAGCCGCGTGGGATGCTGCTCTGCGGAGTGCAGGGTTGCGGAAAATCGCTGGTGAGCAAGGCGGCGGCGGCGGTCCTCGGACTGCCGCTCGTGCGCCTCGATTTTGCGGCGGTGTTCGCCGCGCCGTCGCCGGAGCATGCGCTCCGCGAGTGCCTTCGCGCGGTGACGGCGATCGCTCCGCTCGTCCTCTGGGTCGACGAGATCGAGAAGGGGCTCGGCGGCGGCGCGGACGGTAGGCAGGTGCGCGTATTCGGCGCGTTCCTCACGTGGCTCCAGGAGCGCACGGCTCCAGTCTTCGTCGCGGCGACGGCGAACGACGTCACGCAGCTCCCTCCGGAGCTCGCGCGTCGTGGTCGCTTCGACGAGGTCTTCTTCGTCGATCTGCCGTCGGCATCGGAGCGCGAAGAGATCCTCGCGCTCACGCTGCGCCGCCGCGGTCGCGCCACCGACAAGCTCGCGCTCGCGGCCATCGCGAAGCCGCTCGACAACTTCTCGGGCGCGGAGCTCGAGCAGGTCGTCGGCAACGCGCTGTACCGTGCGTTCGGCCAGAAGCGCGACATCGGCGAAGAGGACCTCCGGGCAGCCGCGCGCGAGATCGTCCCGCTGGCCACGCTCTACGAGGAGAAGGTGCAGGCCCTTCGCACGTGGGGAAAGACGCGCGCGAGGAGAGCATCGGCCGACCGTCGGATGCTCGAGCTCTTCGACGAATAGCCGCGCGTCAGAAGCTGGCGCCCGTGAAGCACGCCTTCTCGTCGATCGACGGGATCTTCATCGGCTCCATCCCGCGACGCGCTCCGCAACGGCGGCAACCAGATCCACGTGCGGTCGTAGCCGGGCGGCCTCGTCGGCCATGCGTGACGCGCCCTCCAGCACGATCTCCGGGACCGAACGATCCGCGGAGTATGCAAGGGTGGCCTTCGTCCGGAGCGCGGCTAAGAGCTTCCAGATCGCGCGCGTCGTCACCGAAGCCGGGGCCAGGCCGGGCGGGTCGAGGCGCCGGCCGAAGTAGTCCCTCTTCGCGAGCACCGTACCGCCCGCGGCGAGCGCCTCGCAGAGGCCGCGTGCGAGGGCGTGGTCGACGAAGCGGTTCGCGAACATGAACGTGCCCTCTTGAGGGCCTTCATGCAGCGAGACCACGAAATCGGGTCGCTCGCGCTCGAAGACGTCCCGCACCACGCGCGCCTCGACCGTCGCGAAACGGATGAAGTCGCGATTGATGTCCTTGCCGGCGGCGTTGGCGCGCGAGTGCTGCGCCGCGCCAACCGGATTGACCGGCGTGATCACGACGAGCCGAACGACCTCGGAGCTCCATGCCTCGAGGATCGGCGGCACCGCGAGGATGCCTGCGCTCTCGTCGCCGTGGACTCCGGCGAGCACCAGCAAGGTCTTCGACGCGACTGCGCGCGAACGCACCGACAGGACGGGGTGTGCGCGACCGCGGTACGGGATCGTGACCTCGGTCGCGACGGCAAAGCGAGCGCCGTCGAACGAGCGGATCCGGGCGACGTAGCGATCCAGATCGAACGCTGCGGCATCGGTCGTCACGCTATGCCCGTGTCGGTCTACTTCGCGACGGTGTAGATGGTGGCGCCGGTCGACCAGTAGAGGTTCGGACCGCGCGTGTCGAGCCCACCCGGTAGGAACGCGAGGCCGTCCTCGCGCCGCACGTACTTGCGGTCGGCGCCGCCGCACTTGTCGACGCCGAGCAAGTCCCAGTTGTAGTAGTCGGGCGGGACGTTGGAGGAGAGCCAGTAAACGCGGCTCGCGTCGCTCGTGATGTACTGGACGCGGCGCCCGTCGCCCTTCGAGAGAACCGTGGGTATGGCGTTCGCCGGGGCGTCGACGGCTAGCGCGAGGATCGAGCCCGTCCCTCCCTCCGGGAAGTAGACGAACTCGTTGTCGGCGGTGAGCACCGAGCCCTGTGCGCCCATCGCGTCGATGACGGTCACGAGCGTCATGTCGCGCGTTGCGAGCGTGTACCGGTAGAGCCCGCCGCGCGTGACGGCAGAGCCGTCGACCACGCCGGCGTCGACGGCGGTCCGGCCGATCAAGAACGCGTAGCGACCGTCGGGGGTCACCGCGAGATCGTACGCGCCACCGATGCCGCTCTGCTGCGCGACGAGCCCGCCGTCTGATTTGAGGAAGTCGAAAAAGGCGGCGCCGCTGGGCGACGCCTGGAGGAGATGCGAGCCGGTCGTGGCGAGCGGGGTGCCTCCGCCTCCTGGGGAGATGGTGTTGAACACGGTGAGCGGCCCGCCGTCGAGCGGTG
>JANXVA010000351.1 GCA_025351875.1 Myxococcales bacterium | reverse complement strand
GAGGCGACACCCATCACCGCGCCGCTGCGCTCGGGAGGGAACCAGCGCGCGACGACGTGTACGACGCCGCCCCATCCGCCAGACTGCCCGAAGCGATTGAGCACGACGAAGGCACCCATCACCCAGAGCGCCGAGCGCGCGCCGATCACTGCAGGCCAGTCGAGCACGCCGACGAGGAGCGACGCGACGACAGCGCAGCTCATCGCGAAGACGAGGATGGTCTTCCCGCCGACCACGTCGCCCACCGCCCCGAGCACCACCTTGCCGATCGCATACGCGCCGAGGGCAATCGCGAAGAGGGTCCCCGTCTGCTCGTTGTCGTAGCCGTACTGCACCGCGAGCATCGTCCACGCAGGCTCGATGTTGGCTCGACAGAGATAGAGTGACGCATAGGCCGCCACGAGGAGGACCAGCACGGTGCGCTCGCGCCGGGTGCGCGTGCTGTCGCGGGGCGCCGTCACGTGCGAGAGGCTATCCGAAGAGACGATCCGCCCCGGTGACGACTGCGCATCATCGATCGAGCATGAAACAAGGGAGATCTCGCCCGGAGCTGCGGGCGACTGGAAGCAGTCGCCCAATGTGGGTGATGCTCGTAGGCCGCATTTCCGCTGCGTCTCACTGCGCTTCGCCGCTTCCGGCGCACATGCCTCGCTGTCTACGGTCCTCGCCTCGCATGGAGGCCCCCATGAGCTCGGAAGACACGCTCTCGACAGGTCACGAAGAAGACTCGCACGTGACGACGCACGCAGGTTTGGACCTGTGGCGTGTCCAGCTCATGACCGGAGAGGTCCGCGTGATGAGCGTCGACGCGCTCGACGACGCGTTCCAGGCCGGAGTCATCACCGAGAGCACACCGGTGCTTCCGCCGGGGGCGACCGCCTGGACGCGGCTCGCCGATGCAGCGGGGCTCGACGCTCCGTCGCACGAATCAAACGTGCCAAGCGTTGCTCCGATGGCGGTCAGCATCGCGGAGTCCACGGGTAGCGCGACGCCGTATGGCGCTCGCGCCGATCTCTCGCTCCCCGACCTCGATCTCGACGCGCTCGAGGACGAGGCGTTCAAGCCGAAGCGCGGACGCGTGTTCGCGGTGATAGGCCTCGCCGCTCTCCTCGTCGGCGGTCTCGGCTTCGCCGCGACGCGCGTGGGGAACATCGGCGACGTCGCGAAGAGCTCGCTCAGCGCGCCGAAGGCCGCTGCCGCCGCCGCCGCACCGCCCGCCGCCGTCGACCTGAGCGAGGCCGCGCCGGCCAAGGTGCTCACCGAGGAGCAGAAGGCGAAGCTTGCAGAGGCGGACAAGGCGCGCGTGGCTGCCGCGGCGGCGCGTGAGGCGCAGCGCCAGAAGGATCGCCCGTCGTCGCCCGCAAAGCGCGGCCCGCGCGAGAAGACGACCACACCCTTCGCGAACGGCGGAAACAAGTACGACCCGCTGAACGGCGCGCTCTAGCAGGTAGGGCTTCGCCCCTCAGGCCTCGCCTGAGCCTCCGCGCCACGCGACCTGGCCGGCGTGATTCGCCTGCGGCGAACGGCGCGCAGACGCACCGATCCACACGCCTGGCGTGCACGGGGCTGTGAGCTTCTGCTGGTGGTGTCTCGAGGATCGCGCGCCGGGAGGGAACAACTCTTGGCGCGCGCTGTCCTTGGGGGCGATGCGTGCATATACCATTCTCCCGGGCGCTCTTCTCGCGGCGGTCGCGGTCACCGTGCTCGGTCCGTCGTCGGCAGCGGCCGACACCGTCGAGGCGACGCGGTATGACGTCCTCGAAAAGTCGCACGTCGTCGACGTGAAGGTCGACCGCGGGTTCGCTACGCTCGTCGTGCAGCGGAAGGTCGCCAACTCGGGTCCGAAGAGCGATCAGGCCACCTTCCTCCTCTCGCTCCCCGACACCGCCGTCGCGACGCGCCTTCGCACGGCCGGCGTCACACCAAAAGGTGAGACCGTGTGGTTCGAGGGCGAGCTCATGGAGGCCGAAGCCGCCGCGAAGAAGTACGAGGAGCTCACCGGGATCGGCGGCTACTACCCGAAGGATCCCGCGCTCCTGTCGTGGCGAAGCCAGGGCTCGCTCGCGCTCCAGGTCTTTCCTGTGCCCGCGCAGTCGACGAAGACCGTCGAGTACACCCTGAAGATGCCGCTGACCTACGCGCACGGCGCGTATCACGTCGAGCTTCCGTCGATGGGAACCGACGCGATGTCGGCGCTGCTGCGCGTGAGCTCGGTACACCCCGAGGACTCCATCTCGGTGAACGACGTCGTTCCGTTCGCCGGCGCTGGAGGCACAATCACGGTGCGGGCGGAGAAGCCGGTGACGATCGTGCTTCGCCCGCGGGGCGTGTCCGCGGTCGACGGTGCGCTCGCCTCGGTGCCGATCGCGCCAGGCAAGCATCTGGTGCGCGCCCGGATTGCCGCCGCCGCGCATCTCGCAGAGGCACCCGTCGGCGCGCATGTCGTCGTGCTCTTCGACGGCTCGCGCTCGCATCACGACGCGTCCGCGGGGCTCTCCGCGGTGCGCGCGTACCTCGGACACATGCCCGCGGCGACGGTCGATTTTCTCACCTTCGACCGCGAGGTCCGCGCGCCTATCGGTCGCAGCCTGCCTGTTGCGACGGCGCTCGCCAAGCTGGCGGCGTTCGAGCTCGAGCCGCGCAACGGCAGCAGGATCGACGACGCGCTCGCCCGGGCCGACGCGATCCTCCAGGTGAGCCCGGCGACCGCGAAGCGTGTCATCGTCGTCACCGACACGCTCACCCGGAGCGAGCTGACGCCCGACAAGATCGGCGCGATCTCGTGGAAGAGCGGCGCGCTCGTGCACGTCGCCGTCGTCGTGAGCGGCGGCGCAAGCGTCGTCCGCGACGACGACTCGCCGTGGGCGAGGCTCCCGCGTCGTACCGGCGGCGTCTTCTGGAACGCCAGCGCCCCCGGAAACGTCGACACCACGGCTCGCGCGACGTTCGACGAGTGGGCCCGGCCGAAGCGCATCGACAAGCTCGTGGTGAGCGGCCTCGGTGGGAGCTTCGTGGCGCCCGATGCGCTCGAGGAGGGGGCCGGCATCGAGCACTTCGCGATCGCCGATGCCGCGACCGCGCGCGTGGAGCTCACCGGCGAGCTCTGGTCACGAGCGACCCACACCACGGTCATGCCGAGCGCGGAGCAGGGAAAGCTCGCGGCCGCGCTCATCTTCGGGTCGGACCTCTGGAGCCAGCTCAGCGAGCCGGAGCAGATGAAGCTCGCCCTCGAGGGCGGCGCCGTCTCGCCGGTGACGAGCTACCTCGCGATCGAGCCGGGCGTTCGTCCGTCGAACGAGGGCCTCGATTGGGGCACGATCGGCCACGGCGGCGGGACCGGATCCGGCCAGGGCTTCGGCATGGGGCATGGGCGCCTCGGCGGGTCGCACATGGCGCGGGTCGACAAGAACGAGTGGCTCGCCGTGCAGCTCCGCAATGCGCTCCGGCGGTGCGCGCCGCTCGCCTCCGAGGTCACCGCGAAAGTGGAGTCGACGCTCGACGAGGTCGTCGACGTGGGCGCCGTCGTGCTCGGGCCGACGCGCGACGGAAGGGCCGAGACCTGCGTGGGCGAGGAGATCTGGAAGCTCACCCTGCCGAACGGCACCTTCAACGACCCCCTCGAAACCCACACCGTCACCGCCAAGCTCTAGCTTCGTCTCGCCTCCCCGTGCCCGTGCCCGTGCCCGATCTCGGTCCCCCGCCGCCGCACGCTTCGTACTAGAACCCAGCGGTGCGCACCGAGCCCCGCAACGCCAGCGTCGCGTTCATCATGATCGTCCTGGTGCTCGACACGCTCGGCATCGGCGTGGTCATCCCCGTGCTGCCGCGGCTCATCGAGAGCTTCGTGCACGGTGATCTCGCGGCCGCCTCGCATCGGTACGGCATCTTCATCGCCTGCTACGCCGTGATGCAGTTCATCTTCGCGCCCATCGTCGGAGGGCTCAGCGACCGCTTCGGCCGCCGCACGGTCATCCTCACGTCGCTCGCCGGCGCGGCTCTCGACTACATCCTGCTCGCGTTCGCGCCGACGCTTGGCTGGCTCTTCGTCGGACGCATCTTCGCCGGGATGACCGGCGCGAGCTTCTCGGCGGCCACGGCGTACATCACGGACGTGACGCCGCCGGAGAAGCGAGCGGCGAGCTTCGGGATGATCGGTGTCGCCTTCGGCGTCGGCTTCATCATCGGGCCGGCGGTCGGCGGGCTCCTTGGCGGCGTCAGCCTGCGCGCGCCCTTTCTGCTCGCGGCGGCGCTGAACTTCCTGAACTTCGTCTACGGCTTCTTCGTGCTTCCGGAGTCGCTCCCCAAGGACAAGCGCCGGGCGTTCTCGTGGCGACGCGCAAACTCGTTCGGCGCGATGAAGAACCTCGCGCGGAGCCCGGTGGTCCTCGGGCTGACGGCGACGATCGTCTGCGGCTACCTCGCGCAGCAGATCCTCCAGTGCACGTGGGCGCTGCATACGGAAGCGCGCTTCGGCTGGAAGCCGATCGACGTGGGGCTGTCGCTCGTCGTGGTCGGCGTGACGAGCGCAGCGGTGCAAGGCGGCCTCGTGAAGGTCGTCGTCGCCAGGCTCGGCGAGCGGCGCGTCGTGCTCCTCGGTCTGGTCTTCAGCGTCGCGGGCTACGTGGCGCTCGGGCTCGCGAATCGTGGGTGGCTGATCTACGTGGTCCTGGTCCCGTTCGCGCTCGGCGGCCTCGTCGAGCCCGCAACGAAGGCGCTCCTCACGCGTGAGGTCGCCGCGAACGAGCAGGGCGAGCTTCAGGGCTCGCTCGGCAGCCTGATGAGCATGACGTCGATCGTCGGGCCGCTGATCGGCACGGGGCTCTTCGCGCGCTTCGCTCCCGAGGGATCGTCACCGCACGTCCCGGGCGCCGCCTTCTTCGCTGCGGCCATGCTCAATGCGCTCGGGTTGATCCTCGCGGCGCGCCTCTTCTCGACCCTTCGGAAGAGCGCGCCTACGCCCCGTTGACCGCTGCTCGCGAGAGGTTGTCGGCGCGCCGTGCGGCTCGCTTGTCGCTCTCGATCTCGAGGACGCCCGCGCGCCGCCTCCTCATCACGTCGACGGCGGCGCGGATGCGCTCGCGCTTGCTCGTCTCGGCCGTGGGGAAGAGATACTCACAGAGGCCAGCGAAGACGCGCTTCTCCGGGGGGTCGAGCGGCCAGCTCGGGAACTCCTCGCGGAACATGGCGTCGATGTCGCTCTGCTTGCGGAAGCCGATCGCGAGCAGGCTGCGGGGATCGACGCCAATCGACTGGAGCGCGGGCTCGAGCGACTTGAGGCTCATCACGGCGGAGCCGTAGAGATCGAGGTGGAAGACCGCGAAGTCGACCCGCTCCGCGTACGACATCTCGGAGACGAGCGCTGGCAGGAGCTGGATGCCGAGCCCGACGTGACGTGCCTCGTCGCGCTCGTAGTAGGGAAGGAGCTCGGTGAGGACCGGCTCGACCTCGAGCTCCCGCACGCGCTGGAAGATGGTGAGCGCGATGGTCTCGATGGTGAGCTGCATCCCGAGCAGCTTCTTCGCGAGGCTCCTGGTCTTCAGGGTCATCGCGAGGACGCGTT
>JANXVA010000334.1 GCA_025351875.1 Myxococcales bacterium | reverse complement strand
CAAGCCGAGCCGCCCGCTCTCGCGCCGCTACGCCGCGGGCATCATCGCGCTCCGTCCCGAGTGCGACGGTCACATCCGCGGCTACGACAACGCCGACGAGATCTTCCGCGAGTTCGGCGCCGCCATCATCGACAGTCACCTGCCGCCGGCCGGCACGCCGACGCAGCCCGTCTCCGCCGGCTACATGGCGAACGCGTGGATGCGCATGAAGCACCCCGACTACGACACGCTCCACAGCATGCTCGATCACGTCGGTCGCACGCTGAAGGTGCGCGCTTCATGATCTCGGGCGAGGTCCCCGCCGTCGTACTGCTCGGCGCCCAGCGCTACAACCCCACGCTCGGCGACGCGATCAAGGAGCTCGGCATCAAGGGCAAGATCGCCACCATCACGGCGGGCTGGCAGGAGCGCGAGGACGACGACGCGGACCTCAACGAGCACCTCGGCGGCAACGCCGTGAACCTCACGCTGCACGCGCGCGGCGAGGACGTCTTCCGCAAGGACAAGGAGCTCGTCAAGGCGCACCGCGAGCGACAGACCATCCTGCGGCACCGCCAGGACTTCTATCGCGTCCGCCTCGAGCACGCGCTCGACGCCCAGCACGTGATCGACCAGCGCGCCGCGCCGGACGAGATCCTCGAAGACGAGGCGCGCACGTCGATCGACGCCATCCGTAACATCGACGCCCTCCACCTCGAGCGCTGCACGAAGGACCGACGCGACTTCGACGCGCGGTACCGCCCGCTCGAGCGCGCGCCCATCGCGAAGCATCGCAAGGAGCTCGCGGCGATGTTGAAGAACTGCGCGGCGATCGCGATCGCCGGCGGCCACGTCGCTTCGCTGCTCAATCGCCTCCGCCTCTTCGGCATCGAGGATCTCGCGCAGGGCAAGACGATCTTCGCGTGGTGCGCCGGTGCGATGGCCATCAGCGAGCGCGTCGTCCTCTTCCACGACTCGCCGCCCCAGGGGCCTGGCGCGGCCGAAGTGCTCGACGCGGGCCTCGGCTTCGTCGGCGACGTCATCGTGCTCCCGCAGCCGGAATTCCGCCTCAAGCTCGGTGACCGCGCGCGCCTCAAGGTCATGGTCCGCCGCTTCGCCCCGGCCACCTGCATCGCGATGCCCGCGCGCTCGCGCGTGACGTGGCTGCGTTCCGGCCCGACGGCCCCCTACGGCGCGTTCGCGATCCGTGATGACGGCACGCACTCGTTCGAGCCGGAGACGCGCAAGAGCGGCCACCCCCCGCCCGGCGTCGAGCTCAGCCCGTCGAGCACGGCGATCCCCCTCAGCAAGCGCACACCCCCGAGCAAGCTCGTATGAACGCCCGCCTGCTCGCCATCCAGGAGCTCATCAAGTCCAACCCCGACCTCGCGAAGGTCGACGCGTTCTTCGCCGTGAAGGATCGCACCTTCCCGGTGGTCGAGGGCCCGCACGCCACGTTCATCTGGCGCGGCGAGGCCGACGGCGTGACCCTTCGTCACTGGATCTTCGGCCTCGAGTCGGAGAGCTCGCTCGCGCGCATCCCGACGACGGACGTCTGGTACCTCACCCTCGATATTCCGCACGGGTCACGTGTAGAATACAAGTACGAGATCCATCGCCACGGCTCGAGCCAGTGGATCGAGGACCCGCGCAATCCGAACCGCGCCCGCGACCCGTTCGGCGCGAACTCGGTCCTCCAGGGCGAGGGGTACGAGGTCCCCGACTGGATCACCCCGGACGAGGACGCGCGCCCCGGCATGCTCGAGCCGTTCTCGTTCTTCTCGAAGACCTTCGACGCTCGCCGGTACGGCTCGATCTACCTTCCGGCGCGCTTCCGCAAGACCCGCCAGTATCCGCTGGTGGTCGTCCACGACGGCAGCGACTACGTGAACTTCGCGAGCATGCGCATCGTCCTCGACAACCTGATCCACAGGCTCGAGATCCCCGACATGATCGTCGCGTTCACCGACTCGCCCGATCGCCTCCGCGAGTACGCGAACGACGAACGCCACGCG
The DNA here is from genome assembly GCA_025351875.1 of Myxococcales bacterium. GTDB lineage: Bacteria > Myxococcota_A > Polyangia > Polyangiales > Polyangiaceae > Labilithrix. The sequence continues at coordinate 1,783 of JANXVA010000334.1, read as the reverse complement.
AAGTTCCTCACCGAGGAGCTCCTCAAGGACCTCACCGGCCGCCTCCCCATCATCGATCGCCCGCAGGCGCGCTGCCTCATGGGGGCGAGCTTCGGCGCGGTCGCCGCGTTCTCGACGGCGGTGCGCTACCCGGACGTCTGGGGTCGCCTGCTCCTCCAGTCCGGTTCGTTCGCGTTCACGGACATCGGCACGCGCAACCGCCGCGGACCGCTGTTCGACCGCGTCGTCGAGTTCGTGAACACCGTCCGCCAGGAGCCGACCGCCGTGAGCGAGCGCGTGTTCATGAGCTGCGGCGTCTACGAGTCGCTCATCTACGAGAACCGCTCCCTCGTGCCGCTGCTCGACGCGACGGGCATGCAGGTCAAATTCGTCGAAGCGCGTGACGGTCACAACTGGGAAAACTGGCGGGATCGATTGCGTGAAGGCCTCTCGTGGCTCTTCCCCGGTCCCCTGATGTTCGTCTACGAGTAGTCGGGGAAATCAAATGGCTGAAGTCGTTCGCCACATCGGACTCTCGCTCGGAGCAGACATCTGCTGGCCTCTCTGTTTCGAGGCCTTGATGAAGAAGCTCGACCTCCGCATCCCCGCCGAGGACGGCAGCGGTGACACGCTGCGCTTCGAGGTCGAGCGCGTCTTCATCGAGCCGTACGATCTCCGCCAGAGCTGCAAGTACGACGTCGTCGTGGACCGGCTGACGCACTGGTACCACACGAGCCGAGAGTGGATAAAGAAGGCCATCATCATGGATGGCCTCTACGTGTTCAACAACCCGTGGAGCGTGCAGGCGAATGAGAAGCACACCTCCTACTGCGCGATGATGGCGCTCGGCATGCCCATCCCCGACACCTGGATGGTTCCGCCGAAGAACTACGAGCCCACGCCGGACCTCAAGCCGACGCTGTCGCGTTACGCGAAGCTCTTCGACGTCCGCAAGATCGGCGACCGCATCGGGTGGCCGATGTTCATGAAGCCGTACGACGGCGGCGGCTGGCGCGCGGTCACGAAGGTCGACGACGCCGCAGGCGTGCAGAAGGCCTACGAGGAGAGCGACCGCTCGGTCATGCACCTCCAGGCCGCGGTGAAGGACTTCGACCGCTTCGTTCGCTGCATCGGCTTCGGCCCGCAGACGCACTACGTGCTCTACAACCCGGACGCGCCGCTCCACGACCGCTACACGACCAGGACGGATTTCATCTCCGACGCCGAGAAAGAGCACCTCCGCAAGGTGACGCTCACGATCAACGCGTTCTTCGGGTGGGAGTTCAACTCCTGCGAGTCGCTCCGCAAGGACAACGTGTGGTTCCCGATCGACTTCGCGAACCCGTGCCCGGACTCGCAGGTGACGTCGCTGCACTACCACTTCGCGTGGATGGTGAAGGCGTACATCCGGTGGTCGGTGTTCTGCGCCGCCACCAAGCGCAAGATGCGCAAGAACCAGGACTGGGCGCCCTTCTACGCGATCGCGGCGATGGACATCCCATACGCCGACAAGCTCGATCGCTACGCCGCCATTGCCGACGAGCGCTTCGAGACGAAGAAATTCGAAGAGTTCTGCGCAAAGCACCTCTCGCAGCTCGACGAGGTCGCGTGGGAGTTCTTCGGGACGCCCGAGGCGAAGGACGCCGTCCGCCAGAAGGTGACCGCGCTCTTCCCGCCGCACGAGATCGAGCGCTTCACAGAGCTGTTCTGGGGACGCGTGCAGGACTGGCGCAAGGCCGAGAAGCCTTAGGGGACGCGCCTCGATGGAGCCTTCGCGGCGATCGAGGCTGAAGCGCGCGCTGCT
>JANXVA010000452.1 GCA_025351875.1 Myxococcales bacterium | reverse complement strand
CCTTTTCGCCGCGCTCGGGCGCGATCAGCGCCGCGTTCGGCGCGAGGAAGCCGTCCTGGAAGAACGAGTCGATCTCCTCGGCGGACACCTCCAGCTCGGTGACGCCGGTGACGTCGCCTTGCTGCACCTCGACGCGCTGGTTCTCGTAGGTCTCGGCGAGCATCCCGAGCGCGTCCGCGCGGATGCGGAGGTTCGTGTCCATCGTGACGAACACGGTGGGATGGCTCACGTCCTCGTCGCGCACCTGGAAGGCGGTCTGGAGAATGGCGTTGTCCATCGCCGACTTGTCGATGGCGGTCGGCAGCTCGGGGCGCTTGTTCGGGATCGCCACGCGGAGGAAGCCCCCCGACTTGGTCTTCACGCCCTTCGAGAGCGAACCGCCGGTCTCGCGGAGGTCGTCCAGGAGGCGGACGATGTGGCGGGCATTACGCCCGCGCTCCGAGCCCTCGCGCTTGAACTGGTCGACCTCTTCGATGACGTAGATCGGGATGATGACGTTGTTGTCGTCGAACCTGAAGATCGCGTTGGGGTCGTGGAGGAGGATGTTCGTGTCGAGGACGTAGTTTTTCTTCATCCGGGGCGCTTCTCGGACGTACCCTCGCGGGCCCCCTCTTGCAAGGAAAACGAGGCAAGTGCGCGCAGCCTCGCGTATCCTCAGCAGGTGATTTCCCGAGGACGCCCCCGCGCACGATTGAGCGCATGAACCAGCGGCCAGCCATCCGGAAGAGCGGGCCGTCGGATCTCCCTCCGTGGCTCGTCCGCGCGGAGCGACTCCTGATCGAGGCGGTCCGATCGGTCCGGCTCCTCGGCTCCGTCGTCCCGCGGAACGCCCCGCAGGAGCGCGCGCGCATCCTCGCTGCGCTCGAGGCTGGTCACACCGTGAGCCCGCGGTGGACCTACGCCCGCACGGATCACACGCTGCTCCGAAAGGCGCTCGCTCGCGCCGCCGCGAGTCTCGGCGCCGAGAGCCACCCGGTAGCCCAGCTCTACGCCGCACGCGCACGCGAGCTCGAGATCGAGGCCGCGCTCTCCAGCGAGGCCGGCACGTCCGTGCTCGGCGCGCTCGCGCGGGCACGCTTCCGCTCGCTGAGCCCGCAGGCCGCAGGCGAGGCCACGATCCTCGCCCGCAAGTGGATCGCGGAGGGTCACGAGGCGCTCGCGACCGCCGACCCGAACGACACGGAGGAGCTCCTCGCGAGCGATTCTACCGAGCCCGGCTCGCTGTTCACCCGCATGCGCGAGGAGGTAGGCCGGCTCGGCTTGCCGTTCGCGGTCGTCGTCCAGCCGTCGCTCTCGGCGCTCGCCGCGACGGGCGAGCGCCACATCCTCGTCGCTGCAGGTCGCATGACGCGCAAAGAGGACGTCGAGCGCACCGTCATGCACGAGGTCGAAGCCCACGCGATCCCTCGGACCCGCGCGGCGCAGGCGCGTCTCGCCATCTTCCAGATCGGCACCGCGCGCGGCATCGACGATCAAGAGGGCCTCGCGCTCGTCCTGGAGGAGCGTGGCAACTACCTCAAGCCGCGCCGCAAGCGCGAGCTCGCGGCGCGTCATCTGGCGGTCGAGGCGATGGACGGCGGAGCGAGCTTCGCCGACGCGCTCAGCGCTCTCGTGAAGGAGCATGGCCTTCCGCAGGGCGAGGCCGTGCTCGTCGCCGAGCGTGCCTTCCGCGGCGGTGACGGCACGTCGCCGGGCCTCGGGCGCGAGCGCATCTATCTCGAGGCGTTCCTGCGCGTCGGCGACCACCTCGCGAAGAAGCCGACCGACGAGGGTATCTTGACGAGCGGCCAGGTGAGCCTCGACGCCATCCCGGTCCTCGGGCCGATGGTCCGCAAGGCGCGGCCTACCGAGCCGCCGCCCGAGCCGAAGGCGTGATTCGAGCGAGCGCGCTCGGCCTCACGCTCGCGTTCGCGTCGCTCGGCTGCCCTCCGGACCGACCCGCCGGCGGTGGCGCGGCGGCCACGACGCCGGCGCGTCTCTGCAACCCGCACTCGGTGGTCCTCGTTCGCCACGCCGAGAAGGTGACCGACGACCCAAAGGACCGCGATCCAGAGCTCGCGCCGAAGGGTCGCGAGCGCGCGGCACGCCTCGCGATACTCCTCGGCAAGGCGACGATCTCGCGCCTCGTCGCGACCGAGTACCGGCGCACGCAGCACACGCTCGTGCCGCTCTCCGAGCGCGTCGGCAAGGCTGTCGAGGTCCGCTCCGCCGCGCAGACACGCGACCTCGTCCGCGAGCTCCGCGACGCTCCTCCCGGGTCCACCACCGTCGTCGCCACGCACTCGAACGTGGTCCCGAGGATCGTGCGCGAGCTCGGCGGCGGATCGCTCCGCGACGTCGGCGCGGACGATGCGCTTGCGGACAGCGACTATTCGCGCGTGCTCGTCGTTTCCGTCGGGTGCGGCGCCTCCGCGTCGGTCGTCGAGCTGAGCTCGGACTGACCGCTCCGGCTCAAGGCAACGTGCAGACGTACTTGGAGTCGCCGTTGTCGGCGGCGCCGAAGCGCTTGAGCCGCGAGCACGTATAGCCCTCGCGGCACGCCGGCGCGCCTGGGTTGCACACCTGGAGGCAGAAGCCGCCGTTCGTCTTGAAGTCCGCGCAGAACGACTCGGGCTTGTCGGGCTGCGAGGGGCAGTCGCCCTTGCACGCCACCGTGCAGAGACCGCCGGGGTAGTTCGTCGCGCACGTCGCCCCCTCGAAGCCGCAGCCGGCGGCCGACCCGCAGCGATCTCCGATCCACCCTCCGGCGCCGGGACCGCCGATGGGCCCGGAGTAATCGATGCCGGTCGCGTAGACGTTCCACACGTTCCAGAACAGCCACGACCCGCCCGCTTTGCCCTCGGCGACGCGCGGCATGTGATCGTAGATGGCGGCCGTCGCCTCGCTGGTCGGGGTCACCTTCTGGCTGTCGAGCGTCGTGCTCGTCTTGTCCTTTCCCCAGCCCGCCGCGGTCACGTCGTTCTGCGCGATGGCGTCGAGCGCGACGCGAAACTTTCTGCCGAGGCAGTCGACCTGACGATCGAAGCCGGCGAGCTCGGGCAGGCAGTTCGTGTCCTGCAAGCAGCCACAGCGAAAGACGTACTCGACGCGCTCGGGAGGGAACGGATAGTTCGTCTCGCCGATGAGGCCCTGGGTTGCCTCCGCTTCCACCAGGAACACGAGCGGGTTGATCCGATAGGTGCGCGCCGCGCGTGCGATCGCGTCCGAGGCCCGCACGCCGTTCGACTGGTAGGTCTCGAGGAAGGTCGGCCGGTCGTACGGAGTCTTGTGCAGGAACTTCTGCACGAGTGCACCGTCGAGGCCGTCGACGTCGACGAAGGCAGCGGTCTCGACGATCGTGTTCTTGTCGAAGCCTGCCTCGATCCCGGCCGGGACCTTGAAGTCGGCGTCCTGCAGGACGCCGTGGTCCTCGGTCTTCGAGCACGCGACCGCGAGCACCAGGCAGGTGCCGAGGAGCACCCGTTTGGACGCAACGCCGCGCGATGAAGAACGAAGGATCAAGGAGGACCTCGAAGGAGGGCCCCTTGAGCATGCCGCGAACGGCCGCCGTTCGCCAGGCCGCGGGTCGTCATCGCTACCGAACGTGCAGCGGGATGAAGATCCAGGCCGCGCCGCCGCGATTGTCGTGGACCACGCCCCATAGCGTGCCGTCGGTGGGGTCCTTGGGTGCGAAGTATTTCACGTCGCTCTCCGGCACGCGCCCCTCGCGCGTGTCGAAGAGGAGCCTCGAGTCGCTGTCGAGCTTCCCGATGTCGGAGTACCAGTCGATCCAGATCTGCTCGCGGAGATCACCGTCACGAGTGACCTCCGAGGGGTTCGGCTCCCAGCTCGAGTCCGAGATGCGCGCGCCGATCTTGTTCTCCTTGCAGTCACGCTGCTTCGCCTCGGTACAGTGCTCGACTGTGATGCCCTGCGCGGGCAGGACGTCCTTGCCCTCGAACGTGAGCGCCTCGATGACGGGGTTCGTGTTCACGCGCGTTGCGTATGCGTACACGCGCGAGATGCCGATGACGTAGTCGCTCGGCGATAGCTTCACGCCGTTCTCGTCGGTGCAGAGGACGGGCACCTGCTGCGCGCCGCCCGAGAGATCACGCGATGCGAACTCCACTCGACCGGCACAGAGGATGTTGAACACGATCGCGAGACCGTACGGCTCGCTTCCCTCGCGCTCCTTCACGGCGTCGTCCGGGATGCGGAACGTGAACGTCGGCCCCTGGGGCAGGAACGGCGCGAGGTCGACGCCCGTGGGGATGTTCGCGAACGGGTTGCTTCCGCCGAAGGCCCCCGCATCGCCGCCAGGCGCACCGGCGCCGGCTTCTGCCGCGGCGCCTGCGTCGGCGAGCGGGCCGACCGGAACGAGCCGCGTGTTCCCTGCCTGCCTTCCGCCGTCTCCGGGCGGAGCGAAGCAGAGGTAGTAGAGGTCGTCCTTCGGGTTGAGGCAGAGGACCGGGATCCAGTAGAGCTTCGCAGCGCGAGGCTTGTCCTTGCGGGCGTCGGTGAAGAGCGCCTCGAGCGTGACGGACTCGCCAGGCCTCGCGTAGGGCTTGTCTGCCTTGACCGCGAAGAGGCGCACGCTGTCGACCTTGCTCGCGGGGTCGAAATCACCCCCGCAGGCGAACACCACGAACGCGCCGAGGAGCAGGAGGGCGACACCGAGATACGCGCGTGAGGATCGCATGTCAGAGCTCCCCTCGGATGCCGAGACTCGGGAGGAACGGGAGGCCGGTCGCATTCGTGCTCAGCGTGTAATTGTAGTTGTAGGAAACGCCCTCGACGTTCGCCGAGTTGTAGATGTTGAGGATGTCGAGGTAGGCGCTCAGCTTGACGCCACCGCTGAGCTGCCACGTCTTGTCGACGCGCACGTCGAGCTGGTGGAAGGCCGGGTTGCGGTGGGCGTTGGGCGGGTAGTCCGCGAGCGGAATGTAGGCGCCGACGGTCGCGTCGTAGAAGCCGTACCCGTTGGGCGTGTTCAGGCTGCCAGACACGTACCGGAAGCGTCCGCCGATCTCCCAGCCGTTCCCGAGGCGATAGCTGCCGACGGTGGTGAGGATGTGCGTCTGGTCGAAGTTGAAGAGACGCTCGGGCTCGTCGGGCCCGTCCTTCCGAACGCTGCGCGAGAGCGTGTACGCGAGGAAGCCGAAGAAGCGATCGTCGGGCTTGTAGCGGAGCAGCATCTCGAGGCCGAACGCTCGGCCCTCGCCGACGTTGCCGAGCTTCTGCACGACGCGACGATCGTACTGGCGAAAGAAGCCCTCGAGCGAGACCTCGACCTGCCGCGAGAGCTCCTGCTCGACACCGCCGCCGTAATGGTTGGCGACGTTGGAGACGAGTCCTGACACGCCGAAGACGCGGTTGGTCTCCTGCGGCTGCGGCGGCTGCGCGAAGCGACCGATGCCGCCCTTGAGCGTGGTGCGCGGGAAGGTGCGGTGCAGATCCTGGCGCACGGTGACGCGGGGTTGCACGTCCCATGCGCGCGTATCCTTCGCGTAGTCGAGACGGACGCCCGGCACGATGCGCGTCCCTGCCCACGGCGTGAGCTCGAGCTCGTCGTACATCGCGGGGCGGTAAATCGCGTCCGAGTCGTTCACGACGAGCGGGGGTTGGCTGCCGAACGGCCCCGGCGGCGGCTGACCGGGCCGCGGTGGCGCGGGGAGGCGCACGTCCACCGTGTACGGCGTGTAGAGGAGGTCGAGGCCGAAATTGTTGCGGACCCCGGCCGCGAGCTTCTGCGAGATCTCCGCGCGCGGATTGATCGGGTACGTCGAGAGGACGAAGAAATTATCTCCGATCGAGAAGTCGAGCGCGTCCTTGCCGACCGCAGCGGTGAGACGCAGCTCGGTGTCCTCGCTGAACTTGCCGAGGTAGCGCACCTGGAACCGGTAGAACGCCGTGCCGATCGACACGTTGCCGCCGAAGCCCGGGTTCGAGCCGTTGACCGTCTTGGTCAGGAGCGAGAGGCGATCGTCGGAGCCGAAGAAGAAGAGCCGCAGCGAGTTCTTCTTGTCGAAGTCCTTCTGCAGGATCGCCTGGTAGTCGTAATAGACAGGCGCGGTGGTGACGCCGGTGCCCGCTTTCTCGAGCACGGGCTTCAGCCACAAGTCCACGTACGAGCGGCGTCCCGCGACGGCGAAGTTCCATCCGGTGTCGAAGAGCGGGCCTTCGGCGAGCACACGCGCGTCGATGAGGTCGGCCTGCGCGAGCCCGTGGAGCTTCTTGTCTTTCTTCGGGTCGCGGACGCCGACGTCGACGATCGCGCCGGTGACACGCCCGTAGTAGGTGCTGAAGTTGCCCGGATAGAAGTCGATCTTCTCGAGCATCTCGGTGGGGATGACGCTGGAGAGCCCGCCGAAGTGGTAGACGATCGGCACGAGCGTGCCATCGACGTAGATGTTCGTCTCGTTCGGCGAGGCGCCGCGAACGATGAGGAGCCCGGCGATCGCAGGCGGACGCGCGACGCCGGGGAGGTTCTGGATCGCGCGGAGCGCATCGCCGTTCGTACCTGGTATGCGCGCGAGCTCGCGCTGCTCGAGGGTGCGCTTGGTGACCTCGCGCGGCGGGCGCGTGCCGCGAATCTGCACCTCGTCGACCTCCTCGCCCTTCTTCGGCGGCGGGAGCACGGCCACTTCGTGGACGAGCCGGACCTCGACCTTGGCCTCCTGGCCGGGGTCGAGAGACTCCTCGTACGACTGTTCGACGTAACCACCCGACGCGACCGTGATGCGATATCTGCCGGCAGGGAGATCGTCGACGCGGAACGCGCCGTCCGCGGCGGCGATCGTGCGGAACGTCGCGCCGCCTTCCCCGGTGATCGTGACGGTCGCGCCCTCGAGAGGCGCGTCCTTGTCGCCGCGATCCGTCGCGACGCGGCCGACCACGCGCGATGCGGGGGGGTTGAAGAGGTACTTGTGACGAATCTTCGCGGCAATCGGCTGACCGTTACGGCGCGCCGGCTCGTACTCGAGCTTCTTCGCGGCTTCGATCGCCGCCTCGTCGAAGCCGTGGCCCGCGAACTTGTCGACGCTGACCTTGGTGACGGCACCGGTCGCATCGAGCTCGAGCACGAGGTCGACGGTGACGGGGTCCCTCACCTTGTCGCCGATCGCCTGGGTCGGGTAGGCCGCACCCTCGTCCTTCTTCACGATTGGTAAGGTGATGGTCGGCGGAGGAGGCGCAGGCGGCGCGGGCGGCTCCTCTGCAGGCTTCGCGATCGAGCCACCAGGCTGGGCATCGGAGACCGTTGGCCACGCCGTGATCGTGCACGCGAGGAGCGCCGACACGAGCGCCGGCACGACCAGCGTACGCCTGCTCCGCGAGGAGCCGAGAGGTCCGCGGCCGCCCACGGGTACGCGGACTCGCCTGCCGAATGCGCGTTTCATGACGTCGTGGGGCACGGACCCTAGCACACCAGGTTCGTCGTCGGGCGTCCGGATCGGAAGGCGTCCATCACCCGCGCCTTCGGCGGAGCTGCCTCAACCGTGGTAGAAACGCGGCCCTCCGAGCCGCCGTGTTTCGCAACGCAGTCGCCCTCATTCGTCGTGTGCCCTCGAGCCTCGTCGCCCGCGTCGAGGCGCTCGGGTTGCGTCGGATCGATCCCACGCTGTTCGCGCTATGGGCAGCCGTCACGACACTGGCCTCAGCGCGCTCGTTCTACGGCTACATGCTCAAGCAGACGGGTGGCGAGTGGAGCGCTCCGCTCGACGACGTCTTCATCCACTTCGACTACGCGCGAGCGACGGCCCTCGGGCATCCCTTCGAATGGACGGTCGGCAACGGCTACTCGTCCGGAAACACGAGCCTCACCTATCCCTTCGTGCTCGCGCTCGGCTGGGGCGTCGGCTTCACGGGTCGAGCGCTGATGAAGTGGGCGGCGCTCGTCGCCGCCGTCAGCGTGTTCGGCATGCTGCTGGCGGCGCGGCGGCTCTTCGTCGAGAGCGATCGCGACGACTGGGGCAGGCTCTCCTCGTACCTCCTTCCGCCTGTCTTCCTCGGGGTCGGCGCGCTCGACTGGTCGCTCTGGAGCGGAATGGAAGTCTCGTTCTTCCTCGCGGCATGGGCGCTCGCGCTCGTCGCATGGAGGAAGCTCGATGCCGACGCACGCAGCGTGAAGCCCTCGCGCGCGAACGCCCACGCGTGGTGGCTCGGCGCGACCGGCGCGCTCCTCGTGACGACGCGGCCCGAGGCTGCAGCGACGATCGGAATCTTCGGGGTCGCGGCGGCGTTCGCGCATCGCCGCTACGGCAGGGCACGAATGGTCGGCTTGCTCTTCCGGATCGGCATGCCGGCGGTCGTCATGCTCACGCTGCAGGCGATCGCCAACAAGGCGCTGACCGGTGAGTGGAGCGCGAACGGTGCGATCGTGAAGCTCGCGCTGAACAACCCGTACATGACGAGCGCCGACAAGCTCGACGACTACCTCGGCAACGTGAGGTACGCCGCGCTGCGAAACCTCGACTACCACTTCGCGCACATCGAGGGAGAGCACATGAGCGCGCTCGTTCCCTCGAGCTGGCCGACGACCAACCCGCTCGCGTATCTCGCGCGCACGGCGTGGTGGGCGGGGGTGGTACCGCTCGCGATCGCGGCGCTGCCCCTCGCCTTCGCGCGCACGCGCCTCGTCGCGCTCGTGCTGTGGTCGCAGATCGTCGCGTGGGTGGTGATCGTCGCGCTGAACGGCCAGGTGCGCTGGCAGAACGAGCGCTACGTGATGCCTGCCGTGGCCTGGCTGATGATCCTCGTCGCCCTCGGTGTGTCGGTGTCGTTCCGGACCCGCGCGAAGGCACACGGACGCGGCGGCCCCGCGCGTCCGAACATGCTCGCGATGATCGTCCTCGGCGCGCTGCTCGTGCAGGTGATCGGGGTGCTCACCCGCCCCGCCGGCACGATGCCCGAGTTCCGACTCTCGTGGTTGCTCGCGCTCGTGGGCGGAGCGCTCGCCGCGCTCGCATTGCGTCCGTGGGCCGCACGAGCGGCAGTCGTAGGCCTCGCGCTCCTCTTCGCGTGGGACCACCAGATCCCGAAGATGCGCGACCAGAAGTGGTTCTTTGGTCGTGCCTCGCGCAACATCCGCGACCAGCACCTGACGCTCGGCAAGTACCTCGGCGAGCG
>JANXVA010000328.1 GCA_025351875.1 Myxococcales bacterium | reverse complement strand
CGCCTGGAAAGGCATGACCGAGCCCGAGTACGACTGGTGCCTCGAGATGCAGATCAAGGCCTTCAAGGACGGCAAGGGCCCGAACATGATCCTCGACGACGGCGGTGACCTCACCGTCATCGCGCACAAGAAGCACCCGGAGCTCTTCTCCGGCAGCGACCCGATCCGCGGCCTCTCGGAAGAGACGACCACGGGCGTTCACCGCCTCTACGAGATGGCGAAGAAGGGGGAGCTCAAGGTCCCCGCGATGAACGTGAACGACTCCGTCACGAAGTCGAAGTTCGACAACCTGTACGGTTGCCGTGAGTCGCTCGGTGACGGCCTCAAGCGCGCCACCGGCGTCATGTTCGCCGGCAAGGTCGCGGTCGTCGCGGGCTACGGCGACGTCGGCAAAGGCTGCGCGCAGGCGCTCAAGGCCCTCGGCTCGCGCGTTCTCATCACCGAAGTCGACCCCATCTGCGCCCTCCAGGCGGCGATGGAGGGCTACCAGGTCACCACGATGGAAGAGGCCGCTCCGCAGGCCGACATCATCGTCACCGCCACCGGCTGCGCGGGCATCGTTCGCCCGGAGCACATGAAGGCGATGAAGGACCAGGCCATCCTCTGCAACATCGGTCACTTCGACTGCGAGATCGACGTCTCGTGGCTCGAGAAGAACCCCGAGATCAAGGAGGAGAACGTCAAGCCGCAGGTCGACCAGTTCATCTTCCCCGACGGCAAGCGCCTCACGCTCCTCGCCCGCGGCCGCCTCGTGAACCTCGGCTGCGCGGACGGTCACCCGTCCTTCGTCATGTCGTCGTCCTTCACGAACCAGGTCATGGCGCAGATCGAGCTCTGGACCAACATCGCGCAGTACGGCGAGAAGTAGGTCTACGTCCTCCCGAAGAAGCTCGACGAGAAGGTCGCCGCGCTCCACCTCGACAAGCTCGGCGTCAAGCTCACCAAGCTCACCAAGGATCAGGCCGCGTACCTCGGCGTGTCGACGGAAGGCCCCTTCAAGCCCGACCACTACCGCTACTGATCGCTTCCTGGCGACGCGAGAGGCCGGCGCCCGCAAGGACCGCCGGCCTCACGCGTTTGTAGCGATCGCCGCGATCCGAACCGGTGGCGATCAGCGGATCGTGGTGTCGAGGACCAGCTCGAGCTTGGGTTTCTTCGGGCCCGGGAGCGCGACCGGCCATGGGGTCTCTTCGACCATGCGCGCGACCGAGCGGATTTCGCGTCGGAGCTCCACGGCCGTGGGACGCTCGCGGGGGTCACGGCGCAGGGCACCGCCGAGCACCTCGACGAGCGGACGGATGCCCGGGTTCGTCGCGAGGACGCGCATGCGCTCGGGGTCGCCGTCGTGCGCGATGTGCATCGCGATCTGCGCGACCTCGTTCGGCGCCTCGAAGAGAACGGTGCCCGTGAGCATCTCGAACGCGAGACACGCGAACGAGTAGACGTCCGCCGCGGGGGGCGTCGCGAGGTGGCCGTCGGGGACCACGCCCCATACCTCGGGCGCACCGTAGGGACCGGTACCGCAGCCCGGGCGGATGTTGCGGCCCGAGAGCCCGAAGTCCACGAGCACAGCCTCGTTGCCACGGCGCAATACGACGTTCGACGGCTTGATGTCGAGGTGCCCGGTGCCGAGCTCGTGCATCGCCTCCAGCCCCGCGAGGACGTCGTCGAGGGCCTTGAGGCACCGCTTCATGTCGAATGCTTCCGACTCGAGGAGGCGCTCCAGCGTCACGCCCTCGATGAGCTCCATCACGAGGATCGGTAGGGGGCGCGCGGAGAGATCGAACGTCACGAAGCGTGCGAGGTGCGAGTGGTTCGGCAGCATGATGAGCGCCGAGGCCTCGTCGCGGAACAGCTTCAGGAACTGCTCCTGCGAGACGGACCGCGCGGCCGTCGCGTTGTAGTCGGGCACCTTCAGCGCGAACCGTTCGGCGTTCGGATCGTGCCGATCCTCCACGCGGTTCACGATGAGCACGGAGCCACCGCCACCCGAGCCGAGCGAACGAACGACGTAGAACCCGCCGATCGTTCGCCTCGCAGGGAGCCAGGCCGGCAGGCGGTCAGCGACTTGAACGGAGGTGTCCGTGTACGAGGGCCGCTCGTGAGGCAGCTCATCGAGCCCCGCGACGAGGCCGAGGACGAGCCTTGCGATCCCGTGCGGCAAACCCATCACGAGCTCGTCGAGCGCCGGGCCGATCGCAAGCGACGCGTCCCCACCCGCGAGCGTCCGCGCGACGGCGACACTGAGCAGGCGTCGACGTCCGACCGTGGGCGGGACGGAGTCGCGCTCGAGGCGACCGTTGGCCGTCGCGCACATCTGCGCGAGGCCTGCCGCCGCCGCTTCCACGGCCTCGATGACGTCCGGAGAGCCTCCGCCTCCGCCCGCGAGCACATGCAGTGAGCCGGCGCTCGCGACGGCTTCGAGCGACTCGCGTAGGCGAACGAGCACGGTGCGGAGCGCATCCGTCCGCGCCGAAGCGTCGGAGACGATGTCGTCGGCCAGCTCCTGAATGGCCGCGAGGCATGGTGGAGCGGGCAGGCGGGGCGAATCCTCGGCGAGCGGCGCGATCGCATCGGACTCGAGGAGAAACGTCGCGTAGCGCGAGAGCGCGATCCGCAGGTCCGGATGCATCGAGGCCTCCGCGAGCGCGGACACGTCGCTCGTCGTCTTGATGCGCTGCGCGAGGACCAGAAGCGCGTCGGCGACGTCGAAGGCGCCGAGATGCACGAGCGCATCGAGCGCTCGCGCCAGCGAGGCCAGGACGGTGCGCCGCAGGACGGGGACGGGATCGCGATCGAAGTGCTCCAGCAGAGCCTTCACGGTCCGAAGCCAGAGCGTGCGCAAGCGTTCCGCACGGGCCACGTCGTCGCCGTCTCCGATCTCGCCGTCGACGAGGTGGAGAAGCGCGCGTAGCCGGCGCAAGCGGAGCGTGGGTTGCCGCAGACGGCCCTCGGTCGTAGCCGCGCGATCCTGTTCGGTCTCGCTCGTCACGACCCACGCCGCGAAGCGCTCACGGACGGCGTCGAGCCTGGCGTGATCGCTGCGAACGGTCTCGACCGACGCGTCGAGCTCGAGGAGGTCCGCGACGACATTGCGTTCATGAAGGCTCAGATCGAGATCGCGGAGGACGGCCATCGCCGTGCGTCGTGCGATCTTGCCCTCGCTTCCCTCGGCTCCGTCCTCGCTCGCGACGGCCTCGAGCGCGTCCATCGCCGCGTTCGCAGGGCCGAGCAGCGCTCGTGCCTTGACGCTCGCTGCGTGCGCGCCGTCGGTGGCGTACGCGTCGAGCGCCTGGGCGACGAGATCGCGGATTGGCGGGTCCTCTCGCTGCGTCTCCCCGAGGTCACGCGCGATCTCCTGGAACAGTGCGTCGGCGCCGTCGTCCTGGCCGAGCTTCTTTCGCTTGTCCCGCCGCAAGCGATCGAGCGCCCTCGCGCTCGCGGTGGTGAGCACCTCCGACGGCCCGTACTCGAACCGCAGCTCGGCGATCGCCTCGGCGATCTCCGGGGGGGTCCCGGTCATCACACCGTTCAGCATCTCGGCCGCAGCCTCGGGCTCGGCCTCGATCGTGCGCGGAAGACCCCATACGAACGCCGAGGCGCTCGCCGGGTCCTCCCAGGTGAAGAGGCCGCGCTCGACGACGCCCGCCGTCATCTCGACGGCCTCGTAAGGCTTGATCGCGCCGAAGGCGGCGAGCGAGGTCGCGGCGCGCCGCCACTCGGTGGGCGTCATACCCTCGGCGAGACCGTCCTCGATCTCCTTCTTCAGTGCCGGTACCCAGGGCGCGCATAGTCCTCGCGCTACCGCGACGTACCGCCATACGAGCGACTCGCGGTCGGCGAGGAGGCGCTTCCACGCGTCACGTACGGTGTCGCTTTCGAAGGCGCGGAGGGCGTGCGGGTCGCCGAGCTGTGCGCGGCGCGCGGCCTCGCGTGCGGCCCGCTCGAGGAGCTTCGCGGCGAGACGGCGCGAGGGAAGGGATGTCGTCGACGGGACACCGACCCACTCGCGCGCGAGCTCGCGGCGACTCACCAGCGCAAGCGCGAGCGGTCCGTCGTTGATGGCGTGCGCGAGCGGGAGCTCGCAGACGAGCGCGAGTCGCGCGCGGATCGCTCGGCTCGACAGGGCCTTGCCGCCTGCTCGCGCCATCGCGGTCGCGATCGCCGTGAAGCTGTCGGCGCTGTCGGCGAGCATCCGCGCGAGGACGCGCCGCCCGAGATCGCGCTGCTCGGCTCCGCTCGGGAGTACGGCGGCGAGCTTGTAAAGCGCGACGCCCGCGGCGGGGCGCGCGAGCCAGTCGAGATCATCGACGAGCCCGCTCTGCATCGCCGCCTGGACGGCAGTCGCCAGCGCCTCTGGCCTCAGACCGTCGAGCGGACCGGGCCCGTCCTCGTCCGGACGCGAGAGCACCGCCATGGCCTGACGCCAGATCGCGCGACGGTCCGTCGTGCTCGCCGCGGCG
>JANXVA010000236.1 GCA_025351875.1 Myxococcales bacterium | reverse complement strand
CTGCTTGAGCTCGAAGCAGGCCTCGAAGATGCGCCGGTGCGCCTCCGAGTAGAAGTACTCGGGCTTGAGATCGGTGATCTTGTCCATCGCCGACGGGTCGAGCATGCACGCGGAGAGCACCGCGGCCTCCGCCTCGAGGTCGTGCGGAGGTACGCGCCCCTCGATGACGGGCGGATTCTCGACAGCTTGCGCACGAGGACCCCACTTCTTTTCCACAGGTGGAACCTCCAAATGGGCAACGCCCCGGACCTGCAGACGCAGACCCGAGGCGTTGTGTAGTCGCCAGGGTGTGCCCAACGACTCACGACAATGGACACGAGAGCGAGAAGCTACTTCTTGACGACTTCGACCTTGAGGATCGCCGTCACGTCCGTCATGAGGCGGACGGGGATCTCGAAGGTGCCGAGGGCCTTGAGGGGCTCCGCGAGGTGCATCTTCTTGCGGTCGATCGGGACGCCCGCGGCCTTCGCCGCGTTCTCGATCTCCTTGGAGGTGACGGAGCCGAAGAGCTTGTCGTCCTCGCCGACCGAGCGCGAAAGCGTGAGCTTCAGCGCGTTGATCTTCTCGGCGAAGGCCTGCATTTCCTTCTTCGTCTTGTCCGCCTTCGCGACCGCGACCGCCTTCTCGTGCGCGATGCGGTTGACGGCAGCCGTGGTCGCCGGAACGGCGAGGCCACGCGGGATGAGGTAGTTGCGCGCGAAGCCCGGACGGACCTTCACGAGCTCGCCCGACTCGCCGACCTTGTCGACGGTCGTCTGGAGTACGACTTGGAGTGAGGTTGCCATGATGCTCTCCGCGTCAGGACGTGACGGTGAAGGGGAGGAGCGCGATGTTGCGCGCGCGCTTGACCGCGAGCGTCACCTTGCGCTGGTGAAGGGCGCAGTTGCCGCTGATGCGGCGGGGAACGACCTTGCCGCGCTCGGACACGAAGTACTTGAGCGCCTGCGGGTCCTTGTAGTCAATGACCACGGCCTTGTCCGCGCAGAACTTGCAAACGCGCTTCTTGCCACCGCGGCGTCGGCCCGGTGCATCCGCGTTGAGGTCCGGCGTCCTGCCGAAATCCTTGTCGTCATCCATCATCGCCATGATTCAAATCTCCTGAAGGTAGTTCGTTGAAGGGGGGCGGGCCGCTCAGGCCTCGTCCTCACCCTTGGCAGGTGCCGCTGCCGGTGCCGGTGCCGGTGCCGCGGGACCTGCGGTGTCGTCCGTCTCGACGGCGGGAGCTGCAGCGGCGACTGGAGCGCGGTCGCGATCGCGATCGCGGTCGCCACGACCACCACCCTCGTCGTCGCCGAAGTCGTCGTCGCCGCCGTCGCGATGACCGTGGCGCATGCTGCGCGGGGCATCCGGGCCGAGGTCGATGAGGCCGAGCTGCTTCTCGCGAGACTCGACGGCGTCGTCCTCGGGCGGGAGCTCGAGGCGCTGGAGCTTCACTTCCTCGGGATCGATCGTGAGCGCTGCGACGTCGACTTCGTCGTTCGTCTGGATCGTCTGGAACTTGAGCACCGTGTCCTGGAGCTTGAGGTTGCGCTCGAGCTCCTGCACGAGGCCGCCGCGACCCACGTACTTCACGTACATGTACACGCCGCGCTTCTGCTTCGCGACGGGGTACGCGAGCTTGCGCCGGCCCCACGCCTCGACCTTGACGAGCTTGCCGCTGTCACGACCGACGACCTCGGCAACGCGCGCCTGGACCTTCTCGGCCGTGTCGGCGTCGACGTCGGAGCGGAGGACGTAGATCGTCTCGTACTCTTTGAACTTGAGAATCTGAACTTCGGGCATCGCGATCTCCTTACGGATCATCCTCTTTCCGGGCGAAGCGGGTTCGTCGGAGGAAGAGGAGAGCCCGTGGGACACTCCCACGAGCAAGGATTCCTGCTGACTATCAGCGGGGCGCGGTTTCTAGCACGCGCCCGGGCGGCGCGAGAGCGAAAATCGCGTTATTTGCGGGGGGCCGAGACGTTCAGCGCGTTCATCGCTGCCTGCGCGCCCTTGGCGACGACCGCCTCGACGGCAGCGCAGGCCCGATCGACGACCTCGGGGAGCTCGACAGACTCCATCGCGTCGAAGTTCTGGAGCACGAAGTCGGCGACATCGCCCTTGAAGCCGGGCGGAGGCCGCCCGACCCCTACGCGCACGCGAACGAAGTCCGGGACGCCGAGACGGTCGATGAGGCTACGCAGGCCGTTGTGCCCCGCGTGCCCGCCCCCCAGCTTGAGCTTCACGTCGCGCCACGGGAGATCGAGCTCGTCGTGCACGACGATGATTCTCTTCGGCTCGACCTTCAGGAAGGCGGCCGCGGGCTGCACGCAGTCGCCCGAGAGGTTCATGAACGTCGCGGGCTCGAGCAGGGCGACCGGGAAGCGCGTGCTCCCGCAACTGAGGTCGCCCTTCGTCCACACGCCGCTGAACTTCTCCCTGAAGTCGGGCATCCCGTGCGTGCGCGCGAGATGCTCGACGACCATGAAGCCGACGTTGTGGCGGTTCTTTTCGTACTTCTTGCCCGGATTCCCGAGCCCGACGACGAGGTGCACGGCAGAAAGAGAGGAGCGTTAGGCGAGGGCGCCCGAACCGCTCACTTCTTCTTCTTGTCGTCCTTCTTGTCGTCCTTCTTCGCATCCTTGGCGCCTGCGGCAGGAGCCGCACCGGCCGCCGGGGCCTTGCCGCCCGCCGCTGCAGCCGCAGCCGCAGGAGCCGCGCCGGCCACCGCACCCGGGAGGGCCGCAGCCTCCTCCTCGGAGCGATCCTTCTCCGGCGCGACGACGGCGATGACCGTCTGCTCCGGAGCAAGGCGCACTTCGACGCCCTCGGGGAGCGGAAGCGCGCTCGTCGGCATCGATTCGTGGATGTCGAGCGCCGAGATGTCGACCTCGATCTTGAGCGGGATGCGGTCCGGGAGGCAGCGCACGGGCACCGTGCGGTAGACCTGGCGAACGATACCTCCACTGGCGAGGCCGATCGGCTTGCCGAACGCAACGAGCGGGATCTCGACGTCGACGGCGCGATCGAGCTTCACCTCGACGAAGTCGACATGCTCGAGCGTGCGCGCCACCGGGTGGAGCGTGTAGCTCTTGATCATCACGAGCAGGTCCGAGGCGCCTTCGACCTTCATCGACAGAACCGAGTTCGGTCCGCGCTCGCTCTTGATGACCGCGATGATGTCCTTCGGAGCGACCGCGAGGCTCAGCGCCTTCGCGAGGCCCTTGCCGTACGCGACCGCGGGGATCTGGCCGCCGTTACGGAGGCGGCGCGCAGCGCCCTTTCCCTTGGTGGTCCGGGGGGTGGCGGCGACGTTGAGGATGGCGGCGGACATGGGGCGAGCTCCTGAGAACGAAAACTGACCGGAAGGCGAACCCGAAGACGAGAACCCTCGTCTTAACGAGGGTCCAACCTGGGGCGCGAGGATTTAGCAGAGCATCGCCTGGCGTTCCAGGGATTTAGCGTTTCGGCTAGCTACCGCTCCTACGGCGCCTACGCGAAGAGCGAGCTCACCGAGTCGGAGCTGTGAATGCGCTTGATCGCCTCGCCGAGCAGGCGGGCCATGCTGACCTGCTTGATCTTCGGGCAGGCCTTGGCGAGGGGCGAGAGCGGAATCGTGTCGGAGACGATGACCTCGTCGAGCGGCGACTCCATGATGCGCTGGATCGCCGGTCCCGAGAGAACACCGTGCGTCGCGCAAGCGACGACCCGCGTGGCTCCGTGCTCCATGAGCGCCTTGGCGGCGCCGGCGAGCGTCCCCGC
>JANXVA010000177.1 GCA_025351875.1 Myxococcales bacterium | reverse complement strand
GCTCGACCAGCTCCGGGCTCTCGAGCACCTCGCCGTACTCGGCGCGAAGATGCGCGAGATGGGCAATGATCGAACGAATGGCGTCGTCGCTACGCTCCATGACCTCCCATCGTAGCAAGAGGTAGACTGCCGCGCATGTCGCTCCGCATCGCCACCTTCAACCTCAAGGATTTCTTCGTCCCCCGCAGTGACGCGGAGCGCGCGGTCGCGGTCGGGAAGTTCGCCAACATCAGCGCAAACCTGCGGCGGGCGAACGCCGACGTGGTGGCTCTCCAGGAGGTCGGTGAGGAGCAGCAGCTGGAACGCCTCGTGAAGGGGCTCGCGGATATGGGCTACGGCGCGCCGGTCGTCGGCACCGCCGACAAACGCGGGATCCGGTGTGCGCTCCTCTCGCGCCTGCCGGTCGTATGGTCGCAGGTGCACACGCACGACAAGCTCCCGTTCCCGCGCTTCGCCGAGGGAGACCCCGAGCCGTTCGGCACACGCATCCCGCTGCGGCGCGGGATCATTCACGCGCGGGTCGAGTCGCCCGATCTTGGCGAGGTCGACGTCATGACGATGCACTTCAAGTCGAACCTCCCCGTGGGCTTCCGCATGGCGGACGGTCGCGAGCGCCCCGACACCAGTCCTGCGGAGCGCGCCGAGTCGGCGCTGCGTAGCCTCATCCAGCGCGCCGCCGAGGCCGTCTACGTGAGGAGCCTCGTCGACGGCGTCTTCAAGTCTTCGCCCGATCATGCGGTGTGCGTCCTCGGCGATCTGAACGACGTCCTCGACTCTCTACCCGTGCGCATCCTCCGCGGGCTCGGCGAGCGCGCGAAGGACCGTCTCGGGTCGTGCGCCGAGATCCTTCCAGTCGCCGAGCGCTACTCGTGCTTCCACGGCAACGATCGGACGCAGATCGATCACATCCTCGTCTCCGAGCGACTCTTTCGTGCGGTGCAGAACTTCGAGATCTACAACGAGGCGCTCCGCTTCCACGGCGCGCACATGGAGCCGATCGCGCCGACCGAGGACAGCGATCACGCGCTCTGCGTGGCCGAGTTCGCGTAGCCGCGTGCGTGTGGCGTTACGGCCAGACGTAGAGCTGCTGGAGCGGGTTCCCTGCGTCGTGGGGTCCGAGTCGCGCGTTCCGATCGAGGTCTATCGTCGCGACGTTGGTGAACACGTTCGAGCCGCGGTTCACGAAGAACGTCGTCTTGTTGATCTGCGCCGGAGCGTACGCCCGAGCGTCGGTCTTCTTCGTCAGGTGGAGCACGCCGAAGCCGAGCGCGCTTGCGCCGTTGTAGGTCTGGTTCGCGAGGTCCGACGCCGACACGAGCCGCATCACCACCAGCTCGCGCGGTCGGCTCGGCCCTGGCGCATCCATGACCCGCGGGGCGTTGGGGAGGATCGCGTTCATCATCTGCGCGAAGCGCTCGTTCTTCGCCGTCACGGCTGCCATCGGCAGGAGCTGCCCGTCGTAGTCGGCGCTGCGCTGGCGAGTGGCGGTCTGCGAGAACGAGTGCGCGCGGATCGGGTTCTGGACCTCGAGGGTCGCCAGCAGCTGCGCGCCGGCCGCGTCGATCTTGAACTGGCCCGGTAGCAGCTCGTCGCCGTTCTGGAGCACCTCGAGCTGGTTGTAGTGCGTGTGCCCGAGCAGGAACGTGCGGACCTGCGGGTTCTGCGCGACGCGGCTCATCAGCTCGACACCGCTGAAGTAGAGGTGATGCGAGCCGGTGTTCGGATCGAACAGCCCAGGGTCGCAGAAGCCGTTCGTGCGCTCGTCCCAGTTGCAGTCGAGCTGGTCGTCGGGGCGCATCCACTCCTGGAGGCCGTCGTGCACGCAGCTCTCCGTCTGGTCGCGCGAGAGCGCCCACGGCGGCAACTTGCATACCTGGGTGTTCCAGACCTTGCCGACCAGGTAGTTGATCGCGCTCTGGTAGACGCTCTTGTACTCGAGCTGCTCGAAGTAGTAGCCGGCGTCCTTGCTCTTGTGGCCGCCGCGCGGATCATGGTGGGCGAGGAGCACGACGTCGTCGCCCGTGACCTTCGAGCGCAGGAGCTCGCGGTCGAGCCAGGCCATCTGCACGTCGCTCATGCCGCCGCCGTAGTTCACGGTGTACATGCCCCAGCCCGAGCGGCGGTGCTGCCGGAGCTCGAAGCTGTTGAGCGACACGTAGAAGCTCTTCCCGAATTTCCAGGAGAAGTTCAGCGGCCCGTACGTCTTCTGCCACTGCTGGAAGCCGTCGTAGAGGATGAAGTTGCGCTCGTCGCGCGGCACCTCCTTCCAGCCGTCCGCGAAGCCGGTGCCCTTGCGCGTGCGCGAGAAGGTTCCGGTGAAGAGGTCCTTCGGAATGCCGCCGAGCTGGTCGGCCTTCTCCGTCTGGTCGATGTACGCCTGGAACTTGGTGATCGCGAAGTCCGGCCACGCCTTCGGGGTCGCCTGGTTGATGACCTCGGGGAGCTGGTCGAGGAGGACGGTGTCGAGCGCCTTCACGGCTCCGGGGACGTGGCCGGTCGAGACGTAGCCGTCGTGGTTGCCGGCGGTGAGGAAGATCGGGACGGGCAGGTTCTTCAGCGTGCCGACGATCGCCTTCGCCTCGTCGTTGTACGTGTGCGCGACCGTCCGCTCGCGGAGGCTCGCGGGTGACCCGCCGTTGTGGAGGTCGCCGTTGAACGTGATGAACGAGGAGCTGAGAACCGCCGGGTCGTTGGTCGTGTTGAGGAAGTAGACGAGCTCGTCGAGGCGATCTTTCGTCTTCGCCCCGTAGAGATCGCCGACGGACACCTGCGTGTCGGTGATGTTGATGACCTTGTATTCCTCGGGCTCGGTGTCGAACACGCGGATCGCGTTGTACTGGTACTCGTAGATGCCGACCGGGTTGCCGACCGGCTTGTAGAGCTCGTTGTTGTTACGAACCTCCATGCGCACGTCGTACATGCCGGCGGGGACGCGCTGCATGGCGCCCTGCTTGAAGATGAACCTCAGGGTCTTTCGCTGCTTGAGCACCGCGGGCATGTCGGCCGGGAGGGGGCTGACGAGGACCTCGTTCGGATAGATGCGAACGACGTTGGTGCCGTTGCCGCTGTTGATCGGCTGCGTCGACTCGGTGTTGTTGTCGCGCGCGTTCCGCGGCACGAGGAAGAACGCGAAGCCCGTGGCGGGGTCGTTCACGATCGGCAGGCGTGAGAGCGACGAGCCCGTGATGGCCTCGGGCGCGAGCTTCAGGTGGGCGTAGGCCGCGTCCTCGATGCGGAGGACGGCCATGAACTGATCGTTCGGATCGTTCTTCGTATAGAGGTTCGGGTTGCCGAGCGTGGGGTAGATGAGGCGATCGATCTGCACGTGGCCGTCGAGCGCCCACGGCATGATCTGCTCGTTCTGCGACGCGTCCGCGTAGAAGATGTTGGGCAGGTACGTCTCGCCCTTGTTGCTGACAACCTCCCACGGCTTCTCGGCGAGCTGCTCGGCGACCGTCGGGTCGTTCGAGCCTGGCGGCGCGTTGCCGGGGTCGAGCGGAATTCCGGGCGCGTTCGGGCTCGGCGCCTCGGCCTCGGCATCGGTCGTCCCGCACGCCATGGCGAGCGTCGCGATCGTCAGAAGGCCGAGCAGACGCATCGGCAGGGAGCGGTGGGAAGGGGACGATGGCGGGCGGGAAGCCATTGGGTAGTGGTTACGTGTAGGCACGCCCCGGACCAACCTGGGTGGCACACGATGAGCACGCGATCGTCGCCTTCTTGCCTCCGACGCAGCGCGTGATGGACTGCTCGTGATCCACTCTCACCGATCCAGAGTCGGAGGTACCCTCTCGTCATCATGACGGAGTCCGAGTCACCGCCCGCACCGGAGAAGACACCGAGCCAGGGCGCCGTGCTGCCTTCGCCACCGCCTTCGCTCGTGCCTCCGCCGGACACGATGACGCGCCTGCCTTCCACCTTGGTGCGCACGAAGTCGTCCTCGAGCATGGCGGCTCCCGCGCCACGTTCGTCGCATTCGCTGCCTCCGCTGCCGGCCATCGAGCCGATCCTCGAGCGGGCGGCGGACCTCCGCTCGCTTCGTGATTGGGACGGCGCGCTGGAGGCCTACAAGAAGGCGCTCTTCCTCGTCGACGTCACGGACACGACCTCCCAGGCCTCGCTCTACGCGTACGTCGCCGAGGTGAAGCTCGCTCAGGACAAGAAGCGTGAGGCCGAGACGAACTTCGAGAAGGCGCTCGCCGTGAGCCCGAAGCACCAGCGCTCGCTCGACACGCTGATCATGCTCGCGACCGACGCGAAGGAATGGTCGCGCGTCGCCACCTTCCGGAGGAAGCGCGCCGACTCGCTCGACGACGACGACGACAAGGCCGCAGAGCTCTGTCGCCTCGCCGACCTGCTCGAGAACGAGTGCGGCGACGCGCAGAAGGCCGTCGAGACGCTCGAGCGCTCCGACGCGGCGCGTGCGGGCGACATCAACGTGCTCACGAGGCTCGAGCGCTTGCACACCAGCCTCCGTCAGTGGCCGAAGCTGCTCGCCGTGCTCGACGAGCTCTGTCGCGCATCGACCGATCCGACGCCACGCGGCGCCTATCGCTTCGCGCAGGCTGATGTAGTGCTCGGTCGCCTCCGCGAGGAGCCGCGCGGCCTCGCGTTCCTCGAGCTCGCGCTCGACGAGGATCCGCAGTGCGATCGCGCTCTCTCCGCCCTCATCGCGGTCCGCACGCGCCGTGAAGAATGGGCCGAGCTCGCCGCCGTGTACGAGCGGCTGATCGATCGCTTCGCGGGCCTCGGTGACCGCGAGCGCGCGTGGGAGGTATGCCGCAAGCTCGGCGTCCTTCGCCGCGATCGCCTCCTCGACGGGCCGGGCGCGATCGAGGCGCTGCGCGGGGCGGTCGAGGTTCGCCCCGACGACGCCGAATCGCGCGCGGCGCTCGCCGAGCTCTACGCGGCGAAGGGCGATCGCACGGTCGCCGTGAGCGAGCTCGAGCTCGTGGCCGCCGTGGCGCCGATGCGCGCGCAGACGTACCGGAGGCTCCACGAGCTGCACTCACGGGCGCAGCGGCCCGATCGCGCGTGGCTCGTGGCGACGTGTCTCGAGGAGCTCGGCGCCGCGGACGTGTCGCACGAGCTGGTGATCGAGCAGTTCCGGCCCGACGGTCCCATCCGGCCGACGACGGCGCTCGAGGATGGATGGTGGGACGAGTGTCTCCGCGCGCCCGGCGCGGACCCGATCGTCTGCGACATCCTTCGTGCGGTATCCGAGACCGCCATCGCGCTTCGCGTCGAGGAGCTCGCCGCGAAGAAGCAGCTCCCCACGCTCGATCCTGCGACCAAGCAGGACAAGGCGAGCACGGCGTCGGTGGTGCGCACGTTCGTGTGGGCGGCGAGGGCGCTGGGGATCGAATTGCCGGATCTCTATCTCCTCGACGACGTGCCGAGCGGCATCGCGGCCGTGCCCGCGGCGATGCCCGGCACGGCGCTCGGACCGCAGGTGCGGACTGGCATGACCGTCCAGCAGCTCGCGTTCCTGACGGGGCGTCACCTCACGTACTATCGGCCCGAGCACTACGCGCTCGTGTTCTTCCCCACGCTCGCGGACGTCTCGTCGCTGGTGCTCGCGTCGGTGCGCCTCGTCATCCCGGGGATCTCGGTGCCACCGCCGGCGGACGGCGAGAGCAAGGTCGCCGCGAACCTCTCGTCACGGCTGCCAGGCGAGAAGAAGGAAGCGATCGCGGACGCCGTTGCGCGGCTCGATGCACGTGGCGGCAAGCTCGATCTGCTGGCGTGGGTTCGCCATGTGGAGCTGACGGCGGCACGTGCCGGGCTCTTGCTCGCGGGGGATCTGCGCGTGCCGATGCGCCTCATGAAGGAGGAGTCGCGCGCGATCGGTGAGCTCTCGGCGGAGACGAAGCGCGGGGACCTCCTCGCCTTCTGCGCCTCCGATGCGTACGGCAAGGTGCGCGAGCGCATGGGCGTCGCCATCCACAGCTCTTCGATGGGAAGTCCCTCCGGCGCGGGGCCAGCGGCGCCGATGTCGACCTCCTCTCCCTCTCACGAATCGTAACGGGCCTCCGCCGATGGAGGAGAAGCGCGACGCACCGGATCCAGAGCTCGAACGGAGCACGGTCGTCGAGCCGCGCACCGGCCCGCGCCCGAAGGACACGGACAGCGCGCCCGCGCTCGAGCCGAACACCTCGATGTCGGCTCTCTCGATCGGCGAGGTGATCGGAGAAGGGGGGATGGGCGTCGTCCGCGCCGCCACCCAGCTCTCGCTCGCGCGTCGCGTCGCGGTGAAGGCGACGCACGCTGGAGCCAGCGAGGCCGATGCGCAGCGGATGCTCCAGGAGGCGTGGGTCACGGGCTTCCTCGAGCACCCTGGCGTCGTGCCGGTCTACGACATCGCGAAGGGCCGCGACGGGCCCGTGGTCGTGATGCGCCGCATCGAGGGCAACAGCTGGAGCGAGTGCCTGACCGACGAGACGTGGGCGGCCGAATCAGGCGCGCGCGATCTCCTCGAGCAGAACCTTCGCGTGTTCGTGCGCGTCTGCGAGATCGTCGAGTTCGCGCACGCAAAGGGCGTCATTCATCGCGACATCAAGCCCGGCAACGTCATGATCGGTGCCTTCGGAGAGGTCTACTTGCTCGACTGGGGCCTGGCGCTCGCGACGGGCGGAGAGGCCGAGCGACACCTCCAGACCGCCGCCACGACGCGCGAGATCGGCGGGACCCTCGCGTACGCCGCGCCCGAGATGTTCGACCTCGTCGACGCGCCGTTCTCCGAGCGCACCGACATCTACTTGCTCGGCGCCATGCTCTTCGAGGTCACGACCGGCGCGCGTCCACACGCCGGTAGCGACGCCGAGCGGCTCCTGTCCATCGACGCGTCGCCACCCACGGTTCCCGAGCGCGTCGCGTCGCCGCTCGCGACGACCATCCGACGGGCGATGGAGCGGCTCCCGCACCTCCGCCACCAGGCCGTGACCGAGCTTCGCCTCGACGTCCTCCGCTACCTCCGCTCGCGCGAAGCGACGGTCCTGATCGAGCGCGAGCTCGGTCGCGACCCACGTCGCGCCGAGATGTTGCTCGATGAGGCTCAGGGGATCGCGCCCGAGCTCGCGCTCCGCGTCCGCACGGCCGGCGCCGCGCAGCGCGCCGAGGAGGGGCGTCTCGCCAAGCTCGCGCGCGACAGCGACGACACCGTGGGGCGGACCGCACGTCGCTTCATGGTCGGCTTGCTCGGCGTGTCGTGGGCGGCGACGATCCCGTTCGGCGAGCGTTTCGGGCCGACGACGCACCTGCGTTACGCGCTCGGCGCACTCGGGCAGCTCGTCGTCGTCGGCGTGGCGTGTCTGCTCGCGCCAGGCGTCATCGCGACGCTCTACAACCGGCGCATCGTCGCGACGATCACCCTCACCATCGCAGCCCAGAGCGTCATGTTCGTGAGCATGGGCGCGCTAGGAGCGAGCGTCGCGTCGGCCCGTACGCTCATGATCGGCCTGTGGGCCTTCGCGGGCGCGGCGCTCACGATAAGCCTCGATCGACGCCTGTGGCTGATGACCGCGGTGGCCACCGCGGCCTTCGGCATCGCCGTGGTTTTTCCCGAGCTCCGCTCGTGGGCCGCGGCGGTGGCCGCCGTGGGCGTGACGGTGAACATCGCGCTCGCCAGCTCGTCGAAGTGAGCTGGCGCCGGGTCACGCGCGGACGTCTACCGGCAGTGTCCTCGGCTGGTGAGGATGAAGTCCTCACGTAGACCTCTTTGCGGGTGTCCAATATTCTGGACTCTGCCTCACGAATGTTCACACCTCGGTAAGAGACCCCGTCGGAGTACGCGGGGGACTCATCACTGGGCCGTCGGAGATCTGCCGCGCGGCGTCTCGTCTGAGCGAGGACTGGGTCGTCCGCGGAGCAGGACTCACCTTCCGCCTCGCGCGCACTCTTCCCTGATGCCCGCTCCCCCCTGTCAGGGAATTTGGCGAGCGAATGGGGGCGCGACACGACCTTCAGGCGCGGACTTCGACGGGGAGCGTCATCAGCTCGCTGAGGATCGAGTCGGCCTTCTTGCCGTCCGTCACGCCCGCCGCGAGGGCGCGGAAGATGGGCGCGCGCACGTCGTGCACCTCCGCCCAGCGCGCGACGCGCGGAATGAGCTCGAGGGCCTCGACGCGTAGCGGCGCCGACTTCATCGCCTCCTCGCGCCCCTTGCCTTTGCCGAGCGCCCTGCCGACGATGACCTCGGGCCGCTCCGACTGCGTGATCGACGCAAGTAGATCGCCATAGCCCGCCAGGCCGAGCAGCGTCTTCTCCTCGCCGCCGGCCGCCGCGGCGATGCGCGAGGCCTCGCCGATCGCGCGCGAGATCAGCGCCGCGATGAGGCCGGGGCTCGTGTCGGTCGCCTGCGCGAAGCCGACCGCGACCGTCAGGCAACCGACGAGCGCGCTCGCCCACTCGAGGCCGCGCAGATCACTTGTAGGATACACGCGAAGGGTGGGCGACCCGAAGGTCGCGGTGACGCACTCCGAGACCTCGGGATAGCGCGACCCGACGACGATCACCGACGGACGGCCCGCGAGGAGGTCCGACGCCAGCGCGGGACCGCCGAGCGCGCCCGTGCGACGCGTCGGTGTCTCGTCGCGGATGACGTCGGCGATGGTCTGCAGATCGTCGCCCTCGAGCCCTCGCACCCCGTGCACCACGTAGTGGCTACCGTCGAGGTGATCGCCCAGGTCGCGAGCGACCGTCCGGCAGGCGCTCGACGGCACGGCCAGCACGAGGAGCCGCGCGTGCGCCGCCGACTCCTTCGGGTCGCGGACGATGCGGACGCCCTTCGGGAGCGAGCCTTCGAGGTCGCGCCGGGTCTGGAGCACCACGTCGGCCTCGGCGCGGGCAGCCGCGGCCGCGAGCGCGAGCCCCCAGGCGCCACCGCCGATGATCGCGACTTTCCTTGCCCCGGGAGGACTGACGCGCTCTGACATTCCTTCGAAATATCATGCCGCGGGTGGCCCCATCGCGGTTTCTGGGCCATGGTCCGAGGTCGGTGAGCCAGTCCTACGTACAGATGGGTCGAAAGCCCGATCGGTCGCGCGGAGCCCCCTCCGCGGACCCCCGCGCGCGCTTCCTCCCGACCACGCGTGAGGAGATGGCGCTGAAGGGCTGGGACGAGCTCGACATCCTCATCGTGAGCGGCGACGCGTACGTCGATCACCCCGCGTTTGGTCCGATCCTGATCGCGCGCTTCCTCGAGGGCCGCGGCTTCAAGGTCGGCGTCGTCGCGCAGCCGAAGTGGGACTCGCCCGCCGACATCGCGCGCATGGGCAGGCCGAGGCTCTTCGTCGGCGTCTCCGCCGGCAACCTCGACTCGATGCTCAACAAGCTCACGGCGCAGAAGAAGACGCGCTCCGAGGACCAGTACTCTCCCGGCGGCGAGCCCAACATGCGGCCGAACCGCGCGACGCTCGTGTACGCGAACCTGTGTCGCCAGGCGTTCCCGGGGCTGCCCGTCGTGCTCGGCGGGATCGAGTCGTCGCTCCGTCGCATCGCGCACTACGACTACTGGTCGGACTCCGTCCGTCGGTCGATGCTCCTCGACGCGAAGGCGGATCTTCTCGTCTTCGGGATGGGCGAGCGGCCCGCGTGGGAGATTGCGCGGCGCCTCGCGGCCGGCGAGACGGTCGATCAGCTCACCGACATCCGCGGCACGGCGCATGTAAAAAAGAACCGCCGCGCGTGGGAGCCGCTCGCGGCCGACCCGAGCAAGTTCGTCACCGATCGGAAGGTCGTCGTCCTTCCGTCGTACGAGGAGGTCGCCCGTGACAAGGCCGCCTTCGCGCGCATGTCGAAGATGTTCCAGTACGAGACGAACCCGCACAACGGGCGTCCCATCCTGCAGCCCCACGGGGACGAGGCCGTCTACTTCAACTCGCCCGCCGAGCCGCTCTCCGAGGGGGAGATGGACGGCCTCTACGATCTCCCGTTCGTCCGCGCGCCGCACCCGAGCTACACGCAACCGATCCCCGCGTTCACCACGGTCAAGGACTCGATCGTGACGATGCGCGGGTGCTTCGGTGGCTGCACCTTCTGCAGCATCACGGAGCACGAAGGGCGCATCATCCAGAGCCGCAGCGAGGAGAGCGTTCTTCGCGAGGTGCGCCAGCTCTCGCGCATGAGCGGCTTCTCCGGCGTCCTCACCGACCTCGGTGGGCCGACCGCGAACATGTACAAGATGACGTGCAAGGAGGAGAAGATCGAGGCCTCGTGCCGGCGTCTCTCGTGCGTCCACCCTGGCATCTGCGAGAACCTCGTCACCGACCACAAACCGCTCATCCAGCTGATGAAGAAGGTGCGCACCGAGAAGGGCATCAAGCGCGTCTTCATCGCGTCGGGCGTCCGCTACGACCTCGCCGAGAGGAGCCCCGAGTTCATCGAGGAGCTCGCCAAGCACCACACGGGTGGCCAGCTCTCGGTCGCGCCGGAGCACAACGAGTCGGGCGTCCTCGACAAGATGAAGAAGCCCGGCATCGCGAGCTACGAGCGCTTCGCGGCCGCGTTCTGCAGCGCGAGCGAGAAGGCGGGCAAGGAGCAGTACCTCGTTCCGTACTTCATCTCCGGCCACCCGGGCTCGACGTTGAAGGACGCCGTCAGCCTCGCCGTCTACCTGAAGACCAACGACATGCGCCCGCGCCAGGTGCAGGACTTCATCCCGACTCCGATGGCGATCGCCACGACGATGTTCTACACCGGCACGGACCCGCTCACCGGCGAGCCCGTGTATACTGCACGTGACATGCGCGAGAAGCGCATGATGAAGGCGCTGATCTTCTACTGGGACCCGCAGCACTGGCCGCTCGCGCGCGAGGCCTTGAAGAAGGCCGGTCGCGCCGACCTCATCGGCCGCGG
>JANXVA010000148.1 GCA_025351875.1 Myxococcales bacterium | reverse complement strand
CCGACGTTCGCGTCGGTGCGCCCGGTCGTGCCCGGCTTGACGTACTTACCGATCACCGTGACCGACAGGTTCGGCTGGTGACCCGAGTTCGGTAGATCGCGCGCGAACTCGCCCATGAAGCACACGACGACGTTGCGCGCCGGCTGGTCGTCGATCATCCGGGTCAGGAACGTCTTCAGCGGCGTGACGAGGTCCTTCATCTTGTTCCGCACGACGGCGCCATCGTCGTCGCCGTGCGTGTCCCACCGGTTGTCGAACACGGTCACCACGTTCGAGCCGGACATCACCATCAGCTCCGCGGCCGCGAACCTCGACGCGATCGAGCCGACGCTCCCGTTCGTGAGCCCGTACACCTGCTTCAGCGTCGCGAGGTCGATCGCGGTGGACGGCTTCTTCAGCGTGTCGATCGCCGCGTCGAAGCCGTTCCCCACCGACGACAACGAACCAGGGCTCGCCGCGAGCGCGTTCATGCTCATCTCCGCTGCCGCCTCCATTCCCGCGATCGCGTTCTCGCGCTTCGGCGCGCGTGCGCCCAGCGCGCCGCCCCGCAGCGTGTCGATGGTGGCCCCGAGATCGTTGATCGGCTGGAACGACACGCCGTTCACGCGGCTGGCGAAGAGCGTCTTCTGAAAATCGAAGGTCCGCCCTGCGTAGGCCGCCTTGATCGGTGACGTGCCGCCGAGCGCGTCCGCGAGGACCAGTCCCGCGTTGTCGTCGCTCTTCGACCACAGCGCGCGCGCCGCAGCCTCGTGGCTGGAGAGGCCGTGCTTCACGCCGATGACCGCGAGGTGCTTCTTCGCCATAGGCGAGAACGCGACCGACATCGCCTTGTCGAAGCCGACGCCGCCCGGGAGCATCTCGAACGTGTTCGCGGTCGTACCGAATTTGCCGACCAGCGAGTCGGCGCTGCCGAAGATCGAGTTGTACCCGCCGCCGAGCTGCACCATCACGAGCGACGTGGGCTCGGCCGGCGCAGGCCCCGCGAGCGCCTCGCCGATCCACGAGTCTCCTGCGATGCGCGTGCCGATCGCCGAGCCGGCGATCGCCGCGAGGCCACCGAGGAATCCACGACGCGAGAAGCCTTGAGCGCTCATGATCAAATCACCGGGTTCGAAGGGGTTCAGTAGGTCAGGAATCCGGCCGAGGTGAGGACCGATGCGCACGCGTAGGCCCACTTGTTGGCCGTCGCGGGCTCGCTCGCCGCGCCCGTCGTCGCCACGTCGACGCACGCCGCGATCTCCTGCGGCGCAGGCGTCTTGCTCCAGAACTTGCGTGCCATGGCGGCGCACGCCTCTTGCGCGCTCGCGGCGGTGGGTGCCTGCGCGAGCTTCGGGTCGGTCGCGACGTACGTGAGGCATCCGTCGAACGCGATGTCGTAGGCCGTCTTCAGCGCGACCGCGTTCGCCGTCGCCTCCGCGTACCAGCGGGGAGGTGCAGCCGCGAACGTCGCGTCTGCCGCGGCGAGGCTCGCCGGCTTGTTGCCGAGCACGCGCTCGAGCTCGGTCTTCAACGCGCCGAACGGCTTCACGCGGCCGCGATTGACGCCGAGCTGCGCGACGACGCGCCGGTCGGCGAGCTTCGTCGGCCCGTAGCCGACGTATTCACGTCCAGTGCAGAGCGCGGGATCTCCTGCGGCCGACGGCGCGGCGGGCGCGGCAGCGGGATCGCCTGCCGCTGCGGTCCCCCCGTGGCCGCGCAGCGGGTCCGAGTCGTCGGCTCCGCAGGCGAGCATGAGCACGCTGGCCGCCGTCATCGAGATCGTGAACGTGATCCGCTTCTGCATCGCTCGGCTCCTCACTGGCAGTACGTGGGGTCTTTGGCGACCGCGGACACAGCAGCCTGCATCGTGCCGGTGGCCTTGAACGCGTCGATGCACGTGTCGAAGATCGGCGCCTCGCACGTCGTCTCCTCGCGCCCATACAGGAACTTGAACGCGAGCCGGCATGCGTTGAAACGGAAGTCCTCGGAGCCGACGATAGCGGTCACGAGCTCGCGCTCGTTCGCGATGCTCGTGCCGTCGAGGATCTGCTGCGGGCCCTCGCTCGGCGCGATGAACTTCATCGTCGCGCCGTCGCCCTGTCGTCGCGTCAGGATCTTGGCGACCCTGTCGAGCGCGAACCAGCCCTGGTAGTGGCAGCCGGCGCACGCGGCCGCCTGTCGTCCCGTCGCGCTGCGATCGACGCCCTCGACGCTCGTCGTCGCCGTGAGCTGGAGGCCGGTGGTGTTCTGGAGGATCCGATAGGCCGACGAGATCCGGTAGCCCTCGGTCTCGTTGCCCGCGTAGCGCATCATCCACGCGCGGCTCGAGAAGTAGCCGAGGCCGTTCGGGTCGGGCGCGACGGCGTCGGTCACCGCATAGGCGCCGACGAACATCTCCTTCCACGGCTTCTGACCGGCGAGCACGAACTTCGCGAGCGTGTACGCGGAGTCCGTCAGCGCCGTCTCACCAGGCTCGGGGTTGAACTGCGCATTGGTGAAGCTCGCGAAGCGCTCGATGAACGCAGGGTCCGTGAGCATCGCGTCGACGCCCGTCTGCGGCTCGGTCGACGCGAGGAGCGCGGGCGTCGCGCTCTTGCCGAGGAGCGCGACCGACAGGCGCGTCGCACATCGTTCGTGGGCCGAGACGGCCTCGGGCTCGCCGTCGGCCCGCACACGCCGCGGGGCGGCAACGCTCGCCACGAGGACGAGGGCGCAGGCGGCCACCGGACCGGCGCCGCCGGCGATCGCTCTCAGGACATCGAGTCTCATGGACGCGAGACCTGCACCTGGTATGCCCACAAACACCGCAAATCCGCGCGCGCGCCGCTGCGCAAGCATGCGCGACCCGTTGCGCAACTCGCGCACGTCCACGCGTGCCAGGTCGAGGTCGGGTCGCGGCGCGGGTCCATGCGTTTTGCCGTCCGATCCATGGCAAGTCGGCGTATCGGCCACGGCTAACGTCGTGAGGGGTTGACCTTCCGTCCCCGCTCGTCGATTGTCCGCGCCAAGCCATGGGGCCGTACGCGGGGTATCTGCTCGAGACGTTCGTGACGCTGCTCGCGGTGTGCGGTCTTGCGTTCGTCGTCCTCTACGGAGCGCGTCGCCTCGGCATCGGCCGGGCGCGCGGGCCGATCCAGCTCGTCGGGCAGCTCCCGCTCGACGCGCGCCGCGCGATCTACCTCGTGCAGGTCGGCGGCCAGGTGCTCGTGGTCGGCGCGTCGGAGGCGGGCATCACCAAGCTCGGCGAGATCGCGGCGAAGGATCTGCCCGCGACACCGCCGGCGAGCGACGTTGCGCCGTTCGGTGACATCCTCGCGCGCGTCCTCGGCACGAAGCGCGCTCCGAGCCCGCCGCGCAGCCGCGGGCCGGAGGAGCCCGAATGACGTTCGGTCTCCTCGCGCCCGCGGAGGTCGTCAAGGTCGACGACCTGCTCGGCAAGCCGATCGCGCTCGTCGTTGCGCTCGCGCTCGTGTCTCTCGTTCCGTTCGTCTTCATGGGCGTCACCGCGTTCGTGAAGATCTCGACGGTCCTCCAGATCGTCCGCAGCGCCATCGGCGCGCAGTCCGTCCCGTCGAACACGGTCATCATGGCGCTCGCGACCGCGCTCACGCTCATCGCGATGGCGCCGGTCGGCCAGCGCATCCTCGATCGCACGCTGCCGCTCGTGCAGAGCCACACCGCAAAGGAGGACACGACCTCGCTCATCGAGAAGGGCATCGACGCCGTCCGCGAGCCGATGCGCGATTTTCTCGAGAAGAACGCCAACGAGAAGGAACGCGCGCGCTTCCTCGTCGTCGCGAAGAACGCGAGACCCGAGGTCGAGCGCGCGAAGATCGCCGCGAACGATCTCTCGGTCCTCGTTCCGGCCTTCGTCGTCACGGAGCTCACCGAGGCATTCGCGATCGGCTTTCTCGTCTACTTGCCGTTCCTCATCATCGATCTCGTGGTGGCCAACGTCCTGCTCGCACTGGGCATGCAGATGCTCAATCCCACGCAGGTCAGCTTGCCGTTCAAGCTGCTCCTGTTCGTCGCGATCGACGGCTGGGGACTCTTGGCGCAAGCGCTGGTCTCGGGGTACAGGTAACCCGTGCTTCGCCTCGAGCTCCGTCCCTCCGCCGCCGCTCTCGCCGTCGTGGTGCTCGTCGCGGCCGGCTGTAACCGACCGGCGCGCCGCAACGACTGGCGCTCCCCGAGCCACACCGACCCGTCGCGCCGCCCTGCGCCGCCCGCGCCATCCGCGCCGTGCACGACGGACGCGGACTGCGCCGCCTCGCAAGGTTCAGGCGCCTGCGCGATCGAGCTCGGCGCCGCCGAGGGCACGTGCACGCCGGTCACCCCGCCCCTTCGTGACGACGGCGCCCCACGCCAGGCACCCGCCCAGCCCGGGGCCCCGAACGTCCAGCCCTCCCCGAACGACATCCATCTCTGACCGGCGTGACCGCTTGACATCCTCCGCACCGCGTATAGAGTCCGCCGCCGCTGCCGCCTCGACTCCAGTAGGGCTGCAGTTTCTGTTTCGTTTGGGGCAATAGCTCAGCTGGGAGAGCGCTGCGTTCGCAATGCAGAGGTCAGGGGTTCGATCCCCCTTTGCTCCACTGACTTGTCGAGGGGCTCCGCCCCTCGGACCCCGAGATGGCTTGGGAGAGGTCCGTCGAGGACCCCGAGATGGCTCGGGAGAGGTGCGTCGAGGGGGGCGCGGCCGCGATGGGGCGCTGCGGGCGCTCCTCATTGTGATTGGGTCGCAGGGCCGATAGCCTGGGCGAACCTAGATGTTCAGTCCGCGCGCGATGCTCAAGGCCGCCGTCGGTTACGTGAGGAAAAACCCCGATGAGGTCGTTCGCCAAGCGGTGAGCGCCACGGGGCTGACCTTCGGCGTACCCCTCGCCACGCTCCGCTGGTTCGCGGGCAACCTGAAGGGCAAGAAGGCCCCGAAGGACGTCGAGATCAGCAGCGCGGCTCCCGCGCTCCGCTTCAGCGCCGTCGTCGACGCGATGGGCACGCCCGTGCGCGCATCCGCCGCGATCAAGATCGAGGAGGTGAGCATCTCCGCCGACTCGATCCGCATCGCGATCCGCCTGCGCGAGGTGAAGCTCGTGCTCGCGGGTGAACCGAACGACTCGCCGGTCTCGACGCTCATCCAGTCTGGCGCGCTCGATCTCTCGAAGCCCGGCAACCTCGTCAAGTTCATCCCGAAGAAGCCGCCGGCCGTCGTCGAGGCCGAGGGCGACCGCATCGTCCTCGATCTGATGAAGGTCCCGAAGCTCGCGAACGACGCGCGGGTGAAGCGCATCCTCTCCATCGTCGCCCCGGTGCTCGGTATCCGCTCCATCGAGACCGACCGCGATCATCTCTGGATCAGGCTCCGCGCGACGCCCGCCGGTCTGCCCGAGGCGATCGGCAAGCTCCGCGCGGCCAAGTAGCCGTCGCCAGAGCGCGGGCGCGCGGGTCGCGGGGGTCGCCGATGCCGACCGCGGCGCGGGTTGACGGGCACGCGAGTCGCGGGTCTCCTCGCGCTTCCATGACCCGCCGCCACCCCTTGCTCTCGCTCGCGAGCGCAGCGCTCGCTGCCCTTGCCGTGCTCCTCGTCCCGTCCCCGAGCCGCGCGTTCTGCGGCTTCTACGTGGGCGGCGCGGGCGCCAAGATGTTCAACGATGCCACCGTCGTCGTCATGATGCGCGAGGGCACGCGCACCGTCCTTTCGATGCAGAATGCATACAAAGGCCCGCCCGAAAAATTCGCCATGGTCGTGCCCGTGCCGGTCGTCCTCCAGGAGGAGAACGTCAAGACGCTCAAGCGCGAGCTCTTCGACCACATCGACCAGCTCGCCTCACCACGCCTCGTCGAATACTGGGAGCAGGATCCGTGCGCGCAGCAGGCGCCAGGGAGCAATCGCGCGTTTGCTTCGACGACGATGGCGGCCGCGAAGGGCGGGGTGGGCGGCGGCGCAGGCCCGGACCTCGGCGTGAAGATCGAGGCGCAGTTCACGGTCGGCGAGTACCAGATCGTCGTCCTCAGCGCGCAGGACTCCGGCGGCCTCGACACCTGGCTGCACCGCGAGGGCTACAACATCCCGGAGGGCGGCGAGCCCTACTTCCGGCCTTACGTCGCGAGCGGCTCGAAGTTCTTCGTCGCGAAGGTCGACGTGACGAAGGTGAAGATGGAGGACGGAGTCGCGCAGCTCTCGCCTCTTCGCTTCCACTACGACAGCGAGGAGTTCAAGCTGCCGGTGAGGCTCGGCCTCATCAACTCGAGCGGTACTCAGGACCTGATCGTCCACATCATCGGCCGCGGCACGCGCTACGAGGTCGCGAACTACCCGAACGTCACGATCCCGACGAACCTCGACGTGAGCGAGGCGGCGTCGGACAAGTTTGGCACGTTCTACACGACGCTCTTCGACCGCACGCTGGAGAAGACCCCCAACGCCGTGGTCACCGAGTACGCGTGGGAGCCGACCTCGTGCGACCCCTGTCCCGGTCCAGCGATGAGCCTCGGCGATCTCTCGACGTTCGGCGTCGACGTGCTCCCGTCGACGCTCGGCCGGGAGAACGACGGCGCCATGAAGCCAGGGGCCCCGGGGAGGGGTGGTGGCGGCAGCTTCGGGATGCCGACGCCTGGCAGCCAGTTCGTCCTGACGCGCCTCCACGCGAGGTACACGAAGGAGTCGCTCGGCGAGGACCTGACGTTCAAGGCGGTCCCCGCGATCACCGGCGGCCGCGAGGTGATGGGCACCGACGGGAAACTGGAGCACGGCTCGCAGCCGAGCTCGTTGAACAACTTCCAGGCGCGCTATGCGGTCCGTCACGCCTGGGCGGGGCCGATCGACTGCAAGGAGCCCCACCGGGGCGTGTGGGGCGGCAAGCCGGG
The DNA here is from genome assembly GCA_025351875.1 of Myxococcales bacterium. GTDB lineage: Bacteria > Myxococcota_A > Polyangia > Polyangiales > Polyangiaceae > Labilithrix. The sequence goes on along the minus strand of JANXVA010000148.1, from coordinate 8,602 downwards.
AGGCAATGGCTATGGCTCGTCGCCGCCGAAATCCGCACAAAAGCTCGGTCTTGCGCCGCGAGGGAAGGCCGACCTGGCGTCGTTCGTCAGGCAGGACATCCCGGAGATCGGGTGGAAGCGCGGGACCTCCTCCGCGGCCGAGACGGGAGCGGCTCCGGCTCCGAGCGAGACCAGAAAGGGCTGCCTCGGCTGCGCGGTGACGGACACGTCCGGGACGGCGCCGGGCGCGGCGATGGCGGCGCTCGCACTGGCGGTGAGGCGGCGGCGGCGCAATCGTTGACACCCCAACGACCCCTTGACGATCGGATCGCAGTACCTGTAACTCGGTGTCGCGAGAAATCTCGCCAGGGGACGAATGGACGGCCTAGAAAAGGTTTCAATCTTCGCGAAGCTGAGCAAGCAGCACGTCGAGAACCTGCGCAAGCTCGCGAAGAAAGAGAAGTTCAACAAGGACACGACGATCTTCTTCCAAGATGATCGTTCCGACGCCCTCTACGTCGTCATCTCCGGCGCCGTGAAGGTCTTCCAGACCGCCGACGACGGCAAGGAGCGCGTCCTCAACACGCTCGGCGCGGGCGAGATCTTCGGCGAGCTGGGTCTCCTCGATGCGTCCGGGCGCTCGGCGTCCGTCGCAACGCTCGAGCCGACCGAGGTCCTCACGATCACGAACGAGGATCTGCGGGCGCTGGTGAAGGCGAGCCCCGAGGTCCTCTGGCTCATCGTCGAGGCGCTCTGCGAGCGCGTTCGCCAGCTGAGCACGGAGACGCTCGATCTCTCCTTCCGCGACGTCCCGTATCGCATCTTGCGCGTCCTCATCACCGCCACCACCAAGCACGGGCAGGTGACCGATTCGGGAACGCTCGTCTCGATCGACGCGAAGACCCTCGCCGCATCGGTCAACTGCGGTGTCGACCAGGCGATGCGCGTCCTCCGGCGCCTCGGCGAGCGCGGCCTGCTCCGCGTCGACGAGCGCCACGTCATCGTCCCCGACGTGCCCGCGCTCACGCGCGCCCTCGAGTACGAGGAGTCCTGACGCTCATGACGAGGGAGATCCTCACGGGAGCGCGCGACGCGTGGCGCGCTCGCGCGGCCGCTCGCCTGAGCGTGCCGCTGACGTTCCTGCTCATCGTGCTCGCGTCGGGCGTCGCGTTCGCGCACGAGCGCTTCGTCAAGCACAACCTCCGCTACCCGCTCCACTACGAGTTCTTCGGTCGCTGGCCGGGTAAGCCCCTCGGGCTGCACCCCGACATGCTGATGATCGCGCTGCGCGTCGCCGGCATCCTCGGCGCTTTCTTCGCGATCTGGTTCTTGCGCCACACCCTGACGGAGCGCATCGAGCGCACGGCGCTGCGGCGCGTCGGCGGAGCGATCCAGGCGTGGGGCCACAAGCTCGCGTGCTTTCTCACCGACCGCCCCGTGCGGGGGAAGCTGTTCCACGCCCTCGGCGAGTGGGCCGTCATCCTTTTCCTGCGCAGCCCTGGCCTCGTGCTCATGTACTCGGCGACGAACGACTCGCTCGTCATGCCGAGCTACCCGCTCGATCCCGCGTCCGCCTCGATCTTCAAGTTCGCGCAGGTCGGCCTCGCGATCCTCATCCTCACGCAGACGTGGCTTCCCCTCTGCGGCGCGATGATCGTCGGCACGTGGCTGTACCTCTTCCGCTGGGGCTGGATGGTCGCGGTCGACGCCGTCCCCGTGCTCACGGTCGCCGTCGTCTACTGCACGTCGCCGTGGCAGTCGCACAAGCTCGCGATCACGAAGATCAACGCCGACCAGATGCGCATCCTGCGCCTGGTGCTCGGCTTCGGCTTCTTCGCGCTCGGCTGGCTGAAGGTCTTCAACCACAACCTCGTCGCCGGCGTCGCCGACAACGCTCCGTCCGTCCTGAACGACCCGATGGTCGCGATGCTCACCGGCAACCCGTCAGCGACGTACATCTTCCGCCGTGAGACCTGGGTTGTCGCCTTCGGCCTCGCCGAGGTCATGAGCGGCTTCCTCGTCATGATCGGCGTGTTCTCGCGCGTGTGGACGTCGATCATGGCCTTCATGTTCACGAAGCTGATGCTCGTGGACTTCGGCTGGGACGAGATCCCGCACATCTACCCAATCGCCGCGATGCTGGTCGTCATCTTCTCGAACCGCCTCACCTCCGAGGTCGATCCGATCGAGAAGATGGATCTCGAGGCCTGGCGCGCCGGCAAGCCGCTCAAGCGCTTCATGATCATCGGTGCGACCGCCACGGTCAGCGCCGTCCTGATCATCTTTCCGCTGCTCTACCTCATCAGCTTCTTCGATCGATCGGGGATGTAACGATGACCTTCGCCTCCACCAAGACGCTGGTCGTACTGACCATCCTGTGGGCCGTCGCGCTCTTCGGGATCGACTACGTGAAGAACCCGAAGGCTGCCGAGCAGATGTGGACGTCCAAGCACATGGGCGAGTCCGCGAAGGACGGCAAGCCGATCATCAAGCTCTCGATGAACCACCTGTGCTGCACGGGCTGCCTCTCCGACGTCACGAAGGCGCTCGAGAAGCTCTCCTCCGTGAAGGTGAAGCAGAAGGAGCTCCCGTCGCAGGAATCGACGGACATGGAGAGCGTCGAGAAGCCGAAGGACTACGGCGCCGAGGTCGAGCTCGAGGTCACCGACCTGAAGACGGTCGACTTCATGGCGATCGACCGCGCGCTCCGCGATTCCGGCCTCGTCGCCGATCGCATGGAGCTGACCGGCCCGCGTCACTTCCGGTTGAACGCGGAGCTGCACCACATGTGCTGCGGTCTCTGCGCGACGGGCGTGCGCGAGGGCCTCGAGATCACCAAGGGCCTCAAGGCGCAGGGACACTTCAAGTGGCTCGACAGCTTCGTCGTCGACAAGCCGAAGAAGCTGGTGACCGCGCACGCACGCTACGACGCGAGCGCGGACGTCTCCGAGCTGATCAACGCGCTGAACCACATCGGCTTCCAGCCGACGTCGCTCTTCGCGGTGGTCGACGCGGAGGGCGCCGCGACCCCGAGCCCCGCGCCCTGAGGCGCGCGCTGAGGAACTAAGGCGCGAGCTCGCGAGGTGCCGGCATGGGGTCCGGGGCTGCCCACGCCGCAGCGCGCGCCGCGACGAGGTACGTGGCGAGCCCGGTGAGCGCCGTGGCCCAGGGGGCCGGGGGCGTGGGGACGTAGAAGGACGCGACGAGCACCACGGCCATCACCTGGAGCAGGGTGTCACGCCTTCGCGCTCCCTCCGGTTGCCAGTATCCGCGCCGCCACCAGATCGCCGGCAGCACGAAGGCGGCGAGCTCGACCACGATCGCGAGCTCCCGATGGCGCCACAGACCGAGCCCCCACTTGGCGCCTGCGCTGCTCATCACGGGAAGGTCGGGCACGTGAACCAGCAGATCGCCTAAAAAATGCGAGGCCACGGCCACGCCGAGCGTCAGCCCTTCGGCAACGCGGGTCGGCGAGCGGCGCAACGACCCCCAGGCGACCGCGACGAGCGTGGACCACGCGAGCGTGCCGACGAGGCTGTGCGAATACGGCATGTCGTAGAGGTCGAGCCCATTCGACTCCGTGAAGCCGGGGATGATCCGCACATGCTCGATGCCGGTGAGGATGAAGAGGCCCCACAGCACATCGACGGCCTGGACGGCGACGAACAACGTCCACAGCGGCAGCGTGGGTCGCGTCCTCTGCAAGAGGAGCGCGGGGCCGTAGTGACCGATCAGCATCGGCTCAAGGCTGGACGTCCGGGCTGGCAGCAGCGACGGGAGCGGCCGGGGCCACACGCGGCTCCGACGACACGGTCTGCGGCGCGGCGTCCGTCGCCTCGTCGCGCTCCATCCGCTGGTGTTTCACCTGCTCGAAGCTGCTCTTCAGCTCGGGCAGGTTCGCGGTGAGGAGGCCGAACTCGCGCTTCGGAAGGCTGAGCGCATCCATCGAGGTCTTGCAGCGAACGGTGGACGATCGAACGCTGCCGTTCAAGATCGCCATCTCTCCGAAGAACTCGCCGGGACGGAGGCGCGTGCAGAAGACCTCCTTGCCCTCGCGCGTCTGCACGACGTCGGCCTCGCCGGACAGGATGATGTAGATGCGGTCGCCGACATCGCCCTGGCGGAAGATGTCCTGGCCCGGCTCGAAGTGCTCCTGCGTGATGCCCGCGGAGCTCGAGAGCTTCAGCTGCACCGAGTCGGGCGGCATGATGTAGTCGAGGATCCACGCAAGCAACACGCGCGTGCGGCGTGCCGCACCGGGGAGCTTCATCAGGTAGATCCCGCGCCACATGAGCCACGCGAGGAAGCCGGAGATCTGCAGGCCGAAGACCTCGGCGACCGCGGAGTGGTGGCCGAGCGAGCCCATCATCCCGAGGCCCTTGAACGCGTAGGTGCTGCGCTGCTTCTTGCCGGCGAGCGCGTGGAGGATGTTCTGCGCAGCGGTGTGGCCCTGACGCGTCGCGTGCTGCGCCGTCGGAGGGCACATTCCGCCCGTGATGAGCGGAATCGCCGCGCAGTCGCCGACCGCCCACACGTTCTCCGACCCCTTCACCTGGAGGTGCTCGTCGACCTCGATCTTGCCGTTCTTCGACTTCGGCAGCGAGTCGAGCGACTGGATGAGCGGATGCGGCGAGCTCGGCACCGTCGACACGAGCGTCTTGGTCTCGATGCGGTCGCCGTTGTCGAGGATGGCGGCCTCGCCGGTCGCCGCGGTCAGGCGCGTCCCGAAGCGGATCTCGACGCCACGCTGAGCGAGCTTCCGCTGCGCGAAGAGCGCGAGCTTCTGGCCCATCTCCGGCAGGATGCGATCCATGTTGTGCAGGAGGATCACGCGGATCTCCTTCGGATCGATCCGGCCGCGGTAGGCGAGGGCCGTCTTGCGGACGAAGTCGTTGATGTCGGCGACGACCTCGACGCCGGAGAAGCCGCCTCCCGCCACGACGAACGTGAGGAGCTGCTGGCGCAGCGTGACGTCCTGCTCGATGGCCGCCTCGCCGAGGGCCCGGATGAGGTGGTTGCGGAGGTTCAGCGCGTCCGCGAGGTTCTTGAACGGGAGCGCGTGCTCGGGCAGCCCGCGGAGGCCGCGGAAGTCCGTCACGTTGCCCATCGCGAAGACGAGGTGGTCGTAGGTGAGGACGTTGCGCCGCGGCGAGAAGCCAGGCGACAAGGTCACCGTCTTGGTCGCGAAGTCGATCGTCTCCACCTCACGGACGTGCACGTTGGTGCGCGGGAGGAGGTGGCTGAGCGGGCTCACCATGTCGGTGAGCCCGATGTTGCCGGAGACGATCTCCGCGAGCATCGGCTGGAAGACGAAGTAGTTCTCGCGGTTCACCAGCGAGATCTCCACGTCCTCACGGGCGCCGAGGAGCTCCTCGAGGGCCTTCGCCGCGTACACGCCGCCGAAGCCGCCGCCGAGCACCACGATGTGCTTGCGGTCCTTGCCGACGTCCACGATGTGGACGGGCCGACGTCGCCGCGCCATGAGCGCCAGCAAGAGCACGCCTGCGAGCAGCGTCGCAGCCGCGGCTGCGACGAAGTGAATTAGTTGCATCTCAAACGATTGAGAAGCCTACAGCGAGAGCAGGAACTTGACGACCTGCATCTGTTGCGCGCGCGTCAGGGCGCGGAACTTCTCCATCGTATTGCGGGCTTCGCCGCGCCAGGGGCTCGCCCGGCCACAGATGTCAGCGGCGCCGCGGCCCGTCGGGCAGTTCTTGTAATCGTTGCCGGGCGGGGCGGGCAGATCGTGCAGCTCGATCGCAGCGAGCACGGCCATGTCGACGGAACGGATCTCCATGAGCATGTTCGCGCCCGTGTCGGCGCTCGTGAACACCGTCGTGGACGGCGGCTGCGGCGGGTCGCCGAGGTAGTTACCGTTGCCGATGACGTTCAGGTAGACGCGCGCGTCGTGGAAGAACGGCGGGCCGACACGGCCGAGGCCCATGAGCGGCGGCGTGCGGAACTCGTTGCCGCTCGCGATGCCCGTGACCTGCGGCGGGATCGCGTAGTCGGAGAGATCGCGATTGAGGTTGCCGGGGATGAGGTCGGGACGGGAGCCGGCCGGCAGCTCCGGGTTCTTGTGGATGAGGCCGTCCCAGAAGACGGGGGCCCAGCGGTTCGAGAGGTGCTCTCCGCCGATCTTGGCCGGCGACTGGCCGGTCTTGAGGATCGGGATGTGGCAGCTCGCGCAGCCGAGCTGGCGGTCCGCGGCGATGCCGTGGTCGGCGTCGGGGTCGCCGAGCTTCACCGGCGCGACGCCGGGGATCATGCGGCTGCGGAAGGCCTCGAGGTCGACGCCGAACAGCCTGGCGCCGGCCTGCACGTCGATCGCGTCCTGGCTGACCGCGGGCGTCTCGTAGAACGCGTCGGCGTGACGCGGCGGCGAGATGTTGCGGATCATGTCGCGGAGGTGGAGCACCGTGTCGGCGCTGATCTCCGGGTCCGCGACCCTGTCACAGAACAATCCGGGGCTGTCGACGTTCGGCTGCTCGACGGGGGCGAACGGGCTCGTGAGCCCGATCTCGCCCTGCGTGCCGCCGATGTCGAACTGGAGCATCGTGGGGCCGGTGCCGCGGACGCCGAAGCGGCCGACGCGGATGACCGGATCACCGCCGACGAAGCTGTCGGAGGCGCGCCCCTCGTTGTGCCGACCGGAGATGCAATCGCCGGGGCAGATGGCCGGATCGGGCGCCGGGAGGAGCGTCGAGTTGGTCTTGACGTGATCGTCCGGGTCCTCGTTCGCGAGGAGATCCGTGTAGTGGATCGCCTCCATCAGTCCGCGCGCGACGTACGGCGGCGCGGTGCGCTCGCCCTTGGCGCGGCGCAGGCCGAGCGTGCTCGTGTTGGTGACCGGATCGATGCCGCCCTGGAGGAACGGGTCGATCGAGAGCGGCGGGTAGTCGTTGATCTTGCACTCGCCGACGGCCTGGATGTGCTGCAGCGGGCCGCCGAGCTCGGAGATCGGGATGAACTGACCGCTCGAGGGAGAGTAGTCGCCGTACAGCGTGAACGCGACGGTCGGCGGGTTCGCGAACTCCTTCGTGATCTTGCTGTGGTCGGTGATGCCCTTGCGGCCGCCGCGCGAGACGGGCGTGTTGACCGTGTTGATCTTGCCGGGGGCCGAGACCGTCGCGCCCGCCGCGAGGTTGTCGCGGTTCTCCTCGGAGCTGTTGTGACAGCCGAGGCACATGCGCTGGTTGAAGAGCGGGCCTACGCCCTCTTCGTCCGTGTGCGGGGTCGCGAAGAAGTGGAGCGGCGACTCGGGGTCCTCGAAGTTGAAGAGCTGCTGCTCCTGGACGGGCGAGCCGGGATACGCGAGCGCGTCGGCGCTGAGCGCCACGCCCCACGTGTCACGCGGGTGCAGCTCGACCGGCTGCAGCTTCGACGGATCGCCGGGCATCGCTATGCCCGAGAAGTCGCGCGTCGCCTCGTCGTCGAACGTCTCGGTGATGACGCCCTCCTTGCACGACGTGGCGGCGAAACCGAGCGTGCCGATCACGCAGGCGACGAGGCCGTAGCGAGCGGCGCGGAGGACGGAAAAATAGGCCTTGGAGTGGTTCTCAGACATGATCAGAACTCCCCCGTGACATCGAGGAACACGCGCTGAGCATGGTTGCTCATGAGTGGAAAACCGTCGTAGTCGAAGTATGAAATCGCGGGCATGAGGTGCTTGGTGATCCGGTAGCTGGCGCCGAACTCGAACCCGTGAAAATCCGTGCCGGCGCCGAGGTCGGAGTCGGCGAAGGCCGCGACCGTGGTGTCCGAATGGACGTAGCGGTACGTGCCCCAGACGTTGAGCGGGTTCAGCTTGCTCGCGGGCTCGTAGTCGCCCACGCGCGTGCCGAGGGTGAGGCCGGCGCCGCCGCGGTGGTTCTTGCGGGCCGAGAAGTTGTAGGCGTAGTCGCCCGTCACATAGACGTCCGGGTTGCCGAGAGTCTCGCTCGGCAGCGGGACGTGGACCTGCAGGGTCGGGTTGAGGACGCGGAAGTGTTCCTTCGCGAAGCCGATCGCGTTCTGCGGGCCGTACGCGAAGCGGCTGTTGCCGTTGTTGAGACCGGGGCGGAGCAGGAACGCGTCGCTCGGGGTCTGGACGCTGACGGCGCCGACGCCGATGCCCGGCGAGCTGAGGCCGTTGTTCAGGTTCTCCCAGTCGTAGAAGGCGAGCGCGCCGGTGGCGTACTTGGTCGCGAGCTTGAGCTGCTCCTCGAAGAGGCCGGTGGTGCCGGTGAGACCGACGAAGCGCTGATCTTGCGTCGCCTGCACCTGGTAGTAGGCGACGAGGTTCTCGAGCTTGAGGTCGAGCGCCGTGGGGATGTCGAGGATCTTCACCTTGAGGGCGAGACCGGCCGGGTTGACGTCGTCGTCCCAGATCATCTCGGTGCGGTTCACGCCCGCCGTTCCGCGCCACGTCTGGTTCGGCATGCGGCCGAGGGTGAGGCTGATGCGCGAGCGATCCTCGAGGGGCCGGATGGCGAACCACGCCTGATCGAGGCCGAACGCGGCCGAGCGGAACGAGTCCCCGAGGAAGACGAAGGGGATTGTCGGGTTCGGGTTCTCGTTCGTCGAGAACCGGACGGCGCCGACGACCATCGCCGTCTTCATGTCGCCGAACTCGATCCCGAAG
>JANXVA010000147.1 GCA_025351875.1 Myxococcales bacterium | reverse complement strand
GGCGGCGGCGGCGGCGGCGGCGGCGGCGGCACGGGCGGCGGCGGCGGCAAGGACTCCGGCGGCGGTGGCGGCAAGGGCACCGGCGGCGGCACCGGCACCGGCGGCGGCAAGAAGTAGAGCTCGCTCGAAGGTCACGCGACGTCGATGTCTCGAACGACGCTGCCCGTCTTGCCGCGTGTTGCGAAGGGCGCGAAGCCGCGCACGGAGCTCGAGGCGCACGTCGCCGCCTACCGTGGGCGAACGCACGCCGTCGGCACGATCTCGTTCGGCGCGGCCTGCGAGCTCGAGACCGTCAGCAAGCTCATCTCGACGTTCGTTCGTGCGTTCTGCCCTCGTGACGGGCTTCGCGTCCGCGTCTCGCGCGGAACGCGCTCCGAGGTGCTCGGGATTCGCTTCTCGCAGACCGCTTCGATCAGCGCGACGCAGCTCGAACGCGGAGGCTCCGTCGAGCTGAGCGAGAGCGAGCTCGACATGCCGCGCGAACCCCTCTGGTGCATGATGCGCCCCCTCTTCTGGGTCATGAGCCGCACGCCCGCGCCCGAGGAAGAGGCCGAGGACAGAGCTCGCCTGAGCTTCGGCTGGTGCATCGCCCGGCCCGGTCCAGAGCGAGCGCAGCTCGCCATCTCCGAGGCGATGAACGCGATGGTGGAGGCCGCGGCCGAAGCGAAGGACTGTCTGGCGGCGCTCGTCACCGCGCAGGGTAGGCCGCTCACGCTCAACGCCTCCGTCCTGCCCTACGAGGCGCTCGCCAACACCGCCGGTCGCGCGGAGGATGCGCGCTGGCTCCGGCGTCACGTGCGCTCGCCAGGATGGCGTGTCCTCGTTCCGAAAATGCGCGCGAGCGCGCTCTCCCGACCGCCCCCGCCGAGTGTTTCGCTGCAGCGTGTGAGGAGCGGACTGCTCGTCGGCGCGGCTGTGCCGACGCCCTTCGCGCTGACAACGACGGAGGAAATGGAGACGTGGCTCCTGCCCGTCGCGGGGCCCTAGCGCGAATCGATATTGACAATCATTGTCAACAAGCGCATTGAAAGGGCTGGGCTCCTCGCCGTCCCCCCTTCGAAGGCCATCCATGCGCATCCGTTCCTTCACGAAGCTCTTTGTCGTCACCTCGCTCGCCATGAGCGCCGCCGTCGCGGCCTGCGGTGACGACGACAACTACGTCGTTCGGACGCGCGACGGCGGCACCGACGCCGCAGCCGAGTCTGGCGAAGGCGGCCTGAACGCGCTCGCGTGTGGCGTTCCGATCCCTGCGAGCTACGACAGCCCGAACTTCGCCGCGAACGTGAAGGAGGAGCTCGACCTCAAGGGGAACGTCCTCGCGATCGGCGACAAGATGAAGACGGCCGAGGGGCCGACGCCGCTCACCGTCACGACCGCGGATCTCCAGGCGCTGTTCACGGCCGGCGCCCCGAGCCTTCGCTCCGTCGCGACCGCGTTCGCGCAGGTCACGGTCGACACCTACCTAACGCAGTTCGGCGACGCCGCCGCGAAGACCTGGAAGCCCCAGGACGTCGAGGCCGACGGCGGTGCGGACGGCGGCACCGACGGCGGCGTGCCGGTCGGCGGCAAGTACGACAACGCCTCGATCGTGAACGCGGTCGGCGTCGATCTACGCGAAACGACCGAGAAGATCCTCATCAACGGCTCGCTCTACAACTATGCGCTCGCCCTCGCGGGCGGCGCGATCACCGAGGCAACGGTCGACCGTCTCCTCGCGCTCTACGGCGCGACGCCGGCGCTCTTGAATGCCGCCGACGGGGGCGTGGATGCGAACGAGCTCATCGCCGAGTACGCGTCCAAGCGTGACAGCAAGATGGGCGCGCCCGGCGCTTACCGCAAGATCCGCGCGGCCTTCCTCGTCATGAAGGCCGCTGCCGCGAACGGCGACAAGTGTCGCGCGGACTTCGACGGCGCGCTCAAGATCTTCCTCCTCGAGTGGGAGAAAGCTTCGTTCGCGACCGTGATTTATTACCTGAACCAGGCGGCCACGAGCGCCACGGTCATCCCGGCGCAGGGCCAGCTCGCCCTGCACGCGTACGGCGAGGCGCTCGGCTTCGCGCAGAGCTTCAAGGGCGTCCCGCAGGACCGCCGCAAGATCACCGACGTGCAGATCGACGCCATTCTCCAGCGCATCGGCGCGACGACGCCGTATCAGCTCGTCACTCGCACCGGCGAGCGCGTCGTCGCGTTCAACACGGCGTTCCAGGAGATCGGCGCGATCTACGGGATGACGCAGACGGACATCGAAGACGCCAAGAAAGAGTACTGAGCGATGCTGGCTCGCCACACTCTCTCCTCACTGCTCGTCACGGCGCTCGTCCTCGCCGCGTGCAAGCGCGGCGGCGCCGAGGACGCCACGAGCAGCTCGTCGGGCGGCGTCGATGCCGGTGGCTTCGACAAGTCCGCGCTCTTGCGGGCGTTCGGGCAGTGCGCGCTGGATACCTATCGCGACTTCGAGACCAGCGCGGTGGAGCTCGATGCGTCTGCAGCGCGCGCGGTCACCGAGGGCACGCCCGCCGCGAGCGACGCGGCGCGCGAGTCGTGGAAGAAGAGCATCGACGCGTGGCAGCGCGCGGAGCTCTTTGGCTTCGGGCCGGCGGCGCTGACGACCTCTCCTGGCGGGCGCGATCTTCGCGATCCGATCTACGCGTGGCCGCTCCTGAACCGGTGCGTCATCGACCAGCAGCTCCTCGACAAGGTCTACGACAAACCCGAGCTCGCGACGGCGCTCGTCAACTCGCGTGGCCTCGGCGCCGCCGAGTACCTCCTGTTCTACGAAGGGTCCGACAACGCGTGCCCGGCGACCGCGACGATGAACAGCAGCGGCGAATGGGCCGCGCTCGGCGCCGTCGAGATCGCGACGCGCAAGCGTGCGTACGCGCGCGCCATCGCCGCCGATACGCTCGCGCGCTCGCACGAGCTCGTCGCCGCGTGGGATCCTGCGCGCGGGAACTTCGTCGCGAAGCTCGCGAGCGCGGGCCCCGGTTCCGTGTTCGTCTCGCAGCAGATGGCGTTCAACGCCGTCAGCAACGCGTTCTTCTACATCGACGACTTCGTCAAGAACATGAAGCTCGGCAAGCCAGCCGGCTTCAACCCCGGGTGCGCGGCGCCGCCGTGCGTCGCGGACGTCGAGTCGCCGTGGGCGCACCGTTCGAAGGAGCATCTGAAGAACAACCTCGTCGGTTTCGATCGGCTGCTCCGCGGGTGCCAGGCGGACGGTGAGGGGCTCGGCTGGGACGACCTCCTGACCGCCGTCGGCGATGCGGCTCTCGCGAAGAAGCTCACCGCCGCGCTCGGCGTGAGTCGTGGTCTGCTCGACGCGCTGAAGGAGCCGACGCTCGAGGCCGACCTCGTCACGGACGCCGCCGGCGTGAAGGCGCTCTACGACTCGCTACGCGTGATCGTGGTGCTGCTGAAGACCGAGTTCATCTCCGTGCTCGACCTCGAGCTGCCGAAGCGCGTCGAGGGCGACAATGACTGAGCGCGCCTCGGTCACACGTCCGCGGCTGGAGGCCCTGGCCGATCGACTCGCCGCGGTCAAGCCGGCCGGTGCGCTCGTCGCGTTTCGCGTCGCGCTCGGCTTGCTGGTGTCGGTGAGCGCGCTCCGCTTCCTTGCCTACGGCTGGGTCGACGAGCTCTTCGTGAAGCCGACGTTCTTCTTCACGTACTGGGGGTTCGGCTGGGTGAAGCCGCTGCCCGCCGCCGGGATGCACGCGCTCTTCGTGGGCCTCGCGGTGCTCGGCGTCTGCTTCGCTGCAGGCTTTCTCTACCGCGCGGTGGCGCTCCTGCTCTTCGTCGCGTTTGCGTACGTGCAGCTGCTCGACGTCACGAACTGGCTGAACCACTACTACCTGGTCAGCCTGTTGCTGCTCCTCTCGGCGACGATGCCGCTCGGCCGCGCAGCCTCGGTCGACGCGTGGCTCCGGCCACAGACGAAGCTCGACGCATTCCCTGCATGGTGCACGTATCTGCTGCGCTTCCAGGTGGGCATCGTCTACGTGTACGCGGGTCTCGCGAAGGCCACGAGCGACTGGCTGCTCCATGCCGAGCCGCTCAACATCTGGCTGTCGGCGCGCACGGGCATGCCGGTCATCGGCGCGATCTTCGACGAACGCTGGGCCGCCTACGCGTTCAGCTGGGCGGGCTTCCTCTTCGACACGTTCATCGTCGCGTTCCTCCTCTGGAAGCGAACCCGCGCCTACGCGTACGTGGTCGTCCTCTTCTTCCACGCGATGACCTTCCTGCTTTTCCCGATCGGCCTCTTCCCCTTCATCATGTGCGCCTCCGCCCTGGTGTTCATGTCCCCCACCTGGCCCTCGACAGCCCTAACTCTCGTCTCCTCTCCACGTGCCCGTGCCCGTGCCCGATCTCCTCTCCCCACGGCCTCCTCCCCGCGCGTGCATCCCGCGCTCATCGCCGTCGCAGCGTCCTTCTGCCTCCTCCAGCTCCTCATCCCCCTCCGTCACCACCTCTACGGCGGCAACGTCCTCTGGCACGAGCAGGGCATGCGCTTCTCATGGAAGGTGATGGTCCGCGAGAAGAACGGAAGCATCACCTACATCGTCGAATCGCAGCGCGCGCACCGCACGTGGTACGTGAGCCCGCACAAGTACCTGACCGACCGCCAGGAGCGTGAGCTCGCCACGCAGCCGGACCTCGTGCTCCAGCTCGCGCACCGCGTTCGCGACGACTTCCACGCGCAGGGGCACGACGACGTGACCGTGCGCGTCGAGGCCATCGTCTCGCTCAACGGTCGGGCGGGGGCGCCGATGATCGATCCCTCGGTCGACCTCGTACCCATCGAAGACGGCCTCACCAAGGCTTCCTGGATCCTGCCCGAGCCGCAGGGTCCGCCCATCCATCTGAGGCCCGCATGGTCCGCCGCTCGCTTGGCATCGCGCTCGGGGTCGTAGCCCTGCTCGCGCCCGGAGAGGCGCGCGCGGAGGACGACACGGATGACGTGAACGTCACCGGCACGCGTCTCGTCGAGACCGGCGGCTCCGCGCATGTCGTGAAGGAGGCGCAGCTGCGCCGCTTCGCGTACGACAACCCGGATCAAGTGCTGCTCGCCGTTCCCGGCGTCTACGTTCGCCCCGAGGACGGCATGGGGCTCCGGCCCAACATCGGCATTCGTGGCGCCAACTCCGATCGGAGCAAGAAGGTCACGCTGATGGAGGACGGCGTCCTCAGCGGCCCGGCTCCCTACTCGGCGCCCGCGGCGTACTACTTCCCGCTGATCGATCGCATGAGCACGGTCCGGGTCGTCAAGGGTCCGTCCTCGATCCTCTACGGGCCGCAGACGGTCGGCGGAGCGATCGATCTCGTGACGCGATCCATCCCGACCACGCGCGCGGGGACCTACGATCTCGCGCTGGGTCAGTACGGCTTCAACAAACAGCACGTCACCTACGGCATGAGCGACGAGCACGCCGGGTTCCTCGTCGAGGGCATGCGGCTCGACAACTCCGGGTTCAAGAAGCTCGACGGTGGCGGCGACACCGGCTTCACGCGCAACGAGTGGATGGCGAAGGCCGCGTACAACCCGGACCCGCGCGCCGAGGTGCAGAACGAGCTCCTCCTGAAGCTCGGGTACTCCGAGGAGCAGTCGAACGAGACTTACCTCGGGATCACCGACGCGGACTTCAACGCGACTCCCGACCGGCGCTACCTCGCGAGCAAGGACAACAAGATGGACAACCATCGGACGTTGATCGAGCTCTCGCACAAGCTCCGGTTCTCGCCCGACATCGACCTGACCACGACTGCGTACCGCCACGATTTCGCGCGCATCTGGCGCAAGGTCAACGGGATCCGCGGCGTCGACATCAGCGACGTGCTCGCCCACCCCGAGACGCCGCGCAACGCGATTTACCGCGGCAACCTGACGGGGGAGGTCGACACGCAGGATGCTTCGCAGGCGATCCTCGTCGGGCCGAACAATCGAAAATTCGTGTCGCAGGGCGTGCAGATGCAGGCGCGCATCGCCGGCAAGACCGGGCCGATCCAGCATCAGGTGACGTACGGCGTGCGCGCGCACAACGACGAGATCGTCCGCTTGCACACGCAGGACGGCTTTCTGATGACCTCCGGGGAGCTCGTCTCCGACGGGCGCAGGACCGAGACAACCGCGGACAACAAAGCGCAGACGATCGCGCTCGCGATGTGGGCCGTCGATGCGATGACGTTCGGCCCGGTCACGATCACGCCTGGTGTTCGTGTCGAGGCGATCCACGCCGCCTATCGCGACAACCGGACCGGGCGGCACGACGGCGCGACGTACCGCGTCGTGATCCCCGGCGTGAGCGGCTACTGGGCGCTCCGCCGCGACTTCGGCCTCCTCGCGGGCGTGCACAAGGGCTTCAGCCCGGTACCGCCCGAGCAGGCGCGGGCGGCGTCGCCGGAGGAGAGCGTCAACTACGAGGCAGGCTTCCGCTTCGCGCGTCGCAACGTGCGCGCGGAGATCATCGGTTTCTACAACGACTACTCGAACCTCACGGACATCTGCACCGAGTCGAACGGGTGCTCGCAGGCGAGCCTCGACAAGCAGTTCGGCGGCGGCCGCGCGCGGATCGCCGGCGCGGAGGTCTTCGGCGAGACGGACGTGAAGCTCCCCGGGGGGTGGCTCCTTCCCGCACGTGTATCATACACGTATACGTACACGGAATTCTTGAGCTCGTTCGCCTCCAGCGACCCGCAGTTCGGCAATGTGAAGAACGGCGACGAGCTGCCCTACGTGCCGGCGCACCAGGCGAACGCCTCGGTGGGGATCGAGAAGAAGCAGCTGGGCTTGCACGTGAGCGGTACCTTCGTCGACGCGATGTGGGAGCACGCGGGGCACGGCAACGAGCTCCCCGGCGACAAGACGGACGCGTATTTTCTGCTCGACGCGAGCGCGAAATACCGGCTCTTCGACCACGTCGAGCTCTACGTGAACGGGCGCAACCTGACGAACGATCGCTACATCGCCTCGCGCCGCCCGTTCGGCGCGCGGCCGGGTGCGCCGCTCTGGGTCCTCGCGGGCGTGCGAGGCGAGTTCTAAGCCGACCTTCAGTGGTGGCGCGGACGCACCGATGTCAGAGAGCGCATCCTGGAGAGCGTCGATGTCGAGCCACTCTCGGAGGCGCTGGCGAAGATCGCCGGCGAAGCGCTCGCAGCGGTCAAGGGCGCAACTCTCGTCGACGCCATCGTGATGGCCTCCGCAGCGTCGCGCGGAGATCGGGTCTATTCGAGCGACGTCGCCGACCTCGAGAGACTGCGAAGGCACTTCCCGAGCGTCCGAGTGCTTGCCGTCTAGCCGAGCTGTGCGTCTGCGCGAGCGCGCACTATGGTGGAGGCGTGCATCGGCTCGACGCGATCGTTCAGAAGCTCACGACCGTCGGGAGCGCGGCCGACGTGCCCGCCGGCGAGGACGACTATCCTCGGGCGGCGGTCGCCGCCATCCTGCGCGAAGGGGCGGAGGGCGCAGAGGTCTTCTTCATTCGCCGTGCAGAGTCGCCTAAGGATCCGTGGTCCGGGCACATCGCGTTTCCGGGGGGCCGTCACGAGCCCACGGACGAGAGCCTCCTCGCGACGGCGATCCGCGAGACGCGCGAGGAGGTCGGGATCGATCTCTCGCGTGCCGAGCTCGTGGCGCGGTTGCCGGACGTCCCGGCGTTCATCCGGTCGAAGCGCGGCCGCCTCGTGGTGACGCCCTTCGTGTTCGCGATGCGGGAGCAAGTCACACCGACGCTCAACTACGAGGTGGCCGGGACGTTGTGGGTTCCGGTCGCAAGCTTCGCGCGCGGCGAGGGGAAGGGGACGTACGCGTTCACCTGGGAGGACAAGCCGTACGAGTTGCCTTGTTATCGTCTCGAGCCGGGTCAGCACGTGCTCTGGGGAATGACGCATCGAATGCTGGAGAGCATGCTCGAAGCGTTGGCTTGAGGCGCTCCGGCCGAGATCCCGGTAGACTGCGGCAATGGCCGTAAGCTCGAGGAACCTTCGCTTGCTCGCTCGTGTTGCCGTCGTCTTCGGGACGGTCCTCGGCCTCCGTGCCGCTGCAGGCTGCAACAGCGCGGGCTATACCGAGTCGGGACCGTGCACGGGCTCGTCGTGCACGTGCGAGCAGGATCCGTCGCTGCCGCGCTGCAAGGCGTTCAACAATCTCCCGGAGACGAGCGCCGATCTGCCGGAGGGTTCCTTCCCGTCCGACGCCCCGGAGGCGAGCGCGGCGGACGCAGCGGACGCGGCGAGCGACGTCGCCGACGCGGGCGACGAGGGCGGCTGAACGTGCGCTCGCAGCCGCGGATCCCGGGCCGCGGAGCCCAGCTCAGGGCAGCGTGCGTCCTGCCGCGTCGAACGCCGTGAAGGCGATGCGCTTCGCGGCGCTCGCGGCGTAGTCGCGCGACAGCATCGTGAAGACGAGCGCGTCGTCCACCTCGCCGTTCGAGAGCACGAGCCGCTGCTTCAGCGTGGCCTCGTGAACGAACCCGAGCTTGGGCGGCACGCCCGCGCTCGCCTCGTTCCGCGTTGCACATCGGATCTCCACCCAGCGCATGCGGCCGAGCTCGAACGCGGCGCGCGTGAGGGCGCCGGCCATCTCCGTCGCGTAGCCCTTCCGCACGTGGTCCGCGTGGATCCAGTACCCGATCTCGAGCCCGCCCTTGCCGACACGCGGATGGAGGCCGGAGCCACCGACGCACGTTCCGTCCACCCGCGAGAATGCGCCGAACATGAAGTCCTCTCCGGCGTCGAACCAGGAGCGGAACAGGCGCAGCTTGTCGATCACCTCACCGATCGGCTCTGGCATCCGATCCGCCCAGAGCATGAACGCCTTCAGGTGATCCCGGCTCTCGTCCTCCGCCTTCTTCACGACCGCGGCGTCCTCCGGCGACCAGCAACGGATCACGAGCCGGGGTGTCTCGATACGGTAGACAGGAGGCTGCACCTCATCGAAGAGACCAAAGATCGCAGCGAATGTCGATCGGACCAAGCACGGCCGGATCGTTAGGGCGACCCCAAGCGCCCGTTCCTGCTACACGACGCCGGCCGATGCCCGTTCTCACCGCCCACGCCGTCACGAAGGCCTACGGCCTCAAGCCGCTCTTCGAGAACGCTACGTTCACGATCAAGCGAGGCGAGAAGGTCGCGCTCCTGGGGCCCAATGGCACGGGCAAATCCACGCTCCTCCGCGTGCTCGCGGGCCTCGAGCCGCTCGACACCGGCAGCATCGATCGCCGTCGTGACGCCACCATCCTCTACCTCCCGCAGGAGCCGACGCTCGATCCTTCGCGCACGCCGCGCGAGATCGCCCGCGAGGGCCTCGCGCTCTGGCACGCGGCGAAGCTGCGCTACGACGAGGTCTCGCACCGGATCGGCGAGGGCGAGATGACGGACGAGCTCATGCACGAGCAGGCTGCGCTCGCCGAGGACGTCGAGCGCCTCGGCGGCTGGTCGCGCGACCACGAGGTCGACGAGATCCTCCTCCACCTCGGCGTGATCGACGTCGAGCGCCCCGTCGGAACGATGAGCGGCGGCGAGCGCCGTCGCGTCGCGCTCGCGCGCATCCTCGTCGCCAAGCCTGACCTCGCCATCTTCGACGAGCCCACCAACCACCTCGACGCCGACACGATCGCGTGGCTCGAGGAGTACCTCGTTCGCGATTTTCCCGGTGCTGTGCTCCTCGTGACGCACGATCGGTACCTCCTCGATCACGTCGCCACGCGTGTCCTCGACCTCGAGTACGGCCAGGTCGCCGAGTACACCAAGCGCAACGATCACGTCGGCGCGTTCGAGGACTTCCTCGAGCAAAAGGCGGAGCGCTACGCGCAGGCCGAGCGCGTCGAGTCGAACCGACAGAATTTCCTCCGCAAGGAGATCGAGTGGCTCCGTCGCGGGCCGAAGGCGCGCTCCACCAAGCAGAAGGCGCGCATCCAGCGCGCCGAGACGGCGATCAACGCCGAGGGGCTCCGCGTCCGTGGTGAGGTCGAGCTCGTCGGCCTCGAGGACGGCTCGTCGCGGCTCGGCGGAACGATCCTCGAGGTGGTGAACGTAGGCCTCGAGCTCGGCGGCCGTCGCCTCATCGACGACCTCTCGCTCCGCCTCGTCAAGGGTAACCGCATCGGCATCGTCGGTCCGAACGGAGCCGGAAAGACCACGCTGCTCAAGCTCGTCACCGGCGAGCTCACGCCCACGAACGGCAAGGTCGTGCGCGGCGTTCAGACGAAGTTCGCCTACTTCGACCAGGCGCGCACCACGCTGAAGGACGACTGGACCGTCCTCGACAACGTCGCCGAGCGCGAGCACTCCGACAAGGTCGGCGCGGGTGAGGTCACCATCGGCGATCGCGTGATGGGGATGCGTGCCTACCTCGAGCTCTTCCTCTTCGAGGGCGCCGCGCTGCGGCGCAAGGTTTCGGCCCTCTCCGGCGGAGAGCGCGCACGCGTGGCGCTCGCGCTCGCGTTGAAGACGGGCGCAAACGTGCTGCTCCTCGACGAGCCCACCAACGATCTGGACCTCGCCACGCTCGGTTCGCTCGCCGAGCTCATCGAGAGCTGGCCGGGCTGCGTGCTCGTCGTGTCCCACGATCGCTTCTTCCTCGATCGCGTCGTGACGTCGATCCTCGCCTTCGAGGGAGACGGCAAGGTCCAGCTCTACGCAGGCAACTGGGAGAGCTACAGCGAGCAGAAGCGTGAGGACGCGAAGGCCAAAAAGCAGGCGACGCGCATGGCGTCATCGCCGCCGCCTCGCTCCACGCCTCCGAAGGCCGCCTCCGTCCCGCCGCCCGCACCGGCGAACGCCGTGCCGGGAGACCGCCCGGGCGCCGGCGTACGACGCAAGCCGACCCGCAAGCGCGGCGAGGGCTGAGCGACCTTCGAGGGCCTCAGCCACGGGCAGCTCGTGCCGCGTGGGTCACATGATTCGCGTGAATGTCGGTTCGCCTTCGCGAGACCGTCACCGAGCACGTGCATTGTGCAAGCATGAGCATCCAGTGGAAGAGAGTGGCGCTCATCGGCGTGCTCGCCGTCGGCTCCAGCTGCGCGGTGCCGAGCCGCGCTCCCCAGCCTGCGCCGACCGTGCCGACGCCCCGTACCGAGAGCGGCGCGAACGCGAGCGTGACCTCGCCGGTCGTCCTCGTCACCATCGACGGGGTGCGCTGGCAGGAGGTCTTCGAGGGGACCGACACCGGGCTGTCACATGCGCCGTTCCGTCCGAGTCGGCTTCTCGTCCCGCACCTCGATCGGCTGATGCGTGAGCGCGGCGCGGCGATCGGCGCGCCTGGGCGCGGCTTCATCCGCGCCACCGGGCCGAGCTTCGTATCGCTCCCGGGGTACACGGAGATCCTCACCGGCCGTGCGCCGATCGGCTGCCAGGACAACACCTGCGCCACCGTCGCGACGCCGACGTTCCTCGACGAGGCCCACGCTACCGGCGCGAAGGTCGCCGCGTTCGGGTCGTGGGAGATGCTCGACCGCGCGATCAGCTCGCGCCCGGGTAGCTTCCCTGTCTCGGTGGGGCGCAGCGCGAACGAGTCCGAGGTCGACCCGTGGCCCGGCGTCGGCAACTTCCGTCCCGATCGCCTCACGGCCGAGCTCGTGCTCCGGCACCTCGCGGACGAGCAGCCTGACGTTCTCTACGTCGGCCTCGGCGAGCCCGACGAGTACGGGCATCGCGACGACTACGCCGGCTACCTCGCCGCGCTCGCCTACGCCGACTCCTTCGTCGGCCGTCTCATGGATACCCTCGATCACATGGGCCCGCGCGGGACGCGGACCCATGTGATCGTGACGGCGGATCACGGTCGCTCGCGCGACTTCAAGGGCCACGGCGGTGCTCATCCGGAGTCGGCGCGTGTCTGGCTCGTCGCCGCGGGACCTTCGATCGCGGCGCGAGGGCGCGTCGTCTCCACGCGCGAGCGTCACCTCGCCGACATCGCGCCGACGCTTCGCGGCCTGGTCGGTCTACCGCAAGCGCGCGACCTCGGTCGCGATCGCGAGCGAGGCTGGGCCGGCGAGCCGCTCGCCGAGCTCCTTCAGGCCGGGACGAGCCCGATCGCGCACGCCACTCCGAGCCCGCCGAGCCCGCAGTAACCATCCGGGTTCTTCGCGAGGTACTGCTGGTGGTAGTCCTCGGCGTAGTAGAACTCGGGCGCGTCGACGACCTCCGTCGTGATCGCCGGATAGCCCGCCTCGCGGAGCTTCTTGTCGTAGTCGGCAAGGGACGCCTCGGCAGCGGCGCGCTGCTCGGGGCCATAGACGTAGATGCCCGATCGATACTGCGTCCCGGCGTCGTTGCCCTGGCGCATTCCCTGGGTCGGGTTGTGGTTCTCCCAGAACGTCTTCAGGAGCGCCTCGTACGTGGTCTTCGTCGGATCGAAGACGACGCGTACGATCTCGTTGTGGCCGGTGCGCCCCGAGCAGACCTCTCGGTACGTCGCGTTCGGTGTCATGCCTGCGGCGTAGCCGACCTGCGTCGAGTAAACGCCTGGCACCTGCCAGAGCATCTTCTCGGCGCCCCAGAAGCAGCCCATCCCGAACATGGCGAGCTTCATTCCGTCCGGGAACGGCTCGCGAGTCCGGCTGCCGAGGACGATGTGCTTCTCCGAGACCACGATGGGGTCAGAGCGTCCGGGCAGCACCTGCTCACGCGTCGGCATGCTGATCTTGTCCGCAGAGAATCCCATGGCTTCCTCCGATGTGACGTTCGAGAGCTAAGTAGGAAACTTGTACCCTCGTTCTACGATGGCCACCCTGACTTCGTATCGCTCGGAGAACGTGTTCTTGCCGCGCTCCTGGGTCACCCTGTGCGACCGCTCGTCCTTCCAGACACGGATGGCCTCGAGCGAGACCCAGCAAGACAACGTGATTCCGAAGCCATCCGGCCCGCGCGCCCTCTCGACACCGAGAAAGCCCGGCTGTTTCGAGGCAAGCTCGACCATTCCCGAGGACGAGGAGAAGACCTCCACCCATGCGCCTCATCATCGCACGCCCCGTCTCACTTGGCGGGGGCGCGTGCCTCGACCGCCGCGATCGCGTCCTCGAGCGCAGTGTCCTTCCGCATGCACGGATAGGGATCGCGACTGAAGAAGCCGCGCCCATGCGACTGCTTGATCTGCTTGAGCAGCGGCAGGAGGCGAGCGTCGCCCTGGTCCTTCGCGCGGCCGAGGAGATCGTGCTTCGCGGGGCAGAGCGTGGCGGCCTTGAAATCGAGGAGGATGCCCGCCGCCTGCGACGCGTGCGCGCGGACCTCGGGCTTCGCGAGGCTCTTCGTGGCGCGCAGGCGCACGTCACGAGCGTCACGAACCTCGCGGCCGACGGCTCGCGCGCTCAGGTCGACGAGCGAATCGACGCCACGCTCTCCGAGCGGCCCTTCGAGGAGCGCGAACGCTTCGTCGTCGTCGGTACCCTGAGGCTTTGCGGCGGCCGCCGTGACGAGCTGCACGATGTCGTCGTCGGACGCGGCCGCCGGGCTCGCGACGAGGAGCGCGCGCACGCTCCGCAGCGCCTCGGTCGTCTTCCCCTGCGCCTGATAGGCGAGCGCGAGCTTCTGCCTCACCGCCGGATCGTCGGGGTATTCCTTGGCGAGCGTCTCGAGCGCGTCGGGTCCGAGCACGACGGCGGCTTCGACGCGGTCTGCCGGCGCCGTCTTCCCCTTCGTCTCCGTGACGGTCATGCCTTCTTTGCCCTTGATGGGCTCGGCCGGTTTGCCGCCATGGAACAGGAGCACCATGACGACGACGACGACCACGAGCGCGAGCGGTACCGCTGCGGCGAGGCCGTAAAGAACGAAGCGTGGCTGGCGCCCGAGCTTCTCGAGGAGACCTCCGCCGTCGGTCGCGGGAGCAGGGGAGAGCGCCGTGTCACCTCCCGCTGCGTTGGCGCTCGTCGCGGGAAGGCCCACGCTGGTCTGCGCGAACGCGTCGTTGCGAACCCAGTCGGTCGTGCTCGGTGGCGGCGGTGAGCCGGCCGGCCCACCCACCGTGCGCGAAGAGCCCGGCTGCGACGGAACGGGCGCCGGGACGTTCAGGCCCATGTCGATGCCGCAGCTCGTGGCAGCGGCGTCGATCGCGTCGGCAAGCGCGCGCGCGTTGGGGTAGCGCTTCTTCGAGTCCTTCTCGAGGAGGCAGCGCACGAGCGCCTCGACGGCAGGCGGAACGTCGATTGCCGGTGCGCGGTCTGCCATCGGCGGGACCGGCGCCACGATGTGGAACGAGAGCATCGCCATTCGATCCGGCGGATCGAACGGGTGCTTGCCGGTCAGCATCTCGTAGAGCATGACGCCGACCCCGTAGAGATCGGCCGCGGGCGTGACTGCCTCGCCGAGCGCCTGCTCGGGGGCCATGTACTCGGGCGTCCCGAGGATGGTTCCCATCCGCGTCAGCGGCTGGTTCGCGGCGCCGCCGTTGCGCTTCGCGATCTGCTCCGAGGCGCTCGCCGCGCCCTCGAGCAGCTTCGCGATCCCGAAGTCGAGCACCTTCACGAAGTCGGGCTCGTCGTCCTTCTTCACGAGCATCACGTTCTCGGGCTTCAGATCGCGATGGACGATGCCCGCCTCGTGCGCACGCTCGAGTGCGAGCGCGATCTGTCGCCCGATGCGAAGCACGCGCTGCACCGACAGGGGGCCCGCGTCGAGCGCATCGCGCAAGCTCGTGCCCTCGACGTACTCGAGCACGAGGAAGAATGTGCCGTCGTCGGTCTTGCCGAAGTCGGTCGCGGCGGCAACGTTCGGATGCTCGATGTGCGCCGACGCGAGCGCCTCACGCTCGAACCGCGCCGAGACCTCCACGTTGTCGACCATTTCCGGATGAAGAAGCTTCAGCGCCACGCGCTTCTTCATGTGCGTGTGCTCGGCGAGATACACCGCGCCCATGCCGCCCTCGCCGAGGAGCTCCTTGATGAGATACCGCCCGGAGATCACCTGTCCGAGGCGATTCACCGCTTCTACGGGCGGTCTGGAGGACGAGGCCGTCTCGGGAGAGCTCACGAGCTGTCCAGACTACGCGTGCGATCCCCGGCGAGCAACGCGGACCCCTTCCTCTCACCCGATGGCCCCGATGTTGGCCTACGCTGCAGGAAATGACGCTCCCGAAGACGATCCTCGTACCTCATGACTTCGGCGCGGGCTCCGACCACGCCCTCGCCTACGCCGTCGACCTCGCGAAGGCGCTCGGCGCCGAGGTGACCGTGATGCACGCGTTCGAGATCCCGATGGTCGGTTTCCCCGATGGAACGCTGGTGGCTACCCCCGAGCTCGTCTCGCGGATCCTCGAAGGCGTGAACGTCGGGCTGAAGAAAGCGGTCGAGCTTCACGCGGGCGCGGGCGTCGTGATGCAGTCGCTCGTGAAGCAGGGACCGACGTGGCAGACGATCCTCGAGACCGCGACCGAACGTGAGGTCGACCTGATCGTCATGGGGACCCACGGCCGCCACGGGCTGCCGCGTGTGCTGCTCGGCAGCGTCGCCGAGAAGGTCGTTCGGACGGCTCACTGCCCGGTATTGACGCTTCACCCCGGCGAAGCCAACACGAAGACATAACAGCGTTTTAATGAAAATCGACGCACTGCGTCTTGACTTGTTACCTACAGAGTGCCACATGGTGCGTACCGGTGACGACGCTCTGCGTCAAAGCCAGGTTTGTGCCTCGTGAGCCTCGGTCGGTGCGTCGAGAACTGACCCCTCCTCCTCCCCCTCTTCACGCGCTGTCCCGAGGCTCCCCGCACGCCGACGTCGCAAGACGCCGGCGTGGCCTTTTTTGTCGGTGCGCTCGGGCTCAGGTCGGCCTGCCGGTGATCGCGACCGTCGTGTAGAGCATCGCGACCGAGCCGCCTACGGCATGGCGATCGAACAAGGCGCGGAGCTCGGCGAACGTCTCGTCGTGGTGCGGGTCTCGGGAAAGCGGGGCATACGATGACGAGAGGAGCCGACCGACGAGCCCTTCGCGATCGAGTCGCTGTTCGTTCGGTACGGACGTGCGCCTCCAGCGACCGGCACCGAGCAGGGCATCGAACTTCGCGGTCGTGTCGGCCTTGCCTTGCAGCTCGCGGTACCGCGGACATCGGCGAACGAGCAGCTCCTCGTACTCGCGATGAAACGCGTTCGCGTCGAGCGCGCGATCGTTCCACACGAGCGCGACGCTGTCGGCCTCGCCCGCTCCCGCTGCCGCGCGCAGGATCCGCCGCAGCTCGGCGTGCGTGCGGACGGCGTCGAACCAGTGGAACGCCTGTGCGGCCGTGACGAGATCGACGCTCGCGTCGGGAAGCGTCGTGGCCTCCGCCGTGCCCGCCACGCTGTGGAAGCCTTCTTCGCCCTGCGACATCGTCTCGGCTGCGGCGCGCATCTCGTCGTTCGGCTCGACGGCGTGGACGGTCGCGCCCGTCTCGAGAAGGAGCCGCGTGAAGAGGCCGGTGCCCGATCCGAGATCCGCGACCATCGACGTCGCGCGCAGGTCGCAGCGATCGCGCAGCACCGCGAGCAGCGCGCTCGGGTAGGACGGCCGTGTCTTGACGTAGTCGTCGACGCGTCCGGAGAAGCACCCCGCCTCGTTGCCCGGGGCTGCGTTCTCGCTCACAGCCACATGGTCTTCTGCTTGATGACGACGATGGCCTCGTCCGCCATCGCGCGATGCTTCGCGACGTTCGGGTGACCGTCGC
>JANXVA010000122.1 GCA_025351875.1 Myxococcales bacterium | reverse complement strand
CACGGGCACGATCCCCGGAACACCGGCGTTCATGGCCCCCGAGCAGGCGCTGGGCTTCGCGCGTGACATCGACGCGCGCACGGACCTCTGGGCCCTCGGGGCCACGATGTTCACGTTGTTGTCCGGCAGGCACGTGCACGAGGCCGAGACGATCGAGCAGATGCTCGTGTTCGCCGGGAGCTGTCCGGCCCGACCGCTCGTCTCCGTGATGGAGGATGCGCCGCCTGCCCTCTGCGCCGTCATCGACCAGGCGCTCGCCTTCGAGAAGGTGGACCGTCATCCCGACGCGAAGGCGATGCTGGCGCAGCTCGAGCCTCTGCGAACGTTTCCCCCGCCGCCGCAGCGACCACGAACCATCGGTGTGCTCCCGATGCCCGCACCGACGTCAGAGACAGCGGCGGAGGCCGTCCTGCTCGCCTCGACGACCGGAGGACTGACGGCGAGCGGTGCGAACGCGTCGCGACGGCGGATGGCGGCAGTCGGGGCGTTCGCCATCGCCGCCTTCTTGGTGGTTGTGTTCCTCGTGCTCCGTCGTTCGGGGCCAGCGGACCTGGAACGCAGCGGGGTCGGGGGCGCCGCTTCTCGGGCCGACGTTCCGGTTGCCACGTTGTCCGGGAGCGAGCCTGCGCCCGAGCCGCCAGCCGCACTGCCGCCATCGGTCCAAGCGTCGACCACCGTCTTCGTCTCCCCCTTGGCTTCCGCGCCACCTCGCGGGCCGAGCGCAGCGCCGACGGCCAACCGGCCCAGTCCACCGGTGCGTCCCTCGCAGCCCGCCACCGACGCATCGCAGAGCCGCGCACCGATCCCGTCGGCTAGCCCCACGACGGCACCGCCGAACTGCGACCCGCCGTTCTATATCGATCCCGTGACCTCGACGCGCAGAGTCAAGCCGGGCTGCTAGCGATCAGGCAGACGCACGGACAATAGCGCATGCCGCATCGCATCCGCGCTCGGCCACCTTTCGTCGCGATCGCGTCGAAGCGCGCGATCGATGACCTCGGCTAGCTCCGGTTCAGCCGATGGCACGATGCTCCGCAGACGTGGTGCGTCGTGCGTTGCGGCGAAGAGCATCTGCTCGGGCGCCGACCTCGCAACGTGCACGGGCCGTCCCGCAACGAGGCTGAAGAGAAGCGCGCCGGCCGACCAGACGTCCGTACGAGCATCGACTTCGCGCACGCGTCCTCCGGCCTGCTCCGGAGCCATGAAGGCGGGGGTGCCCAGTAGCTGCCCCGAGCGTGTGGCGCCGGTTCCGTCCAGCAGCCGCGCGATCCCGAAGTCGAGAATCTTCAGCTCGTCTGCTGTCGTGAGGAAGACGTTCTCCGGCTTCACGTCACGGTGAACGATTCCCTCGATGTGGGCGGCTTCGAGGATCTCGAGCACGCCGACGATGTAATCACGCGCCTCGTCGGGGTGCAGCTTTCCGCCCTGGGCCGCGGTTCGCTCAGCGAGAGTGCCGCCTTCGAGAAGCTCCACGACGAGAAAGACGGTCTGGAGCTCGTCATCGTCGTCGTCGTCGATGATGCGGACGACACCGGCATGCCGGACGCGGTTCGCGACGTAACCCTCGCGCAGAAAGCGCGTCTGGACCTCCGAGATCGAGGAGAGCTCGGGGTGAAGCATCTTGAGTGCGACGCGGCTTCCGTTGCGATGCGTCGCCGCGAAGACGGCGGCCGTGCCCCCGACTCCGAGGAGGGCATCGAGGTGATACTTGCGTCGGACCGTGCTTCCGACGCGCCGTTCCGAGCGCTCGATGATCGCGGTAGGGAGCGGCTGCATTGGAGGACGATGCCACAAGCGCGCCGTGAGCGCAGCGACGGTTGGGTGGCGTCCATGTTCACGTGACGAACGCCGGCGTCGTACGGGATTCCCCTCATATCGCTGCGCCCCGTCATGAATGTAATCCTCGCGTGCACCGCCATCTCACTCAGCGGACGCGAAGGAACTCATGGCACCGACCACGCACGCGGCTCGTTTGCGCTCTGCCGGACCCAGGAATCTCGGGGTC
>JANXVA010000120.1 GCA_025351875.1 Myxococcales bacterium | reverse complement strand
TAGAATCCTCGTCATGCCGAGCACGCTCTTCGAGACCGCGATCGGCCCATGTGGCGTCGCGTGGAACGATGCGGGCCTCACATGGCTGCAGCTCCCCGAGCAGGATCGGAAGGCGACGCGCGAGCGGCTCGGCGCGAAGGGCGGCGCGGACGGCAAGCTCGCGTCGGAGAAGGCGACCCCCCCATGGGTGAAGGACGCGATCGCGCGCGTGCGCGAGCACCTCGCGGGCAAACCCCAGGAGCTGAGCAGGATCCCGCTCGATGTGTCCGCCGTATCGGACTTCACCGCAAAAGCGTTTCGCGCCGCGCAGGCGATACCGGCGGGCCGCACTGCGACCTACGGCGAGCTCGCCGCCGCCCTTGGCTCACCCGGCGCGTCGCGGGCGATCGGGCGCGCGATGGCCACCAACCCGTGGCCCATCATCGTGCCCTGCCATCGCGTCGTCGCTGCGGGCGGAGGGACCGGCGGCTTCTCCGCATACGGTGGGCTTCTCACGAAAGCGCGAATCCTGAAGCTCGAGGGCGGCACGCTCGCGTCGACGAAGCAGGTGTCGCTCTTCGATGCGGGCTCGCAAGGCGCGCGACCACTTCCGTACGACGCGGACGCCGCGCTGCGCGCCCTGGCCGCGGCCGACCCGGTGCTCGGCAAGCACATCGCGCGAATTGGCCCGCTCCGCCTCCAGCTCAAGGACTCCGAAGGGACGTTCGCCGCTCTCGCCGAGTCGATCGTCTACCAGCAGCTGTCGGGGCGCGCGGCTGGGACGATCTTCGGCCGTGTGCGGGCGATCTTCCCCGGTGGGCACCTCGATCCGAAGGTCGTGGTCGCGACGCCCGATGCCACGCTGCGCGCCGCAGGGCTCTCCGCTGCGAAGCTTGCGAGCTTGAAGGATCTGGCCGCGCGCTCGATCGCGGGCGAGGTCCCGACGCTCGCGCAGCTCGGGCGGATGGAGGATGACGCGATCGTCGAACAGCTCACCGCCGTGCGCGGCGTCGGCCGCTGGACGGTGGAGATGCTCCTGATCTTCCGGCTCGGTCGCCCGGACGTGCTCCCGGTCGCCGACTACGGGATCAAGAAGGGCTTCGCGCGCATCTTCAAGAACCCCGCGAACGGCGGCCGCGCGAAATACGGCCCCGACGAGCTCCCGAGCGCGACGACGCTCGTCGCGCGCGCCGAACGCTGGCGCCCGTTCCGATCCGTCGCGAGCTGGTACCTGTGGCGCGCGCTCGATGATGCTTCGAGGGAGCAACCGCCTGCGAAGTGAGGGTTGTGCGCCTCACCGCCGGTCGCGCAGGTCGACCTGCGGCCTCGAGGTGGCGTAGGCTTCCACGGGCATGGCGCGCAACCGCCGTTCAGGCGAGCAAGAGCTTGCCGAAGGCATGCGCCTTCTCGACCGCTACACCGTCCTCGACCGGATCGGCAGCGGAGGCATGGCCACGATCTATCGCGCGACCGACGATCGACTCGACCGCGTCGTGTGCATCAAGCTGCTGCGAACGACTCTCACCGAAGGTTCGGGCAGCAACAACACCGGCGGGCGTGCGGTCTTCCAGGCGACGTATTCGCACTTCCTCCAGGAGGCGCTCGCGCTCTCGAAGCTCCAGCACCCGAACACGCTTCGCATCTACGACTTCGGTTACCTGGAGCCGAGCACTCCGGGCTCGTCGGAGCCTGGCGCACCGTTTCACGTCTCGGAGTACCTCGACGGCGGCAACCTCGAGACTCACCTGCGCCTCCGGGGAGCGATCCCCGCCGACGAATCGCTCGGGATCCTCGAGAGCATCAGCGGTGCGCTCGCAGAGGCGCACGAGCACGGCATCATCCACCGCGACATCAAGCCCTCGAACATCCTCTTCGCGCGCGTTCGTGGCGCGCTCGTTCCGAAGCTCGCGGACTTCGGCATCGCTCACAGCAACCTGAAGAAGGGCGACCGCGCCGGGGCCGCCGACGCAGCTCCCTCCGTCAGCACCGTCGCGCTCTTCTCGCCGAGATGGGCGGCGCCTGAGCAGCTCTGCGGGTCGCCCGAGGGCCCACGAACCGACGTCTACGCGCTAGGCTTGGTCGCGGTGTTCATGCTCACGGGTCGCGTCGTCTTCGGTGACGACGAGGTCCGGACCACGTTCAACGATCGCGTACGTGGTGACACGCTGCTCCACGCACGCCTCGCGCAGATCGGTTTCGGCGGAGACGTGGGCAACGTCCTGTCGCACTCGATGCGGGCGCGGGCCGATGAGCGCATCGCGAGCGCTCCCGAGCTCTTCGAACGCCTCCGCGACGCGCTCAACGTCCGTCCGCCGACGAACATCGCGCCCTTTCCCGTCGAGCCGACGACCCACCAGGCTCCCGCGCCGCAGCCGAGCGCGCCGCAGCCCGTCGCGCTTGCGCTGGAGGTCGAGGGCTCAGGGGGCGGCGCAGTCGTGCAGCCAGCTCCCGAGCACGTGGCCCAGTACGGCGAGCGCCGTGTTCGCTACGTCCAGGTCCACGAGCGGCTCGATCTCTCGTTCCTCGACGCGGAGGGCGGCCAGGTCCGCGTGCGGGTCACGATCCTCCCCGGTGCAGCCGGGGCCCAGCAGAAGCTGAACGTGAAGGGACTCACCTGCTTCGTCGCACGACGTGGGCAGAGGCCCACGCCGGCGCTGACCGTCGACGCCGATGGATCGGCGGATCTGGTGTCTTCCACCGTCCAGACCCTTGGTGAGCTGACGTGGTCGTTCGGGCAGGCGACCCCCGAAGGTCGCCTGTTTATCGTGGATGGAAGGCACCTTCTGGTACCCTCTTCCGAAGGGCAATTGGCCATCGCGCTCATGCTGAGCCCAGGAAATGACCTGGTCGTGATGTGTCGACGTTAGGAAAGGAAGCCGTGTGACGCAGAGGGAAGCGCCGCCCAGGCTGCCGGGCATCGACGAGGACGACGACGAGATGCCGACCTCGGTCGGCGCCGCGCCCGACGTCGACGCCTTGATGCCGTCGCCGGTCGGCTTCGGGCCGAGCCCGGCTGCGCCCGGACCTCCCGCTCGCGTGAACTACGGCAAGTTCAACACGCCGACCGCATTCACGCCGCAAGCGCTCCCGCCGCAACACGTCGCGCAACCGCCGGCCCCGCCTCCGCAGCCGACGAGCCACGACCCGCAGCAGCAGCAGCAGCAGCAGCAGCACCCACACCCGCATCCGGGTTCGTCTGCAGCGATGACCGCAGCACGCCCGCAGGGGCAGCAGCCGAGCGGCCCGCCCGACTCTCGACCGCCGCGCTCGCAGTCGATGCCGCGTCCGCCGAGCGCGAGCACGTCGATGCGCGTCGGTCCGCTTTCGCATCCGAGCCCCATGCCCAGCCACATCTCGCAGATGATGCCGCAGGAGCGCGGCTCCTCGGGCCCGCAGCCGCTCTCGCCCCAGATGCAGGCGCCGCCGATGCCGCAAGCGGCGCCGCCGGCGCAAGGCTCGAGCATGCACACGCAGATGGGGATGGGCGCGCCAGGGCAGTCGGGGCTCATGCCGTTCGCGAGCCAGCAGCCGCAGCACCCGCAGCACGTGCCCACGAACGCGCCGCAGCAGCATCGCAGCGATCTGTCATTCGCGGGGCCGCCAGGCGTTGGAGCGATGGTGCCTCTCGGTCAGGGCAACGGTCACGGCTCGGGTCCCGCGGGTGCGTCGGGTGCGTCGGGTCCGTCGGGCCCCTCGGGCCCCTCGGGCCCCTCCATGCCCCCGCAGGCGCTTGGCCTGCGAGCGGATCAGCAGCCGCGAGAGCACCGCGCTTCGACGTTCCACATCACGCGCACGCGCGCCTACGCGTTCGTTCTCGATGCGCGCGGCCAGCCTGTCGAGCTCGGCTCGGGTCGATTCGCGAAGGCGTACCTCGGGGAGGAGCGCTGGCTCGAGTCGAAGACCGACTACCGCAAGCCCATCGTCATCAAGATCCTGCAGAAGGGCGTGAACGAAGAAGACCACATGCGCTTCCAGATGGAGAAGGAGCTCCTCGAGCGCGTGCAAGGGCATCCGAACATCGTCGAGCTCATGGCCAGCGGCGAGTTCGAGGACGCCGAGTTCATCCCGCCCGGCATCCGCGACAAGGTCGACTGCGAGTTCATGATCCTGGAGCGCCTCGAGATGTCCCTCGAGGAGCGTCTCAAGGGCTCCCGCGCCCGCGGGAAAAAAGACGATCTGCTGGCCATCGACATGCGGGAGCGAATTTTCCACGTGCTCGACTACATCATCCCGGTCGCGTCGGCCGTCGAGTACGCGCACCTCGTTCGCAACATCTGCCATCGCGACATCAAGCCGGCGAACATCCTCATCGGCCTTCCCGATCAGAATCTGCGCGGCTCGACGCTCGAAGTGCGCCTCGCCGACTTCAACGTCGC
>JANXVA010000091.1 GCA_025351875.1 Myxococcales bacterium | reverse complement strand
AGGACGTCGTCGAGATCGCCGTGCGCACCATCCTCGACGTCGTGGAGGAGCGGCGCGGGCTCGTGCGCGCCTTCCTCTCGCACGGCGCGACCGATCGCTCGCTCGCCGAAGGGCTGCGCAAGATCGGCAACCACATGACCGCGAAGCTCGTCACGGCCCTCGGGAGCTGCACCGATGCGAAGGAGAGCCCAGGCACGGCTCGTACCGTTGGGTTCTCGCTCCTCCTCAGCGTCGCGCTCGCGCACCACTGCGTCCTCGTCGGCGAGGAGTGGGCCGGCGTCGGGCTCACGCGCGAGCAGCTGACGGAGGAGCTGACGACGGCGATCAGCGCCTATCTCGCGGCTCGCCGCCCGTCGTAGCGTTTCACCGCGCCGCTTACCTACCGACGACGAGCTCCGCGTTGCACGGCACCTCGACGTCGTGAACATCGGCACGGTTGCCGATCGCAATCGAGTGCGTGCCGCACATCACGGTGAAGCTGCGGGCGCCGCGGCCGAGCATGCGCTTGCCGTCCATGAAGACGTCCTTGCCTCGCGCGTCGCCGGCGACGGAGAGGCGTCCCCAGCGCTTCGAGGCAGGCCTGGACATCGCCTCGTCGCGAGGCGCGACGGGCGCGGCAACGGGCGTCGGCGTGGCCACGGGCGCGCTCGCCGCGAGGTCGGGCGGCGGGATCTCGACCGGCACGGCGCCACCGAACGACCGCTGCGCGGGCGGCGCCGAGAGCGTACTGCGCGCAGAGGTCGCGTCGGGCGAAGAGCCGCGGAGCGCGAACACGCTGACGGCGAGGATCGACATCAACGCAACGGCCGCCGCTGAGGCGCCGAGGACGCGACGGCTGAGGCCACCGAGCGGCAGCGACCTCGGCAGGCCTGCGCTCGGGGCGAGGTCCGTCTCGCGGTCGTCGTCCTCGAGATCGGACGCCACCGCGAGCGAGCTCGGCTCGAGCTTGATCGCCGAAGCGGACGCGTCGTCGACGGCGCGGGTCGAGGGGAAGAAATCGTAGTCGGAGAGGAGCGTCTTGCGCGGGACCGTCAGCACCTCACCGACGGCGAGCTGCGACGGCGGGCGGCCCTCCTGGTCGAAGACGATCCAGGGGGTGGAGGGCTCACGGAGGAAAGCGCGCACATCGCTGTCGATACGTCGCCGATCCGGGAGGGATACCGCGGCGATCCTCGGGCTCTCGGTCGTGGTCCCGAGGGAGCCCGCGGTTTCCGCGGCTTCGGGCGGGTCCGGCGAGGAGGAATCACGCATGGGACGACGTGATGCAAGCGCCGAACCGGAGGCGACGACAGTGACGGCGGTTTCGTCCGCCGTCGCGCGAATCACTTCGCGGGCAGATCCGCGCAGCAGCGGAAGCCGGTCGAGTAGTCCCAGTAGCGCGCCTCGTGCGCCGTCGTGACGTAGTCACACCCGTGGCCGTTGAGCCAGGTGTCGACGTAGTAGCCGCCACGGAAGTGGCCGCTCGGGTCGGCCGTCCACTCGTGGAGGTTACCGACGATGTCGAAGACGCCCTCGGGGGTGACGCACTCCTTCTTCGCTCCGCCGGGGAGCAGCGAGTCCGCCACCTGGTTGATGCACGGGTGCTCGAGCTTCGTGAACACCGAGAGATCGCGCGACTCGAGGTACTGCATCGCCGGATGCTTGTCGCGGTGATCGTTGCATGTTCCACGCTTCTCGTCGTTGCCGTACGGAAAGCGCGTGTTGCCGGTGGAGCGGCAGGCCGCGACCCACTCGTCGTCCTTGCAGAGTCGCTTGCCGGCGTTCTTGCAGGCGGTGACCGACTGCACCTGCGAGATGTACGCCTGGGGCACCGCGTTCGGCGCGCTCTTCGCGCGCATGCGCAGCGTGCCCGGATTGAAATACGGGCTCCACGTGTGCTCGGTGTCGTCCTCGAGGAGCTCGACGACGTGCGCCTCCCAGCGATCGACGCACGCGCCGGGCTTCGACTTGATCGGCGCCATGCCCGCGGGACATCCGCCGAGCCCGGGTGGCTCGCGCACGTCCTTGCCGGCGTTCGGGCGAACGAGGTCGTGCGGATCGCACGTCTTGCCCTTCAGCTCCCAACTGAACTACTTGTTGGTCTTCTGGACCTGCGCGCCCTCGCGA
>JANXVA010000087.1 GCA_025351875.1 Myxococcales bacterium | reverse complement strand
AGGACGTCGTGCGCATCCTCGGGACGATCCTGGGGGATTCGACCACCAAAGACGATCGCCGCGGCTTCGTCGACCTCGAACTCGGTGCCCTCGATGAAGTTCGAGAAATAGGCCTCGAAAAATGGAAGGTAACGCTCTTCGCCAGGCCGACGCGGGTCGACCCGCGTCGAAGGGGCCTCCTTGAGTAGGTCGCCGTGAAGACGCCCGAAGAGCTCGAGTCGCTTCTGATCGTAGGGCTTGCCAGCCGCACGAGCGCTCCCGACCTCGGTTCGAAGTCGAGCCTCCCGCGTTCCGAGGAGCGCGCCGATGAGGGCATCTAGTTCCTTGAACTCCTCCACGAGCCGGAGCGACGTAGCCAGCTTCCGGGCGTCGTCCCGGAGCGTGTTGACGTAGCTCTCTCCGCGCGTGCTCAGCTCGCCTTCGAGGCGCTCTTCGACCTCGGCCCGGGAGAGACGACGCGCGACTCCTTTGCGTGCACGCGACGCGGGAAGGTTCTCGAGATACGCGCGGGCACGACTCGCCATGTACAGACCCAGGAACGGCGTGTCGCCAGCGAGCGGTCCGGCTCCTTCCCGGACGCGGAGCGTTACCCCGGGCAGCGCGACGTCGCGGGCGGTTGTTCCAGCCAAGAACACGGAGCCGTCTTCGGACGGGCCCGCTTCAAACGCCGTACGATCGGTGATGACCGCGTCCGGGAACAATAGCGATGCGACCTGCCAAAGCTGGCGCCGGACGAGGCTATCGGGAGCCTCCGCTACGTTCGTGGTGTAGACGGTGGGCGCTAGCTTGCGGACCCGCCCCTCCTTCAGGTCGCGGCTCACCCGCGACGCGAGGCGCGGCGTCGAGAGGAAGATCTCGGGGAGGGGTGAAGCCGATCGCGGCATGATTTCGCTCGATAAGGGCGCCCTAGTGGGCCTATTTCGCAATAAAATGGCACTTAGTACGGTGGTTGCGCAAGTATTTACAGGATAAGATCTTCCCGTCTCAGCTCTGGCAGGCGTCGGAGGGGAGACGGCGCTTCGCGAGCTGAACGGCCTATCGTCGCTGCCGGCGCCGCCATGGACCACGCAACCCTCGAAGCGTTGAAGCGCGGACATCCTGGATGGCGTCTCCTGGCCGCGGATCACGCTCCGATGATCATCGGTTTTCTTCACGCGACGTTCATTCGGCCGAACGTCCGCACGATGTCGCAGCAGACGCTTGTCGCGCGGCTCGACGACTGGCTCTATCAGCTCCGGCAGAGCGACGGCGCTGACGCCTACCCGCAAGCTCTGGCGGTCGTCCTCGCGGGTCGCGCTCGCAATCCTCGACGACCAGCGCTACCAGGCTCTCACCGAGCGGCTCCGCCAAGCAGGCTTCTCGCAAGACCGAGAACGAGGATGGCAAGCCGACCCGCCAGCGGTGGCAGATCGACGGCCCTCCAACGGTGACCGTGGACTTCCTGATTCCGCCGAGCCTGGCCGCGGATCGGCCGGGCACGCTCCGGAACATCGAGTCGGAGTTTGCAGCCATCATCGCCCCCGGTCTCCGGCTCGCGTTCGTTGATCGTGAGCGCATCCGACTCGACGGCAAGACCATCCTGGGAGAGGTGGCGTCGAGGGAGGTTTGGGTCGCGGGACCGGGCGCGTACGTCGTCCTGAAGGCGCTCGCTTTCAAGAATCGCGGTGAGAACAAGGACGCGTACGACCTCTTTTACTTGCTCCGCCACTTCGGAGCGGGCATCGAGGATGTCGTTGCGCGATTGGTCCCTCTGCTCGACGACGCCGAGGCCAGCGAAGCGATGGCCGTGTTGGAGAAGGACTTCTCGGACCTCGATGGCGTCGGCCCGAGGCGCGTCGCGGACTTTCTTCGTGGAGCCCGTGACGAGGAGCTACAGGCCGACGTGCGCGGTCTCGTGCTCGACCTGGCGGCGCGGTGCAAGGCGGCCAAGCGGTAGACGTTGACGCCCCGCCTCGACCGCGAGTAGGCACCCGTTCGTGACGCCCATCGACCAGCTCCGAGGCACGAAAGAGAAGCTCCCGCCCGAGCTTCGTGAGCAGATCCTCGCCCTCCGCGCCGAGGCGGTTCCGCCGCTGATCGCGATCCTCAACGACGAGCAGCTCGGAATGAGCGAGTCGCCCGCCGAGGGTTGGCCACCGATCCACGCCGTCGAGCTGCTCGCGGACCTCAAGGCCACCGAAGCGATCGAGCCGATGCTCGATGTGCTCGTCGAGACCACCTTCGATCACGTCATCAACTCCAATCTCCTCCTTCGTCTCCCCGAATTCGGCGCCGCCGTTCTGGAACCCACGCTCCTTCGCCTGAAGGATGCTCGCGATGAGGATGTCGCGCACGCGCTCGTCGCGGTCCTCGCCAAGCTCGGGATCAAGGACGAGCGCATCTTCGATGCCATCTGCGACGTCTTCGACGAAGACCTCGTGTTCGGGGCCATGTACTTCGCCGACTACGGCGACGACCGCGCGCTTCCCATGATCGAGGAGGCCGTCGCGGAGTTCGAGCCCGACTTCTCCAGCCCGTTTTGGCGCCATGACCTGACCGAGCTT